>NZ_JBHSEW010000033.1:0-514 GCF_042654765.1 Comamonas nitrativorans | reverse complement strand
AACCGATCAAGCTCGATCTGTACGAGGTGTTCTGTGCAGTGCTGTACCTGCTGCGCACGGGTTGTCAGTGGCGCTATCTGCCACCGCAGTTTCCCAAGTGGCACAACGTCTATGCGTACTGGCGCAAATGGAGCGAGCCTGACCAGCACGGAGTGAGCGTGCTGGAGCAGGCTTTAAAAAAAACAGGTTGGCGCGGCCCGCGCGAGACTGGGGCGCAACGCCTGCAGCACGTTCTTGATCGTGGACGCGCAGAGCGTCAAGAACGCTGACACAGCGGGCTTCAAGGGGTATGACGCAGGCAAGAAAATCTCGGGTATCAAGCGGCACGTTGCGGTGGACACCCAGGGGCTACCCCATGCCGTGGCGGTAACCACAGCCGAAGTGACGGATCGCAAAGGAGCGCTTGCGGCATTCAAGCGCTGCAAACACTCGCTGGGGCGGGTGCAAAGCGTGCTGGCGGACAGCGGTTACACAGGCGTACCCTTTGCGCAAGGCGTCAAGGACATCCTGGGTG
>NZ_JBHSEW010000032.1:0-555 GCF_042654765.1 Comamonas nitrativorans | reverse complement strand
GTTTATTTTGACAGCCAAAACGAGATTAACCTGCTAACGATTAAAGGAATCTTTATCGAAGATAACTTTAGCGGTTGCTACAGCAAATTTGCTAAATTTTTTATCAAGCAACAAATTGAATTTTAATGCCTTTCTGAAAAGAGTAAACTTATGTGGAAACTTTTTTTTTGCTTTTACAAAACTTAGTTTTTATGTTTGTATTGCTAAATTAATTAGCAAATACTATGGAACACTTTAATCCGACAATGGTGACGTTGGCAAGAGAGGCAAGAGGATATACCCAACAAGACTTGGCAGAAAGAATCAATACCCAAAAGGCATTCATCTCTAAGATTGAGCATGGGGAGCTTGGGGTAAGTGAAATTATCTTGGATTCCATTTCAAAGGCAACATCTTACCCCTTGAACTTTTTCTTTCAGCCTGGAACGATATTACCAATGAACCTTTCTTACCGCAAGCGAAAGAAGGTTCCTGCAAAAGTCATTACGCCAATAGAAGCAAAGTTCAACATCGTTCGCAACAACATTCAGTTCTTAACCCGTTCGCTGAACAAAC
>NZ_JBHSEW010000031.1:0-760 GCF_042654765.1 Comamonas nitrativorans | reverse complement strand
CGCGAGAGCCTGCGGAACCTCGCCAGCCAGCCGAAGCTGCGCTCCACCACCCAGCGCCGGGGCAGCAGCACAAAGCCTTTTTTCGCTTCGGGCAGCTTCACAATCTGCAGGTCAATCCCGTTATCCTGCGCCGCCTTGGATGCAGCTTCACCCGTGTATCCCTGATCAGCCCAGGCCAGTTGCACTGTGTGGCCCGTGGCCTGCTGCACGTCTTCGCACAGGCGCTGCACCTGAGCACGCTCTTGCTCGTCGGCTGGCGTGACATGCACCGTCAGGAGGTGTCCTAGGGTGTCCACAGCCATGTGGACCTTGCTGCCACGCTTGCGTTTGTAGCCATCGTAGCCAGCACGCGGGCCGCTCTCGCAGCTCGATTGCAACGTGCGCCCATCCATCACCACGGCGCTGGGCTGGCCCTGGCGACCTTGCGCCACGCGAATGATGGAGCGTAGATCCGAGACCATCGCTTCGAAGCAGCCTGCATCCAGCCAGCGGCGGCTCTGCTGATACACCGCTTCCCAAGGCGGCAGATCGTTGGGCAGCATCCGCCAGGGCGCTCCCGCACGCACCAGCCAGCGCAGGGCGTTGAAGACCTCGCGCAGATCGTGCTCACGCTGTGGAGCGTGCTGGTCCATCAGGGTCAGGTAGGGCGCAGCGAAACTCCATTCTTCATCGCTGACGTCCGTCGGGTAGGGCTTGCGGCGCATCCGCAAACTCTACCTGCGGCTTCGCGCTCACACAGCAAAGTTCATAACAGGCTCTA
>NZ_JBHSEW010000030.1:0-836 GCF_042654765.1 Comamonas nitrativorans | reverse complement strand
TCCAGCGTCACGGCGGTGGTCAGGGGGTGGGACACGCCCAGCGACCACAGGGTGCTTTTGCGTTGGGCCTGGACGGCGGCTTCGTTCCTGCGCTGCATGTAGTTGGCGGCCAGCTTGGTCTTGCCCAGCATGACGTAGCCGTTCAGCGCCAGGCGGCGGTCGGACTTGTCGCTCAGGTCGGCGCCACCGGCAGGGCGGTTGTCGCGTCCGTTCTGCTCATCGACCCAGGTGCCTACGCCCCAGGTGGGCGCGTCGTACTTCAGCACGGCAGACCAGGAGCGGCATTCGCTGCTGTTGCTGCTTTCGCCAGCGCAGTTTTGCGCATCCTTGCCCAGGCTGTAGAGCACACCAGCGGTGACACTGCCGAATTTGCCCAGATAGGCAATGGAATTGTCCAGGCGCGGGCCGGCCAGATAGGTGTCGAACGCGCCGGCGCCGTAAATCTGCGCCAGGAAGATGTCGGTATTGGCTGCGCCGGGGAACAGCATCGAATACTGGCGGCCCAGGGACAGCGTGCCCCATTGGCCGGAGAGGCCGACAAACGCCTGGCGGCCAAAGGCGCGGCCCCCTTGCTGGGTTTCGCCCGTATCCAGGCCGAAGCCGGATTCCAGCGTGAACACGGCTTTCAGGCCGTTGCCCAGGTCTTCGCTGCCGCGCAGCCCCCAGCGCGAGGCGGCAGAGCCGGCAATGCTGGGCATCCGGGTGATGCTGCCGCCGGTGCTGGTGTTGTCCAGGCGTTCCACGCCGGTGTCCACCAGGCCGTAGAGGGTGACGTTCTGGGCCTGGGCCGAGGCGATGGACCCGGCACACAGGAGCAAAGTGGTGGTCAGGCTTGT
>NZ_JBHSEW010000029.1:0-885 GCF_042654765.1 Comamonas nitrativorans | reverse complement strand
CGAAGTTGTAGGCGTCAATGAAGTCGCACAGGTGTCGGCGTAGCTGTGCATGGTCGTCGTAGTGGAATCGCTTGACGGTGGCTTCCTTGATGGTTCTGTTCATCCGCTCGACCTGTCCATTAGTCCACGGGTGCTTGATCTTGGTCAGGCGATGCTCGATGCCATGTTCGACGCAGACCCGCCCGAAGATGTGCTCGAAAGCGTACCGATCACGGGCTCGGTTCGTGAACTGGATCCCGTTATCGGTCAGCACCGTGTGAAGGGTGTAGGGCACAGCCTTGATCAGGTTTCGCAGGAACTGCGCAGCCACCATCTTGCCGGCCTTGGCGTGAAGTTCGGTGAAGGCGAACTTCGAGGTTCGGTCGATCGCCACGAAGAGATAGAGCTTGCCCTCGGCCGTTTGCACCTCTGCGATGTCGATGTGGAAGTAGCCAATGGGGTAACTCTTGAACCGCTTCTTAAGCGGCTTGTCGCCTTCGACTTCGGGCAACCGGGAGATACCGTGACGCTGCAGACAGCGATGCAAGGAGGAGCGCGTGAGGTGCGGCAGAGTTGGCTGCAAAGCGTAGAGGCAGTCATCCAGCGGCAGCAGGGTGTGCCTGCGAAAAGCTACGATGGCGGCTTCCTCCTCGACTGAAAGAACGGTAGATGAAGGCGTCTTCGGCCCTGTGGGCAGATCAGCCACCGAGGTCCGCTTCTTCCACTTGGCCACCGTCTTCTGGTTGATGCCGTAGCGCTGCGAGAGTGATCTCAAGCTCTCTTGACTATTTTGTATTGTTCGACGGATTGCCTCCGTCGTCCTGGCGCTCCCGTGCAGAACCTGGCCCATAGCGCTTCCTTCCATTCAAGGGAAAAGATTGCACCATTAAAACCTGGGATCAAACA
>NZ_JBHSEW010000028.1:0-968 GCF_042654765.1 Comamonas nitrativorans | reverse complement strand
GAGCGATTCCCAACGCCAACCTTGGACTGCGCAGCCGCCAGGCTGTCAAAAGCAAATCGGGGCAAAACCTGCAGGATGCGAACGTACTCAAACTCAAGATCACCCACGGTTACGCATTGAAGGTGCCACTGGCCAGCACCGTGACCCAGTTTTTGCTCAAGTGGGCCGACGATGGCAAAGATCCTTTCATCAGCGGGTTGTATGCCCAGCGGCGCATTCCTTTGGTGACACACGTTACGGTGCAAATGCAAAGCGATGGGGTGGAAAGCGCGAATCTGATTTCGATTCCAGGGCAAGGCAATGGCGGGCATCCGGTGGACCCTGGTTTTCTTGAGCCTCCTGGCAAGGCGCCGCCCGAGTGCGTCACCGTCGGCTGCACCACCATCGTTGACCCCAGCATTCCTCCGGGTTCTGGCGGTGAAAACCCTCCGTTGCTGGAATGCCCGCCTGGCGACATCAATTGCACCCCCTTGGATGAGGATGGCCCGGTTTGTTCAGTACCTTGATCGTGATGCTCCGCACCTTTGGATCTTTCCTTTTATGTCAGTTGGCGTTCTTCTCCCTCCTGGCCAGCTTCTCAGTCCTTGGGCAAATCCCGGGCGTTCCCGGCCTGGGCGGCAGCGGCACCTGCGACCCCAGCTGCACATGCCAGCCCTGCCCGGCGAACTGGGCCTGCTGGGCGCGGGTTGGCGTCTGAGCTACGAAACCGAACTGTACGAAGTCGGCAGCACCGTGCAGGTGCTGTAAGCGGACGGCAGCCGCATCAACCTGCTGGGCGTCACCGGCCCTGACCAAACCCAACGCCACTACCACTACGAAGACAAGCGCTGGCCCTACCGCCTAAGATGTTCAGTCCCGGCATTTGATGGATAGGATTGATCGTGAAGCGTTCGGGCTCATCTGTCCACTGCTTGCAGATGAATTCGTAAGGTGTCAGGCCCTTGAGCGTCTTGAGTCGGCGGCCGAAG
>NZ_JBHSEW010000027.1:0-1219 GCF_042654765.1 Comamonas nitrativorans | reverse complement strand
GGAGTGACGCAATGGACATGCTGACATGGTGGAATCCCGGCGCAGGCCTGGGCTTTGCGCTGGGCGTGCTGTGCGGCGCCGCCCTGGTGGCGTGGAGAGGGCGCTGGCGCGGCCGCAGCCGGGGCCTTTCCCGCCAGGCCGTGCTGGCGCAGATCGACCAGCACGCGCTGGACGTGATCGTCAACAACGCCAGCATGCTCTCCTCCTTCACCCGGGTCGTCGCCTTCTCGCGCACCCAGACAGAGAGCCTGCAAGCCCTCGACGAGAGCGTGCAGGGCCTCTCGCAAAGCGTGGCCACCGTGGTGCAATCGGCCGATGTCTCGCGCCAGCAAGTGCAGTCCATGTACGAACTGGCCCTGGACGGCGACCGCCTGCTGCGTGAAACGGCCGAGCAGATCACCGCCCTGGGCAGCTCCGCCCACGGCCTGGATGCCCGTTTTGGCGAAGTGCGCCAGCACACCGAAGCCATCGACGGCATCCTGTCCATGATCAAGAACGTCGCCATGCAGACGCACCTGCTCTCGCTGAACGCCGCCGTGGAAGCGGCGCGTGCCGGCGAACAGGGCCGAGGCTTTGCCGTCGTTGCCGACGAAGTGCGCAAACTGGCCGCCCGCACCAGCGAAGCCACCCAGCAAATCCAGCACATGATCGTCGGCATCACCAGCAGCACCCGGGCCGCCGACCAGTTCCTGCAAACCGTGCTGCAAGGCATGGACGGCGGGGTTGCCCGCACCCAGCAGACCAGCCACGCCCTGGTCGACATCCGCGCCCGGGCCGAACAGGCTCTGGCCGCCACCAGCGGCATGGCCCAGGCCGTGCAGGCGCAAACCCACTGGGGCGAACGCCTGGTGCAGCAAACCCAAACATTGTCGCAAGCGGCCCGGGAATCGGTGGAATGGATCGGCAAAAGCAACGCCCAGGTACGCACCGTGCAAGGCATGGTCGGCCAGCTCAAGCGCGAGACGGCGGCCTTGCAGCCAAGGCGCAAGGCACTGGAAGTGATCGGCGACTGCGTGGAGGAAATGCGGGCGTGCAACATCCTGATCATGAATGCCGATGCCTGGTCCGAGGCCCAGGCGGCGGTGGGGCGCATTGGCGAGCTGGATGCTCTGCTGGACCAGGCCTGGGGCAAGCTGGGGGTGTTGACCGGGACAGGGCCGGCGGACACTTTCAGCGCTGCGCTGGCGCATTACCGGCAGGTGCGGGCGCAGATGTTGCA
>NZ_JBHSEW010000026.1:0-1644 GCF_042654765.1 Comamonas nitrativorans | reverse complement strand
TGGGCAAGACCAAGCTGGCCGCCAACTACATGCAGCGCAGGAACGAAGCCGCCGTCCAGGCCCAACGCAAAAGCACCCTGTGGTCGCTGGGCGTGTCCCACCCCCTGACCACCGCCGTGACGCTGGAAGCCCAGTACTACGGCTTCGATTACAAAAACAGCGCCGACGGTGCCCAGATGCTGGTGCTGCGCGGCACCTATGCCTTCTCCAGGCGCACTGCCGCCTACACCACGGTGGGCTTCATGCGCAACGATGGCAAGGCCCGGTTCTCGCCCTCGGTAGGTGCCAGCAACACGGCCCTGGCGCCCCTGGCCGGACGCAATCAAACCGGCCTGATGGTCGGTTTGCGCCACGCGTTCTGACGCCATGCAGGCCGCCTTCATCACCGGCCACGGCGGCAACGACGTGGTACAGGTGGGGGAGCGCAGCCTGCCCGCACGCGCACCCGGCCAGGTGCGCGTACGCATGCAGGCCGCAACCCTCAACCAAGTGGATTTGTACATGCGCAACAGTGGTGCCGGCATCACCCACCGGCTACCGCAAACCTTGGGCCTGGACGGCGCAGGCATCGTGGAGGAATGCGACAGCGACGACCCGCTGCTGCGCCCCGGGCAGGAAGTGGTCATTCACCCCGGCGTGGCCTGCGGCCGCTGCGAGTTCTGCCAGGGGGGCGACAGCGCCCTGTGCGCCCGCATCCAGTTCCTGGGGGAGCATCGGGACGGCACCTTTGCCCAGTGGGTGCAGGTGCCCGCCGCGCAACTGTTTCCCAAACCCGCGCACCTGGACTGGGCCGAGGCCGCCGCCCTGGGCGTCAACCACCTGACGGCCTGGCGGATGCTGTTTTCCAGAGCGCGTCTGCAACCCTGGGAGACGGTGCTGATCTTCGGCATCGGCGGCGGCGTCTCGCTGGCCGGGCTGCAACTGGCGCAGGCCATCGGCGCACGGGTCATCGTCACCTCCCGCGAGGACGGCAAGCTGGAGCGGGCACGCCTGCTGGGCGCCGCCCATGGCATCAACAGCCGGACGCAGGACGTTGCCAAAGAGGTGCTGTCCCTGACCGGCGGACGGGGCGTGGATGTGGTGCTGGAAAACGTGGGGGAAGCCGTCTGGCCTTCGGCCCTGAAATCGCTGGTGCGCGGTGGCCGCCTGGTCACCTGCGGCGCCACCACGGGCGACCAGCCCGGTGCCGACCTGCGCCGCCTGTTCGTGCGCCAGTTGCAGATCTTCGGCTCCAGCCTGGGCAACCTGGGCGAATTTCGCGACCTGCTCCATTTCGTGCAGCGCACCGGCCTGCGGCCCGTCATCGACAGCCGCTTTGCCCTGGGCGATGTGCATACGGCGCTGAACCGTCTGGAATCAGGCCGGCATTTCGGGAAGATCGCACTGCATCTTGGCGATGCCTGAAAGCAACAGCCATGGGTGCCATGCCCGGTAGCGGGATGGCACCCTGGAAAATGAAAATTAAAAAGCAGAGCTGCCAGCGCTTACCCAGTAAGCGCTAGAAGCCAAAAAGGCTAAGAACGTGTTTACGATCTTTTTGCCCCCGACAATCCTTGGGTGAAAAGAAAGCCGTACCCAAGCGACATCAGTCGAGAGAAATTTGCCGAGATCGAGCCGCTGTTGCGCAGCGTTCGACGCAGCACC
>NZ_JBHSEW010000025.1:0-5539 GCF_042654765.1 Comamonas nitrativorans | reverse complement strand
GTTGAAAGACTTCTGTTTGTGATCTTTAACAAGATACAGCCGATAAGCGTGGGTATTTGGTGGTGGATAGAAGTTTGCCATTGAATGCTCATGTGAATATGAAGTGAAGTTCACTTCAATTCCGTTTTGAGCGAAGTCGTAAGACTTTAAATTTTAAGATCGAACTGTAGAGTTTGATCCTGGCTCAGATTGAACGCTGGCGGCATGCCTTACACATGCAAGTCGAACGGCAGCACGGACTTCGGTCTGGTGGCGAGTGGCGAACGGGTGAGTAATACATCGGAACGTGCCTAGTAGTGGGGGATAACTACTCGAAAGAGTGGCTAATACCGCATGAGATCTATGGATGAAAGCAGGGGACCTTAGGGCCTTGTGCTACTGGAGCGGCCGATGGCAGATTAGGTAGTTGGTGGGATAAAAGCTTACCAAGCCGACGATCTGTAGCTGGTCTGAGAGGACGATCAGCCACACTGGGACTGAGACACGGCCCAGACTCCTACGGGAGGCAGCAGTGGGGAATTTTGGACAATGGGCGCAAGCCTGATCCAGCAATGCCGCGTGCAGGATGAAGGCCTTCGGGTTGTAAACTGCTTTTGTACGGAACGAAAAGCCTCTCTCTAATACAGGGGGGTGATGACGGTACCGTAAGAATAAGCACCGGCTAACTACGTGCCAGCAGCCGCGGTAATACGTAGGGTGCAAGCGTTAATCGGAATTACTGGGCGTAAAGCGTGCGCAGGCGGTTTTGTAAGACAGTGGTGAAATCCCCGGGCTCAACCTGGGAACTGCCATTGTGACTGCAAGGCTGGAGTGCGGCAGAGGGGGATGGAATTCCGCGTGTAGCAGTGAAATGCGTAGATATGCGGAGGAACACCGATGGCGAAGGCAATCCCCTGGGCCTGCACTGACGCTCATGCACGAAAGCGTGGGGAGCAAACAGGATTAGATACCCTGGTAGTCCACGCCCTAAACGATGTCAACTGGTTGTTGGGGATTTATTTCTTCAGTAACGAAGCTAACGCGTGAAGTTGACCGCCTGGGGAGTACGGCCGCAAGGTTAAAACTCAAAGGAATTGACGGGGACCCGCACAAGCGGTGGATGATGTTCTTTAATTCGATGCAACGCGAAAAACCTTACCCACCTTTGACATGTACGGAATCCTTTAGAGATAGAGGAGTGCTCGAAAGAGAGCCGTAACACAGGTGCTGCATGGCTGTCGTCAGCTCGTGTCGTGAGATGTTGGGTTAAGTCCCGCAACGAGCGCAACCCTTGCCATTAGTTGCTACGAAAGGGCACTCTAATGGGACTGCCGGTGACAAACCGGAGGAAGGTGGGGATGACGTCAAGTCCTCATGGCCCTTATAGGTGGGGCTAGAAACGTCATACAATGGCCGGTACAAAGGGTCGCGAAGCCGCGAGGTGGAGCCAATCCCATAAAGCCGGTCGTAGTCCGGATCGCAGTCTGCAACTCGACTGCGTGAAGTCGGAATCGCTAGTAATCGTGGATCAGCATGTCACGGTGAATACGTTCCCGGGTCTTGTACACACCGCCCGTCACACCATGGGAGCGGGTCTCGCCAGAAGTAGGTAGCCTAACCGCAAGGAGGGCGCTTACCACGGCGGGGTTCGTGACTGGGGTGAAGTCGTAACAAGGTAGCCGTATCGGAAGGTGCGGCTGGATCACCTCCTTTCTGGAAAATGCAAACGACTGTTTGCTACTGAATACCCACACTTATCGGTTGTTGGATGACCCATCGAAGACCAAAAGGTTTGATGGTTGGGGTCTGTAGCTCAGCTGGTTAGAGCACCGTCTTGATAAGGCGGGGGTCGTTGGTTCGAGCCCAACTAGACCCACCAAACTTCCAATGCGAAACAAGCAGCAACTGGCTGTGCACAGCAATGTGCACAGGCCGTTGATGGGGGATTAGCTCAGCTGGGAGAGCACCTGCTTTGCAAGCAGGGGGTCGTCGGTTCGATCCCGTCATCCTCCACCAAATACCGGGTAAACACTGAAGATTGCAAAAAAGCAAAGCGGTTAGGTGTTAGAATACTCGGCTTGCCAATACATAAGCACTCTTGCAAAGAGTGCTTATGTATTGGATTTATCCAATAGGCTGTTCTTTAAAAATTCATAGAGTCGAATCAGCGTTGCTGTGGAAACACTGTAAAAAGTGACCGTGCCACAGCAATGTAAATTTGATTGCGTCAAAACGAATTCAACTTTGAATTCAGTAATGACGAAAGTAGTTCTTGAGATAGCAATATCGAAGATACAAAATCGCATTACGGCATAACGCGTAAGGTGCAAGACCTTACCAGTCTTTGACTTTGGCGATGAATTCTCCCGATTTTTGTTTGGAGAAATCAAAGTTATAGGGTCAAGTGACTAAGAGCATATGGTGGATGCCTTGGCGATGATAGGCGACGAAAGACGTGATAGCCTGCGAAAAGCTTCGGGGAGCTGGCAAATAAGCTTTGATCCGGAGGTCTCTGAATGGGGAAACCCACCCGCAAGGGTATCCATATCTGAATACATAGGATATGGAAGCGAACCTGGAGAACTGAAACATCTAAGTACCCAGAGGAAAAGACATCAACCGAGATTCCGAAAGTAGTGGCGAGCGAAATTGGAAGAGCCTTCTAGTGATAGTCAGACAATTAACAAAACGGTGTGGAAAAACCGGCCATAGTGGGTGATAGCCCCGTATGTGAAAATTGACTGGTGGTACTAGGCTAGAGACAAGTAGGGCGGGGCACGAGAAACCCTGTCTGAATATGGGGGGACCATCCTCCAAGGCTAAATACTCATCATCGACCGATAGTGAACCAGTACCGTGAGGGAAAGGCGAAAAGAACCCCGGGAGGGGAGTGAAATAGATCCTGAAACCGTATGCTTACAAAAAGTAGGAGCCTCGAAAGGGGTGACTGCGTACCTTTTGTATAATGGGTCAGCGACTTACATTCAGTGGCAAGCTTAACCGAATAGGGCAGGCGTAGAGAAATCGAGTCCGAATAGGGCGTCTTTAGTCGCTGGGTGTAGACCCGAAACCAAGTGATCTATCCATGGCCAGGATGAAGGTGCTGTAACAGGTACTGGAGGTCCGAACCGACTAGTGTTGCAAAATTAGCGGATGAGCTGTGGATAGGGGTGAAAGGCTAAACAAACTTGGAAATAGCTGGTTCTCTCCGAAAACTATTTAGGTAGTGCCTCAAGTATTACCTGCGGGGGTAGAGCACTGTTTAGGCTAGGGGGTCATGGCGACTTACCAACCCTAGGCAAACTCCGAATACCGCAGAGTACAGCTTGGGAGACAGAGCACCGGGTGCTAACGTCCGGACTCAAGAGGGAAACAACCCAGACCGCCAGCTAAGGTCCCTAAAATTGGCTAAGTGGGAAACGAAGTGGGAAGGCTAAAACAGTCAGGATGTTGGCTTAGAAGCAGCCATCATTTAAAGAAAGCGTAATAGCTCACTGATCGAGTCGTCCTGCGCGGAAGATGTAACGGGGCTAAGCCAGTTACCGAAGCTGCGGATGCACATTTTTAGTGTGCGTGGTAGGAGAGCGTTCTGTAAGCCTGAGAAGGTGTCTGGTAACGGATGCTGGAGGTATCAGAAGTGCGAATGCTGACATGAGTAGCGTTAAAGGGGGTGAAAAGCCCCCTCGCCGTAAGCGCAAGGTTTCCTACGCAACGTTCATCGGCGTAGGGTGAGTCGGCCCCTAAGGTGAGGCAGAGATGCGTAACTGATGGGAAACAGGTCAATATTCCTGTACCGCTCAATAGTGCGATGTGGGGACGAAGAAGGTTAGCTCAGCTGTCTGTTGGAATAGGCAGTTCAAGCGTGTAGTCGTGGTCTTTAGGCAAATCCGGAGATCTTAGATGAGGCGTGATAACGAGGGTGCATGCACCTGAAGTGAGTGATACCCAGCTTCCAGGAAAAGCCACTAAGCTTCAGCTATTGACGACCGTACCGCAAACCGACACTGGTGCGCGAGATGAGTATTCTAAGGCGCTTGAGAGAACTGCGGAGAAGGAACTCGGCAAATTGATACCGTAACTTCGGGAGAAGGTATGCCCTCAGTAGGTGAACTTGAACAAAGGGAGCCCAAAGGGGTTGCAAAAAATCGGTGGCTGCGACTGTTTAATAAAAACACAGCACTCTGCAAACACGAAAGTGGACGTATAGGGTGTGACGCCTGCCCGGTGCTGGAAGATTAATTGATGGGGTGCAAGCTCTTGATCGAAGTCCCAGTAAACGGCGGCCGTAACTATAACGGTCCTAAGGTAGCGAAATTCCTTGTCGGGTAAGTTCCGACCTGCACGAATGGCGTAACGATGGCCACGCTGTCTCCTCCGCAGACTCAGCGAAGTTGAAATGTTTGTGATGATGCAATCTACCCGCGGAAAGACGGAAAGACCCCATGAACCTTTACTGTAGCTTTGTATGGGACTTTGAATAGACTTGTGTAGGATAGGTGGGAGGCTTTGAAGAGCGGATGCTAGTTCGCTTGGAGCCAACGTTGAAATACCACCCTGGTGTGTTTGAGGTTCTAACCTGGATCCCTAATCGGGATCGGGGACAGTGCATGGTAGGCAGTTTGACTGGGGCGGTCTCCTCCCAAAGCGTAACGGAGGAGTTCGAAGGTACGCTAGTTACGGTCGGACATCGTGACGATAGTGCAATGGCATAAGCGTGCTTAACTGCGAGACTGACAAGTCAAGCAGATGCGAAAGCAGGACATAGTGATCCGGTGGTTCTGTATGGAAGGGCCATCGCTCAACGGATAAAAGGTACTCTGGGGATAACAGGCTGATACCGCCCAAGAGTTCATATCGACGGCGGTGTTTGGCACCTCGATGTCGGCTCATCTCATCCTGGGGCTGTAGTCGGTCCCAAGGGTATGGCTGTTCGCCATTTAAAGAGGTACGTGAGCTGGGTTTAAAACGTCGTGAGACAGTTTTGTCCCTATCTTCCGTGGGCGCTGCAGATTTGAGGAAGCCTGCTCCTAGTACGAGAGGACCGGAGTGGACACACCTCTGGTGTACCTGTTGTCACGCCAGTGGCATCGCAGGGTAGCTACGTGTGGAAGAGATAAGCGCTGAAAGCATCTAAGCGCGAAACTCGTTTCAAGATAAGATCTGCCGGGGCCTTGAGCCCCCTGAAGGGTCGTTGTAGACCACGACGTTGATAGGCTGGGTGTGCAAGTGCAGCAATGCATTGAGCTAACCAGTACTAATTGCCCGTGCGGCTTGACCCTATAACTTTGATGGAAAGTCAAAAAAGCAAAGACTTATGCCAGAAGAAGGCGAAGAAGAATTCGCAAGGCGCAATCGAATTACAGACAAAAACGCTGATACACAGACGACTTTATGAATTTTGCGGTGGCCCAAAGCAACAAGCCACCGCAGCAAAGTTTATGCCTGATGACCATAGCGACCTGGAACCACTCCTTCCCATCCCGAACAGGACAGTGAAACAGGTCTGCGCCGATGATAGTGCGGGTTCCCGTGTGAAAGTAGGTCATCGTCAGGCTCTTAT
>NZ_JBHSEW010000024.1:0-9242 GCF_042654765.1 Comamonas nitrativorans | reverse complement strand
GAGCGATTCCCAACGCCAACCTTGGACTGCGCAGCCGCCAGGCTGTCAAAAGCAAATCGGGGCAAAACCTGCAGGATGCGAACGTACTCAAACTCAAGATCACCCACGGTTACGCATTGAAGGTGCCGCTGGCCAGCACCGTGACCCAGTTTTTGCTCAAGTGGGCCGACGATGGGCAAGACCCGTTTCTGAGCGAGCTGTATGCCCAGCGGCGCATTCCTTTAGTGACACACGTTACGGTGCAAATGCAAAGCGATGGGGTGGAAAGCACGAATCTGATTTCGATTCCAGGGCAAGGCAATGGCGGGCATCCGGTGGACCCTGGTTTTCTTGAGCCTCCTGGCAAGGCGCCGCCTGGATGCGTCACCGTTGGTTGCACCGTGATTGAGGATGGCTCAGGCGCGGGCAGCGGCCCCGGCGAAGGCAGCGGAGGAGATGACCCCGGCAATTCCGGCGATGGGTGGGCCGAACCATGTTTTTAACGAAATGCCTGCGTCGCCTGTGGGCGCTCCTTCTTTGCCAATGGCTCATCGCAGTCCTTATTGCCAGCGCTGGCACCAGCGCCTGGGGGCAGGAGCAACCGGCTTCTCCACCGAATGGCGCAGGGGGCATCACCGTCAAAATCTGCAAGCCTCCGCCCATGTGCTTTGGCAGCGCCGAGGCCAAGCGCAAATGGGCAGAAGAAAACAACTGCCGCTTCCTGGAAGACGTTTGCGAAGGCGAACAGCGTACCGATGGGGAGCTGAACCTTGTCGAACGCTGGATCATCAAGCCGCTGCTCGAACCGATCTGGGACTTTGCCGTTGGCTTCGTCAAAGGCATGGGCCAGCAGATCGATGACCTGTGGGCGCTGGTCTCAGACCCGCTGGAGACCATCCAGGGCCTGGGCAGCCTGATCAAATCCTTCATCGATGACCCCAAAGGCACAGCCCAGGCGCTGGCAGTTGCCATGGGCCAGGAAGTGGTCGATGACATCACCCGTGCCACACAGTGCGGCAGTTACGACCTGGGGTTGGTACTGGGGCGCAACATCAACCCGGCAGTGCTGCTCAAAATCGGCAGCAAGATTGCCAAATTCTCCGGGCCGCTGACCCACGACAAACTGGCCAGAGCTGCTATCGAAGCGTGCGCCAGCTTTGTGGCGGGCACGCCCATCCTCAGTGCCGACGGCAGCCTGATCGATATCGACCGCGTGACAGCAGGGCAAAGCGTACTCTCGCGCAACACCCGCAACTGGAGCGATGCGCCCCAGCAAGTGCGCCACACCTTCAGCCGCCAGGCCCCCGGATACCGGGAGCTGATCACAGAAGACGAAACCTATTACCTGACCGACGAACACCCGCTATGGGTACAAGGCTACGGCTGGAAACCCGTGCGGGACATTGCCGTCGATGAAGTCATCGCCGCCCAGGAAGGGGACGTACTGGTATTGGGCAACCGCGCGGTGGCCGAGCCAGTGCAAGTGTTCAACTTTGAAGTCCAAAACACGCCCAGCTACTTTGTGGGCGAGCGTGGGATTTGGGCGCACAACGCCAGTTGTCCTCTGCCTGTAGCGGGCAATGGCAAAAAACCCGGCCTGGGGCCGAAACGGCCAGCGCCCGACATGAGTGGCAAAACATCGGTGAAGGGCCCCGATGGCAAGGATATTAATTTGAACGAACCCGGCAAAAGTACCAATGCCAGCGCGAAAGGCTATGTTGGCGAGCGCCTGGTACGCCAGGACTTGGAGAATGCTGGCTGGAAGATGGTCCACGGAGTTGGCGATGATGCCAATTCGTTTACGAATTACCGTGGAAAACAGGGCATTGATGCCATTTATGAAAAGGATGGCAAATACATCATTGTGGAAGTCAAGACTACGGGTGCTATTGATCGACCAACTGTTGCTGAAGGATGCAAAGGCGATTTGTGTTTAACAAAGAATGGCGATCAGATGAGTGAGAACTGGATTAAACAACATTTGAATAAATTAGATGACTCGCCAGAAAATAAAAAAATCATTGATGAATTTAAGCAGCCAGGGAAAGTTGAGCGTGTTATTGTAGAAGTGGATGGACAAGGAAGTATCAAATATGGAACCGTAAAAACCCCTGATGGTGATTCTTTGTCGAGTGAGGGGAGTAGTGCGACAAGAGCTGTATATGGCGGCGCCTGGACTCCATAAAATCTTATATTTTAAAAATGCAGGATGAATAATATTATGAATTTAGAAAATTTATATAATTCTCTACAGATAAAAAATCATGAAGAAAATAGTTTTCGCGACCCTATGTCTAATATAAATCTTTATGAAAAATTATTAGAGAAAAACTTATACTATTTATCAAAGTGTATTGATTATGCAAAAGCTGATTTCAATCATCCAGAGCTTTTGGACGCAGGGCATCGCTGGGGTGTTATTCGGTCTGCTTTTTCTTCTATTATTATTATGCAGGATTTATTCTATTCCCGAGGGGATGGCATTGAAGTGGTGAGTCAACATCTTTCTGATGCACTTCTTTTTATTGAGAAATTACGCCCTCTTAGAATTCGTTTTGAAGCCGAAGCGAAGAATTTAGTAGAAGAGGAAGTTTCTTACGGTTTCTCTATTTTTACAACCCTTATTCAACAAGTATTTATGATCGTCCAAGACCCTAATACTTTGCGGCGTTGGATGAAGGTTACTGGGCATGGTCATTTTTATATCGGAGATGTGCTCGTTCGCAGTTTTACTCCAGATTGGCCCATTGCCAAGAAATACAGAAAGCTCGATCGTTACGACAATATCCGTATGCATCATGGCCTGCAAACGGTGTTATCTGCCCCGGACAAAGCAGGCAAACAAGCCGGTATCGAACGCTATATGGCCCAGTGGAACGGCATGATGCGGCCCTTTGGCTGGAAGCCCAAGCGCAACTATGACCCCAGGCCGGGCTATGGGGATGATCTGTTTTTGGCATTCGCCTATGAAGCCGCTTTGGTGGTGTGCGGTTGGGACTTGGACGACAGCGCTTTCCGTGACCATCCCTACTACCCCCGCGATCTGGTGGATTACTACCGCGCCCATGTGCGTCACACCCGCGATGCCTGGCGGCCCGAGGGCATCGGTGCCGGTATTCCGGTCATGCCCCCGCCACCGCCCAAGAAAATCGATCTGCATAAAAGCAAGGCCAAAGGCTACAAACGCTGGCTGGAACTGACCTGCGATGGCGATAAAAACGCCTGCACCGATACCCTGGAAGCCTTGGGGACGCTGCGCAGTCTGAAAAATTCCTGGGACGAGGTACTCGATCAACTCAGCGGCAACGGCCATGCCGTGCGGGCGGATTTAAAAGACCCCGATACCCTGCAAGCGCAAATCGATGCCTTGGCAACCCAACGCCCGCTGGCCGAGTTCACCCCGCCCGACGACCCACCGGCAGGCCCCGCTCGCTGCGAAATGCTGATGCAGCAAGCCCCCGCCTGGGCGGCTGCCCAGGGTTACACCTGGCAGGCGCTGGACGATGGGGGCGATAACTGGCAGGCAGTGCTGATTCGCAGCGAGTTCCATGCTGAATGGCTGGCGTTGAGTGCCGCCTTGCACTTGCCGCCGGGGTTGCTGGGCTTGTAATTGCAAGCAGATATTTATCCACTTTTTTATCCACCAAGAACTATTCCATCGCCATGACCTTGCGGTCATGGCAAAAATCCCGGCCTGGGGCCGAAACGGCCAGCGCCCGACATGAGTGGCAAAACTTCGGTGAAGGGCCTTGATGGCAAGGATATTGATTTGAACGAACCCGGCAAAAGTACCAATGCCAGCGTGAAAGGCTATGTTGGCGAGCGCCTGGTACGCCAGGACTTGGAGAATGCTGGCTGGAAGATGGTTCACGGGGTCGGCGATGATGCCAATTCGTTTGCCAATTACCGTGGCAAACAGGGCATTGATGCTATTTATGAAAAGGATGGCAAATACATCATTGTGGAAGTCAAGACTACGGGTGCTATTGATCGGTCAACTGTTGCTGAAGGATGCAAAGGCGATTTGTGCTCAACAAAGAATGGCGATCAGATGAGTGAGAACTGGATTAAACAACATTTGAATAAGTTAGATCATTCACCAGAGAAGCAAAAGATGACTGATGCGTTTGAAGGAGGGGAAATTCAGCGCGTTATTGCACAAGTTGATGGTGATGGACGGGTCAGTTATGGAAAAATTCAAACTCCAGGTAACGCCAGTGATAGGTCTGTTTACGGTGGTGAATGGGTGCCTTAATATCAAATATTGCAGAAGATAAAGAATATGGAAAATTTCATTCAATCTCTTTGTATTAATAGCATTGATAATTTTAATTATCGTGATCCTATACCAGACCCAATAGGGTACAAAAGATCACTGGAACATGAAGTTCATTATTTTTTAAAAAGCATGAATTATGCTCAAAATAAATTTAATGTTACTGAATTGCCGGAGATAAAAAACCGTGCTTTTGCAAGCAGATGGTTTCTTATTAGGTTTGATATAATTCAGAATTTTCTTTATGCCAATGGTACATCTATTGAAACACTGGAAAGACTTCTGATTGAATTACTTCCAATCACTGAAAAGGTACTTCACCTCAATATAGAATTTTTAGCGGAAGAAAATAAACTCCCTAAAGAGAATATTAAATATTCTTTTTATAAAATAATGATGCCAATCATTCAGCAGGCGTTGTTAATGGTGCAAGATACCACCATCTTGAAGCGTTGGATGCAGCTTACAGAGGGAGGAAACAGCCCCAATAGTTCTTACGTTGGCGACGTACTGGCCCGCAGCTTTATTCCCGATTGGCCCATTTCCAAGAAATACGGAAAGCTCGATCGCTACGACAATATCCGTATGCATCATGGCCTGCAAACGGTGTTATCTGCCCCGGGCAAAGCAGGCAAACAAGCCGGCATCGAACGCTATATGGCCCAGTGGAACGGCATGATGCGGCCCTTTGGCTGGAAGCCCAAGCGCAACTATGACCCCAGGCCGGGTTATGGGGACGATCTGTTTTTGAAATTCGCCTATGAAGCCGCTTTGGTGGTGTGCGGTTGGGACTTGGACGACAGCGCTTTCCGTGACCATCCCTACTACCCCCGCGATCTGGTGGATTACTACCGCGCCCATGTGCGTCATACCCGCGATGCCTGGCGGCCTGAGGGCATCGGTGCCGGTATTCCGGTCATGCCCCCGCCACCGCCCAAGAAAATCGATCTGCATAAAAGCAAGGCCAAAGGCTACAAACGCTGGCTGGAACTGACGTGCGATGGCGATAAAAACGCTTGCACCGATACCCTGGAAGCCTTGGGGACGCTGCGCAGTCTGAAAAATTCCTGGGACGAGGTACTCGATCAACTCAGTGGCAACGGCCATGCCGTGCGGGCGGATTTAAAAGACCCCGATACCCTGCAAGCGCAAATCGATGCTCTGGCAACCCAGCGCCCGCTGGCCGAGCTCACCCCGCCCGACGCCCCACCGGCAGGCCCCGCCCGCTGCGAAATGCTGATGCAGCAAGCCACCGCCTGGGCGGCTGCCCAGGGCTACACCTGGCAGGCGCTGGACGATGGGGGCGATAACTGGCAGGCAGTGCTGATTCGCAGCGAGTTCCATGCTGAATGGCTGGCATTGAGTGCCGCCTTGCACTTGCCGCCGGGGGTGTTGGGCCAGTAGGTGCAAGCAGATTTTTTATCCGCCAAGAAATATTCCATCGCCATAACCTTGCGGTCATGGCAAAAATCCCGGTCTGGGGCCGAAACGGCCAGCGCACGACATGAGCGGCAAAACTTCGGTGAAGGGCACCAATGGCAAGGGTATTACCATGAATAAATATTTTTCTATAATTAAAGAAATATCTGACAGTTATAGAGACTTTCCTCCTCGCGACCCAATGCCAGACTTTCATTTTTATGAAAATGAATTGAATTTCTTATATAAAGATATACTTCTTAAAAATCTTGAAGTATTGGAAATGGGATTTGATGTTGGTTTCTTGTCAGATGTAGCAAAAAAATTAAATTATACGCACAACTGTATCTTGCATGTGGCAGAATTTTGCTGCACCGCGTATAGTTCCGGTGTACCTTTGAATTTGTTGGAAGATTACATCAATAATTCTGTTTCTTTTGCTAAAAAAATTGGATTGTTCTATATAAAATATTGTGCTGAATATCTTCAGCAGTCCGAGGATAGTGTGAGTGGTAGGATATTGGATACACGCAGACTTGGAGGAGAGTTGCGATTTATATCGTTGATGTTTTTTGTTGCAAAAGACTCTCTGATTCTAAATAATTGGATGCAATTTGTCAGAGATGGAAAATCTGGTAGTTATGTGATAGATATTTTAATCAAGGCGTTTTATCCTAGTTGGGGAATACAAAAAACATATAATAAGTTAGAGATATATCATCGTCCAAATTTATTGATCTCGTTGCAAAAAGCACTTTCTGTACCAGATAAGGTAGGTAAAGAAGCGGCCTTGGCGCAGTACATGGAACGGTGGAACCATAGGATGAAACCCTATGGTTGGAAGCCTGAGCGCAAATACACTTGGTTGGATCGCAGCAAACCTAGGCCGGTCGACCATGACAATGGCTTTTATGAATTTGCCTACGAAGTGGCATTGGCCGTATGCGCCTGGGACTTGGACGACAGCGCTTTCCGTGACCATCCCTACTACCCCCGCGATCTGGTGGATTACTACCGCGCCCATGTGCGTCATACCCGCGATGCCTGGCGGACCGAGGGCGTAGGAGCCGGTATTCCGGTCATGCCCCCGCCACCGCCCAAGAAAATCGATCTGCATAAAAGCAAGGCCAAAGGCTACAAACGCTGGCTGGAACTGACGTGCGATGGCGATAAAAACGCTTGCACCGATACCCTGGAAGCCTTGGGGACGCTGCGCAGTCTGAAAAATTCCTGGGACGAGGTACTCGATCAACTCAGTGGCAACGGCCATGCCGTGCGGGCGGATTTAAAAGACCCCGATACCCTGCAAGCGCAAATCGATGCTCTGGCAACCCAGCGCCCGCTGGCCGAGCTCACCCCGCCCGACGCCCCACCGGCAGGCCCCGCCCGCTGCGAAATGCTGATGCAGCAAGCCACCGCCTGGGCGGCTGCCCAGGGCTACACCTGGCAGGCGCTGGACGATGGGGGCGATAACTGGCAGGCAGTGCTGATTCGCAGCGAGTTCCATGCTGAATGGCTGGCATTGAGTGCCGCCTTGCACTTGCCGCCGGAGTTGCTGGGCTTGTAATTGCAAGCAGATATTTATTCACTTTTTTTATCCACCAAGAACTATTCCATCACCATGACCTTGCTTCAGAAACTGTTTGGTAAATTTCAAGACAACCGTGCCACTCAGGCCACTTCGCAAGCGCCTGCTGCCTTGCAGCCGTCGGCCAACAATCTGGTGGTGCGAATCAAGCATCAGAATTTTTTGCGGGCGCTGCATGCGCATGGCGTGCCTGAGACGCAGATGCCCTACACCCAGCCGTTGTGCGGTGAGCTGATCGTCAGCTATGCGTTCGATATGCCGCAGGAGTTCATCATGGCCACGCCGGGGCTGTTGGAACAGGCGGGGGTAACGCCTGCGCAGGTGCGTGATCTTGCCGTGCAGAACACAGCCGTGCAGGTGAACGATGCTTCTGTGCGCATCATTCCTGACGATGGCGGTTGCCTGCTGCGTGTGGGCAATCCGGGCACGTTCACGAATCTGGAGGCGTGCTGCCTGCTGCACCCCGGCGCTCTTGCTTTGCTGAAAGAGGAGTTGCAGCCCGAGGGGCAGATGCTGCTGTGTGCCCCTACCCGTAACTATCTTTTTGCCCTGGACAGCGCCCGCCCGCAAAGCCATGCCAAGGCGATCGAGGCGGCGCAGATGATGTACGACGATGAAGAGCCGACGCACCGGCTTTCCCTGCAATGGATGGTGCAGGACGACGAGGGCTGGCAGGTTGTGCAGTTGGGTTGAGCGCCTGTTGCGCGTCACACCGAAGTTGTTGAACACGTTCTAAGGCAGAGAGCCATGTCGTCAAGCATTTCTTATCTTTTGGGCAATTTTTTGGGCCGTGTGCTGGTCAGTTACCTTTTGGTGTGGGGGGTGCTGTTTCTGTTCAGTCGCCTGAATTGGCGCATGGCCTTTGCCCGTAGCCGCCGCTGGCCTGGCATCCTGGCGGTTCTTGTGCTGGCGTTGCTGGGCATGGGAAGCGCGTTTTCCCGCTCTGCTGCTGGCAGTGGGTTGTAGATATGAGTGCAGTCCCCCTTGGTATGCACAAACCGTCAGCCCTTGAGGCGCGGCGGTGCCTGTTGTTGTCCCTGCTGGCATCGGCTGGCGGTGGTGTTTTGCCTGGACTGGCTTTGGCGCAGCAAACCGATACGTCCCCGCGCGTCACGCCATTCCCCCCGGAAAGCGGGTATTTGCGGCCCATGACCGTCCACAAGGTGAAGGCGCTGGGCCTTGAAATTTGGACGGAGGCCGAGCCAGCTTGGGAGACCGGGCTGCTGGCAGGCACCCCGCCGACCTTTACCGCGCAGTCGCCGGACAACTACACGCCGTCAGCCGCCATCACCATCAGCGCATGGCGCAGTGAGCGCGTACCGCAGCACTTGTTTGAAACGGTTGCCGATACCGCAATTCGTCGGGCTGGTCTGAACTATGGCCTGAACCAGGGGCAGACGCGGGCGATGGCGGTGCGCCCAGCCCGCTGGGGCATTTTGGAGGGCTTTGAAGGCGACTTTCAGGGGCGTGCGCAAGGCATGGCAATGGATGTGAAGGTGTTCGTCGGCCAGCAGGAAGGCAGATATCCGGTCGTTGGGCAGATTTATACCCAGGCGGGAAAGATGCAGAGCCTGCAAGAGGTGATCCGGCGTTGCTGGAGCAATATCACCTACCTGTAGATGCCCTGGATTTGGTACATCCAATGGAATGCTTGCTTCGATAAACAAAGCGCTTTGCGATTGAATCTATTGATATTCAGATAGAAATGATTATAAGTTTCTTTATTGGCAAGCGAGAACAGCTCTACTATTGATAGTAAACGAACATTCCCATGCCTGCACTGCACGCTGCTTTTTCAGCTTCACACCGCTCTTCTTCCCTTTCTTCTGGCGGCCAGCACGCTGCAAGACCGTCCCAGCGCGGCGCAGCCATGCTGGAGTTTATTTTTGCCGGCTCGCTCATCAGCCTGATCGGTACTGTGGCGCTGCAATACGTACTCATGTTCAACGCCAAGAACATCGTCAACCATGCCGGTTTCAT
>NZ_JBHSEW010000023.1:0-15867 GCF_042654765.1 Comamonas nitrativorans | reverse complement strand
TCTTGACTATTTTGTATTGTTCGACGGATTGCCTCCGTCGTCCTGGCGCTCCCGTGCAGAACCTGGCCCATAGCGCTTCCTTCCATTCAAGGGAAAAGATTGCACCATTAAAACCTGGGATCAAACACTTAGAACGTGTTTACGATCTCCGCACGGGTGTGCCGTCGCGGCCTCGGGCGCTCTGCGTCGTTGCAAATCCCGATCCGCTTCCCACATCCCTTCGCGCCGAGATCGGGAACAGGTTCTTACAGCACTTCAAACACCCCGGCTGCGCCCATGCCGCCGCCGATGCACATGGTGACGCACACGCGCTTGGCGCCCCGGCGCTTGCCTTCGATCAGGGCGTGGCCGGTCAGGCGCTGACCGCTGACACCGTAGGGGTGGCCCAGGGCGATGGCGCCGCCATTGACGTTCAGGCGGTCATGGGGGATGCCCAGCTTGTCGCGGCAGTACAGCACCTGCACGGCGAAGGCTTCGTTCAGCTCCCACAGGTCGATGTCCTGCACGCTCAGCCCCAGTTTTTTCAGCACCTTGGGCACGGCGAAGACGGGGCCGATGCCCATTTCGTCCGGCTCGCAACCGGCCACGGCAAAGCCCAGGAAGCGGCCCAGGGGTTGCAGGTTGTTGCGGGCGGCAAAGTCTTCGCTCACCACCACGCAGGCACCGGCGCCATCGCTGAACTGGCTGGCATTGCCGGCCGTGATCAGGCCGCCGGGGATGGCGCTTTTCAGGCCGCTGATGGCCTGCACCGTGGTGCCTTCGCGCGTGCCTTCGTCCTTGGCAACCGTCACCTGCCGGGTGATCAGGCCCAACTGCTTGTCGGCAATCCCGGCGGTGACGGTGATGGGGGCGATTTCGGCATCGAACAAGCCGGCTGCCTGGGCGGCGCAGGCTTTCTGCTGGCTGGCGGCGCCGTATTCGTCCATCACATCGCGGCCGATGTTGTAGCGTTTGGCGACGTTCTCTGCCGTTTGCAGCATGTTCCAGTAGATTTCCGGCTTTTTCGCTTGCAGCGCGGGGTCGACGATCATGTGCATGTTCATCTCCTGCTGCACGCAGGAGATGCTTTCCACGCCACCGGCGACGTAAACATCGCCCTCGCCCGCGACGATGCGCTGGCTGGCCAGGACAATGGTTTGCAGCCCGGAGGAGCAGAAGCGGTTGACCGTCATGCCCGAGGCCGTCACCGGCAGGCCGGCGGCCAGCGCGATCTGGCGGGCGATGTTCATGCCCGTGGCGCCTTCGGGGTTGGCGCAGCCCATGATGACGTCATCGACCAGCGCGGCGTCGATACCGGCCCGCTGCACGGCGTGCTGCACGGCATGGCCGCCCAGGGTGGCGCCGTGGGTCATGTTGAATGCGCCCTTCCAGCTTTTGGCAAGCGGGGTGCGGGCGGTGGAGACGATTACTGCGGAAGTCATAGCACTATTCCCTTCAATACTTTGCGATCAGAACTGCTTGCCTTCGGCCACCAGACGCTGCAACAGCGGCGCGGGCTGCCAGAAGGCGGCATCGTCCAGCGGATTTTTGGCAAAGCGCTGCATGGCGGCGACCACGTTGAACAGGCCGACCTCGTTGGCATAGCACAGCGGCCCGCCGCGATGCACGGGGAAGCCGTAGCCGAAGATGTAGACCACGTCGATGTCGCTGGCCTTGGTGGCAATGCCTTCTTCCAGGATGTGCGCGGCTTCGTTGACCAGGCTGAACACCAGGCGCTGGACGATTTCCTCGTCCGAAATCTTGCGCGGCGTGATGCCCTGGGCCTGGCGGTTGGCCTCGATCATGGCCACGACATCGGCGTTGGGGATGGCATTGCGCTTGCCCGGCTGGTAGTCGTACCAGCCGGCGCCGGTTTTCTGGCCGAAGCGGCCCTGCTCGCACAGCAGGTCGGCGGTTTTGCTGTAGCGCACGTCCGGGCGCTCAATGGCGCGGCGCTTGCGGATGGCCCAGCCGATGTCGTTGCCCGCCAGATCGCTCATGCGGAACGGGCCCATGGCAAAGCCGAATTTTTCAGCGGCCTTGTCCACCTGCGCGGGCGTGCAGCCTTCGTCCAGCAAAAAGCCGGCCTGCTGGCTGTAGCGCTCGATCATGCGGTTGCCGATAAAGCCGTCGCACACGCCCGAAAGCACCGCCGTCTTGCGGATTTTCTTCGCCACGGCCATGACGGTGGCCAGCACGTCCTTGGCGGTTTTTGCGCCGCGCACCACTTCCAGCAGCTTCATGATGTTGGCCGGGCTGAAGAAGTGCAGGCCCACCACGTCCTGCGGGCGCTGGGTGAAGGAGGCGATCTGGTTCAGATCGAGCGTGGAGGTGTTGCTGGCCAGAATCGCGCCGGGCTTGGCCACGGCGTCCAGTTGCGTGAACACGGCCTGCTTGACGCCCATGTCCTCGAACACGGCTTCGATGATCAGGTCGGCATCCTTCAGGTCGGCGTAGTCCAGCGTGGTGGACAGCAAGGCCATGCGCTGCTCGTACTTGTCCTGCTTGAGCTTGCCTTTGGCAAGCTGCCCTTCGTAGTTCTTGCGGATGGTGGCAACGCCGCGCTCCAGCGCCTCCTGCTTCGTTTCCAGGAGCTTGACCGGCACGCCAGCATTCAAGAAGTTCATGGCAATGCCGCCACCCATCGTGCCTGCACCGATAACAGCTACGTTTTCGATAGTGCGCAGCGGGGTATCGGCAGGCACGTCGGGAATCTTGCTGGCCGCCCGCTCGGCAAAGAACAGGTGGCGCAGGGCGCGGGATTCGGGGGTGAACATCAGTTGCAGGAACAGGTCGCGCTCGGCGGCCAGGCCATCGGTGATCTTTTTGCGGGTGGCCGCCTCGACGGCATCGACGCATTTGGCCGGGGCCGGGAAGTTCTTCGCCATGCCCTTGACCATATTGCGGGCAAACTGGAAGTAGGCATCGCCCTGCGGGTGCTGCGCCCGCAGCGCCGCCACCAGCGGCAGCGGGCGCACATCGGCCACGCTGCGGGCCAGGGTCAGCGCTTCTTCGCCCAGGCTGGCAGCGCTGGCAGCCAATTGGGTAATCAGCTTTTGCCCCGGCACCTGGGCCAGCAGGGCGGCGGCCACGGGTTCGCCGCTGACGATCATGTTCAGCGCCGGCTCCACCCCCAGGGCACGCGGCAGGCGCTGCGTGCCGCCCGCGCCGGGCAGCAGGCCCAGCTTGACTTCGGGCAGGCCCAGCTTGCAATCGGGCGCAGCAATGCGGTAGTGGCAGGCCAGCGACAGCTCCAGCCCGCCGCCCATGCAGACGCTGTGCAGCGCCGCCACCACGGGCTTGCTGCAGGCTTCGACCATGGCAATCAGGGTGTGCAGATTGGGTTCGGCAAACGCGGCGTCCTGGCCGAACTCGGTAATGTCGGCCCCGCCCGAAAACGCCTTGCCCGCGCCCGTCAGCACGATGGCCCGCACCTGGGCATCGTCCTGGGCGCGTTGCAGGCTGGCGGCCAGCGCCTGGCGCATGGCCAGCCCCAGGCTATTGACAGGGGGCAGATCAAGGGTCAGCACAGCCACATCGGTGTGGACTTGGTAATGAACCGTCATCACAGGTCTCCTTGGATAAATAAGAATAGAACGAACGTTCTAAAAAACACATTCTAGGGAAGGCCTGCCGCTGCGTTTTGTCCCATCGGGGACATGGTCGCAGCTAATTCCCCCTGGCACTGTTGGATTGCAGACCAATTTGCGGGAAATCCCAGGGAAAAAACCTTGGACAAGGGTTGAACAATGCCCCCTTTGTGTTTTCCTCTTAGAGAGTCTGCCCATGCAACGCTCCACTTTCCTTCGTGCCAGTATCGCCCTGGCCGCCGCCAGCCTGATGGGTGCCGCCAGCGCCGCCCCCGATCCCATCCTGATCGGCGTGCCCGCACCCATGACCGGGCCGAACACGCAGTACGGCGATGAACTCAAGGCCGGGGTGCTGACCGCCATCGAAACCCTCAACGCCGCTGGCGGCCTGAATGGCCGCCCCTACGAAGCCGTGCTGATCGACGATGCCTGCGAACCCAAGCAGGCCGTGCAGGCAGCCAACCGCGTCCTCAACTCCGGCGCGAAATTTGCCGTGGCCCACGTCTGCTCCGGCGTGACCGTGCCCGCAGCCCGCATCTACGAGGACGAAGGCATCGTCGCCATCACCCCCGGCGCCACGGCCCCGCAGGTGACGGACAACCTGCGCGGCCACCACTTCTTCCGCACCATCGGCCGCGATGACCAGCAAGGCCCGTTTGCCGCCAGCTTCATCACCGCCCGGCTCAACCCCAAGACCGTAGTGGTGCTGCACGACAAGCAGACCTACGGCGCGGGGGTGGCCCAGCACGTCAAGGCCTCGCTGGAAAAGCTGGGCACTCCCATCGCTCTGTACGACGGTATCAACGCAGGCGATAGCGACTACTCCGCCGTCATCACCAAGCTCAAGACCCTCAAGCCCGACGTGGTGTTCTTCGGCGGCTACCCCCCCGAAATGGGCCTGCTGCTGCGCCAGGCCAGGGAGCAAGGCTTGCAAACCCGCTTCATGGGCGCGGAAGGCGCATTCAACCAAAGCCTGGTCGAGATTGCCGGCCCGGCGCTGGAGGGGATGATGTTCACCTACCCCGCCGACTTCAGCCAGCGCCCGGAAAACAAGGCCGTGGTGCAAGCCTTCGAAAAGGCCAAGCGCCCGGCCAACGGCGCCTACCAGATGCCCGCCTATGCCGCCATGCAGGTGCTGCACAAGAGCCTGCAAGCCGTCGGCCCCGACCCGAAAAAAGTCGCCGACTACATGCACGCCAGCCGCTTCGACACGGTGATCGGCTCGGTCGCCTTCGACACCAAGGGCGACCTGAAAAACTTCGAGTTCGTCGTGTTTGAACTCGCCAAGGACGGCAGCCGCCGTCTGGTGCGTTGATGCGACGCTGAAAATTCCGCCAGCCATTTCAATTAAAATAGCTTCAAAGGCTTTCAGATAAAGCCTTTGAAGCTATTGTTTTTTTACCATCCCCTCACCTTCCTCCGGTCTATGTCTACTGAAATTTCCCCCGGCCTGACCCTTCAGAACACCGCCGCGCCGCAAAAACTGGGCGACTACAAGCTGATCGCCTTCGACATGGATTCCACACTGATCACCATCGAGTGCATCGACGAGATCGCCGACGTGACCGGCAAAAAGGCCGAAGTTGCGGCGATTACCGAGGCCACCATGCGCGGCGAGATCACCGACTTCAAGGACAGCCTGCGCCAGCGCGTAGCCAAGCTGCGCGGCGTGACCGAGGCGCAGATGCTGCAAGTGCGCCAGGAGCGCCTGCGCCTGTCCCCCGGCGCGGACACCCTGGTCAGGGCCGCCCAGGCGGCGGGGCTGAAAGTGCTGCTGGTCTCCGGCGGCTTCACCTTCTTCGCCGAATACGTGCGCGGCCTGCTGAACATCGACTTCGTGCGTGCCAACCTGCTGGAGGTGCAGGACGGCAGCCTCACCGGCGGCCTGGTGCGGCAATGCTGGGGCGACATCTGCGACGGTGCGGAAAAACGCCGCACCCTGCTGGAAGTGGCCAGCCTGCTGGGCATCACGCCCGCACAGTGCATTGCCGTGGGCGACGGCAGCAACGACATTCCGATGATGGAAGCCGCCGGCCTGTCCGTGGCCTACCACGCCAAGCCGCGCGTGCGCAGCGTGGCCCAGGTGTGCATCAACGAAGGCGGGCTGGATCGGCTGCTGGAAGTGCTGCAACCGGCTTGATCGCGGTTTTTACATATAGACCTGTTTTCTTATAACCAAACAAGTTTTCTGTCGATCGGTTATCCGATCAAGGGCGCTACACTGGCGCCCTGCCCCACAAAGGCGGTTTTCATTCCATCCGTACCCTTCTTCACTACCATGCTGAAAAAAACTCTGACTGCCGTGGCCATCGCCACCCTGGCCTTCACCGCCCAAGCCGCCGATGTTCTGAAAGTCGCCGCCACTGCGGTGCCCCATGCGGAAATCCTGAACTTCATCAAGCCCCAGCTCAAAGCCCAGGGCCTCGAACTGCAGGTCAAGGAATTCAGCGACTACGTGCAGCCCAACGCGGCCGTGGAAGACAAGCAGCTCGACGCCAACTTCTTCCAGCACCAGCCCTACCTGGACAGCTACAACAAGGACCGCAAGAGCAGCCTTGTCACCGTGCCCAACGGCAAGGTGCACGTCGAGCCTTTCGGTGCCTACTCCAGCAAGGTCAAGACCGTGGCTGACCTGAAGGACGGCGCAACGGTCGCCATCCCCAACGACCCCTCCAACGGCGGCCGCGCCCTGATCCTGCTGGCCAAGCAGGGCCTGATCGAGCTGAAAGATCCCGCCAGCCTGACGCCCACGCCCCTGGACATCGTGAAGAACCCCAAGAAACTCAAGTTCAAGGAGCTGGAAGCCCCCCTGCTGCCCCGCGCCCTGGCCGATGTGGAGCTGGCGCTGATCAACACCAACTACGCGATGGAAGCCAAGCTCAACCCCACCAAGGATGCGCTGTTCATCGAAGGGGCTGATTCGCCCTACACCAACATCGTCGCTGCCCGCAAGGATCGCGCCGAAGGTGCCGACATCGCCAAGCTGATGAAAGCCCTGCACAGCCCCGAAGTGAAGAAATTCATCGAAGAAAAATACAAGGGCGCAGTCGTTCCGGCATTCTGATCGGCACCGCCACACCTTTGAACGCTGCCTGGGGATGCGCAATCCCCAGGCAACGTTTTTTAGCAGCCTATATTTAGATATTTGATCTCCAGATACTCCTCGATACCGTATTTCGATCCTTCCCGCCCCAACCCCGAAGCCTTGACGCCGCCAAATGGTGCGACTTCGTTGGAGATGGATCCGGAATTGATGCCGACCATGCCGTATTCCAGCGCCTCGGCCACACGGAAGATACGGCTCAGGCTTTCCGTGTAGAAGTAGGCCGCCAATCCGTATTCCGTGTCATTGGCGCGGGCGATCACTTCGGCCTCATCCTGAAAGCGGAACAGCGGAGCCAGCGGGCCGAAAGTTTCTTCACCAGCGACCAGTGCATCGTGGGGAACATTGGTCAATATGGTCGGCTGAAAGAATGTTCCGCCCAAAGCATGGAGCTTGCCGCCGGTCAGGACGCTTGCGCCCTTACCCACGGCATCGGAAATGTGGGCCTCCACTTTGTGCACTGCCGCGTCGTTGATCAAAGGGCCAATGGTCACGCCACTGTCCAGACCGTTGCCGACCTTCAACGCCTCTACCGCCGTCTTCAGCTTGGCAGCAAAGGCGTCATACACGCTGTCGTGCACATAGAGGCGATTGGTGCATACGCAGGTCTGGCCGTTGTTGCGGTACTTGGCAATCAACACGCCTTGAACCGCCTTGTCCAGATCGGCGTCCTCGAAAACGATGAAAGGTGCATTGCCACCCAGCTCCAAGGACATCTTTTTCACGTCGTGGGCGCACTGGGCCATCAGGAGGCGGCCAATCGGGGTCGAACCTGTGAATGTGAGCTTGCGCACGATGGGGTTACCGGTGAACTCACCCCCGATCTCCTCGGCTGAACCCGTTACCACGTTGAATACACCCGCCGGTATGCCTGCGCTGGAGGCCAGCGCGGCCAGAGCCAGGGCAGAGAAAGGCGTCTGCGGCGCAGGCTTAAGCACCATAGTGCAACCCGCAGCCAGCGCAGGTGCCGCCTTGCGGGTAATCATCGCCGACGGGAAATTCCAGGGGGTAATGGCTGCGGCAACACCCACAGGCTGTTTGAGTACCAATAGACGCTTGTCCGCCTGGGGGCTGGGAATAACGTCCCCATAGACCCGCTTGCCCTCCTCGGCAAACCACTCCATGAAAGAAGCCGCGTACAGGATTTCATTACGCGCCTCCGCCAGCGGCTTGCCTTGCTCCATGGTCATCAGACGGGCCAGCACCTCCTGATGCTCCAGCATGAGATCAAACCAGGCCCGCAACCTGGCCGAACGCTCCCTGGCAGGCAAGGCACGCCAGGCAGGCAGAGCCTGGTCGGCGGCAGCGATAGCCTGCCGTGCTTCCTCGCGCCCCATCATCGGCACCGTACCGATCAGCTCCCCGGTGGCTGGATTGAAAATCGATTGAGTCGCACTGTTGCGGGCGGACAGCCATTGGCCATTGATATAGGCGTGCTGCCTGAACAGCGGGGACTGTAGGGAATCGGTCATAGATATTCTCTTTTGGATAGTTCGTTGGAAGAGCCGACCTTCGCAGGCCGACGTTTTTGTGCGGAGGACATTCCCGCAATTTCTCCAGCTCGAAGCGCAAGCCACAGGATGGCGACATCCTCCGTATGGTCGAGCGAACGCCCCGTGATGGATTCGATCTTGCGGATGCGGTAGATCAGCGTGGTCTTGTGAATGTGTAAATGCTTGGCCGCCATCAGCCACGAGCGGTTGTGCTCGAGGAACACGCGCAGGGTATAGAGCAGCGTGGCGCCCTGGCGCTCGTCATGTTCGGCCAGCGGCCCCAAGAGCTGCTCGAAAGTTTGCGCTGCCTCTTCCAGGTTGTCGGGAAGCCAGGGAGCCTTGTCCTCGATCTGCGCATACGCGACGACCGGATACGTGCCCACATGCACCAATGCCAGGCGTGCTTCACGCAGAGCTTGCGGCAGCCGCTCATAGCTGCCAATGGCATGGCTGAACCCCAGTCCCGTTTCCAGAATGGTCTGCACCACGGGAATATCCCGGGCATGTGCCATCACGATCAACTCATCGCCCTGCGGGCGCAGCATCACGGACAGCCTCCTGCGCAAAAACTGCAAGCCCCATTCCGACATGGCCGACAACGTCTGCGAGCCGGGACGCGCCACGGCCAGGCAGGCTGTTTCCACCTGAAGCTGGAATGCTTCGAGCTGCCGCCCGATTTCATACGGAGCCAGCCGCAGGCTCAACAGATCGTCCAGCAATTGCGCCCCGATCCGCAAGGAGCGCTCGGTCTCCATGCGCAAGCGCTCGATCGCAATACCCAGCACCGCGACCAGATGGTGCAATAGGCTGTATTCCAGCAAATGGCCCTGTCCGTGGCGCAACAGCAATACACCCCCCTTGCGCGAAGGGATGGACACGGCGAAAACATCGCCATCGTCGAGCATGTAACGCCGAACCACCGGCTGCGTGGGCGAGAAATCCAGTGGCTGGTGTGCAATGGCATCCTGCAGATTCAAAGGAATGGCCTTCCTTGGCCACCAGAACTGTGTTTTTTCCTGTGGATCAAGCAGCATCAGTTCGGCCTTCATGTCCTGCTCCAGACGCAGCAACAGCTGCTCCAGGCTCAAGCCCTCGATAGCCATGCGAGCACTCACGAACAACCGGTTGATGGCATTGCGACGCTCGAACTCCTCCTGGCGTCCCGCATCGATCACGGCCCGGGTGACGCTGGCAAAGGGCACACCATACCGCGTCATCAAGACCGGCAGGCCCAACGCATCCGCCTGCGCATACAGGGCCGAAAGATCCGGCGGCGCCTGCATGTTCTCACCGATCATCACGCCCGCCAGCCCTGACTGGTGCAGCCGCTCGATATACGCAACCTGTGCCTGCGCCCCGCCGGGAATCCCCATTCCGGTCGTCATCAACAGATCACCCTCGCCCAGCCATTCGGTGGGATCGGCCAGTTCGCAGACATGCGCCCAACGTACAGTTCTGTCCGCACCCTGGCTCCCGGCCAGCAAACGGGTGTGCAATTCGGGCAATTGGACGATATCGGTAATGGTCAATGGCATAGGAAACCTCTTGGTAACTGGCTGACGGCGTGGCAACGTTGCTGTGCCCCGCATTCTCAGCGCAAGCTCAGGTTCAGGGTTCTGCGGCCATGATGAGGTAGGCCTTGCGCACCGTCTGCCGTACATGCCACTCGCCTTCGGTATTGGCAGGGAAGTACATCGAATCGCCAGCACGAAACGCTATCGGCGTGCCACCATCGGGAATGAAGCAGCCTTCCCCGCTGATGAAGTAGCTGTATTCGGCCTGCGCCACTTGCCTGCGGAATCGCCCTGGCGAGCATTCCCACAGCCCAGCGCTGCTCCCCACAGTCAGGGTCTGATGGCCTGCGGTGCGCGTGTGGGCAACAGGTGTGCCGCAAGGCGCCCCCACAGGGGTGGCGGGGCCGAAAGCGTCATCATTTTCGATACGGATCAGGATGGGGTTCATTGCATGTCTCCTCGGGATTTATTTCAGGATTTGTCTTCTAGGCCCGATGGGGCCAGGCTGGCAAAAAATCGGTCAAGAGCTGCGGGGCGCTTACCGTTCATTTCAGCCTGCTCTTTGCGGATGACAGCATTGCGCACCAGGCTGCCCCCCACATACCGGAACGGTTCTGGCGGAAAGGCTTTGCAGGTGCGATCCACAAGGCCGCACTGGCTCCATACGTCCTTGCGCCCCAGCGCCATGCTGGCGAGGATGCGGCCACCCAGGCGGCTGGGACTGACGCCGTTCCCGCTCCAGCCGATGCCATAGAAGATGTTCGCGTGCCCCTGAAGATGTCCAAAAACCGGCAGGCTGTCGTAGGTGCGGTCGATGGGGCCTGACCAGCCGTGGCTGACGCTGTCCTTCTCCAGAAACGGGTAGGTATGGAAAAGGTCGGCACAGGTCATGGCGATGCTTGGGGCATCGTTGCTGAATACGTCGGTGATCTCCGAGCGCCAGGAAAGCCCGCCCGTACCTTTGCCGAAAGCGATGCGTCCATCGCGCGTAGTGCGATAGTAATTAACCATCAACTGCGAGTCGGTAATTGCCTCACCTCCCATCCAGCCGATGTTCTCCAACGCAGCCCCCAACGGTTTGGTCACGGCGATGGCGCTATTGACCGGGGTAATCAGCCGTGCCAGTTCGGGGATGGCAGCAGCCCAGGCATTGGTCGCCAGTACCACCTTGTCCGCCTGTAACTGTCCGCCTTCGGTGTGCAGCACGGCAGGTGCGCCGGGATCAATGCGTGCTACGCCAGAGCGTTCGTGAATCCGCACCCCCGCCGCCAGCGCGACCCGGCGCATACCGTCTACAAGCGCTGCGGGCTGCACGGTCGCGTTGGATGCCTCAAAGACTGCGGCTAGGTGAATGGACGAACCTGTCCTGCTCTGCACGTTCTGGAGCGAGAGGCGTTCGAAGGGCTGCACACCAAGACGCTCACAGGTTTGCAAAGTGCCGTTCCAGGCGTCGAGATGAGCAGGAGTTGTTGCCGTCCACAGCCAGCCTTTACGCACAAAGTGCGCATCGATAGCGTGTTTACGGCAGAACACTCCGAGTTCCTGCACGGCCTGCTCGGCCTCCCGGGCAAGAAACAGCGCCTGTTCCGCACCGCACAGTGCCTGGAGAGTGCCGATCTTGGGCCACCAGGACATGGCAAATCCCCCGTTGCGCCCGGACGCGCCGCCCCCGCACACGTCCTGCTCCAAAACGACCACCTGGCAGTCCGGCTCAAGCTCCTTGAGGGTCAGGGCCGTCCACAGGCCCACAAAGCCGCCGCCAATAATGGCCACATCTGCCTTTTGCGCACCACACAGCGCTGCCGTCGGCTCGCTTGCAGCGATCGATTCCTGCCAGTAACTCCGTTTCAATGGAGGTGTGAGATTCAACTTCATTCGGGCTCCTATGGCCTTTCGGTAAATGGGTCAGCGCCCAGGCGCCGGACTCGGAATTCAGGATGCAAAGCACCGTCCCCAGCGCTGCCGCTGAACAACCATTGCTATTAAAAAATAAGCTGCTAGCGCTTTATTTAAAAATGTTTCAGATATAAAATCATCTGAAATTCAATAAATAAAAGCGCAAGCAGCTATTTTTTTATGACTTTTCAAGGGTGGCATCCCATGCCACCCTGGTTCAGCCGCGCAGCGCCTGGGTGGCTGTCATGTCGACTTGCAGCGTCTGCGGATCGATAACGACGCCGTAGTGCTGCCGGGCTGCCTCGATACTGATGTATTCATCCAGAACATCGTCCAGCACTTCCTCGACGGTGCGCCGCTTCGGGTCACCCCATCCGCCACCGCCAGTGCTCTCGAACATGAACACATCCCCGGCATGGAATTTGTGCGCCGCCAGCAACGGGTTGCGCCATGCGCCCTCGGTATCGAAACCACCGATCACCTGGACAGAACCATCCGCATGGATGTGGCTGGAACGCTGCACCGCGCTGGGCAGACCGCCTGCCGCGCCGGGGCTGCCCTCCAGGGTACGTGCTGTCTCCATGCCCAGTTCGCCACCGCCCAGGAAGCGCACCTTGAAAATGGCCCCGAGGCCGCCACGGTGCTGGCCCGGCCCGGCCGAGTCCTGCCGCATCTCGAAGGCTTCGTAGGCAATGGGGAAGAACAGCTCCGCCGTTTCCGCAGGCATGTTCATGCAGTTGCCCAGCGGATCCATGGTGACACTCATGCCATCCGCGTAAGGTGTTCCGCCCCAACCGCCAGCGGGCAGATCGGAGAACACGTCGGTCTTGCCATCCGGTGCCGTGCAACTGGCCACGAACCAGTTCGACTCCGAACAGGTCGAACCCGTGATTTTCTCGGGGATGGCCTTGGCCAGCGCCTGCCAGATAGCGCTGGTGATCTTGGAAGAAGTCAGCGTCGTGCAACCGATGGTCGGCGCAGGCCATTGGGCATTGAGCCAGCAGCCCTCGGGCAGTACCACCTCGATGGGATTGAACATGCCCTGGTTCTGCGGCGCATCCGGGGCCAGGAAGAATTGCAGCGAATAGAGCGCCGCCGAGATTGTGTTGGCACGCGGGGAATTGATCGCCCCCTGGCACATGGGATCGGTGCCAGTGAAGTCCACCTTGATCGAAGTGTCGGCAATTTCCAGCTGAACCTTGAGTTTGATGCGCTCCTGGCTCACACCATCGGTATCAGCGTAATCCTCCGCCTCGTAAACGCCGTTGGGAATCCTGCCAATGCTTTCCCGGATCATCTTCTCGGTATAGGCCTGAATCTTCTTCATGGCCTTCTTCACCGTATCGACACCGTAGCGCTCGCAGGCCCGCTGCAGTTCCTGCTCGGCACCCCGCAGTGCGCCCAAGTGAGCCTGCAGATCGCCCTTGATGAAGTGGGGCGTGCGGCTGTTGTTCATGATGATGGCCAGCAGATCCTCATTGATCTTGCCGCTTGTGAAAATCTTCAAAGGAGGCAGTCGCAGGCCTTCCGCCGCGATATGGGTACTGAATGCCTGGCCGCCCGCACCGCCACCGCCCAGGTCCATCCAGTGCCCACGGCTGACGCCGTAGCCGATCAGCTCCTTCTTGTAGAAGATCGGCTGAATGAACGAGATATCGTTGATATGGGTACCGCCGCGATAAGGGTCATTGACGACCAGCACGTCACCCTCATGAACGTTGTCCTTGCCGATGCTCTTGACGGCTTCCTCGGCGCTGAATTTCATGGCGGCCAGGTGTACCGGGCAGTTGGCCGCCTGGCTCAGGAGTTGCAAGTCGGCGTCGTAGATCGCGTTCGAGAAGTCCAGCATGTCCGCCAGAATCGGCGAGAACGAGGAACGCTGCAACACAGACGCCATTCGGTCGCTGGCAAACTCGAAGATGCTGCGCATGACTTCGAACGTGATGGGATCGATGTCGTCCACGGTGGCATTGCCTTGTTGGTTACTCATGTCGTGTCTCCTTGTGTTCAATATTCGATGTCGATGACCAATGCCCCCATGGCGTTCACATGCGCATGGGTTTGGGGCGGCAAAACGGTACAGGCATGTTCATATTCGATGATGGCCGGGCCATGGATGCTGTCCTGTGTGCCCAGCGCCTCGCCGTCATAGACCTGGCAGCGGGTCCACACCCCCTCGAAATACACGTCGCGCTCCCCCTTGACGATGTCTGCGCCTGCAATGCGGGAGATGGCAACCGGTGGCGGGTCTTCCATATCGCCAATGGCCGCAACGCTGAAAGACACGAATGCCGGAGCAAAGTCTTCCGAGCTGACGCCGAACTCCTTCAGGTGACAAGCATGGAACGCCTGTTCGATACCGGGCAGGCTGTCCGCCGTCAAAACGCCATTGGGGATCGGTGTATCCACCTCGTAGGACTGCCCCACGTAGCGCATCTGCGCCGTGCGGATCAATGCAATCCGACTGTCGTCATCGAAGCCCTGGGCTGTGAGCGCAGCCTTGGCCCTGGCCTCAAGCTCGGACAGGATGCCGTTGATCTTGTCCAGATCGGCACTTTGCACCGGGGTGTAATAAAAATGCTCCAGGTCCTGGCGCAGATCCATCACCGTCGCCCCGAATGCAGAGGCCACACCCGCATGGGGCGGCACGATGACCTTGGGAATATTCATCGACTTGGCAACGAAACAGGCGTGCAAAGCGCCCGCACCACCAAAGCTGGCGAACACGAAGTCACGAGGGTCACGGCCACGGGAGACCAGAATTTTCTTCACCGCCGAGGCCATGTATTCGCAACCGATGCGGATCATGCCTTCGGCGGTCGCCAGCGTGGACAGGCCGATGCGCTGGGCCAGATTGGCCATCGCTTTTTCTGCGGCCTCCACATCCAACGCCATCTTGCCGCTGAGCGTCGGATCCAGGCGGCCAAGCAGCAGATTCGCATCGGTGATGGTCGGCTGGGTGCCGCCACGGCCATAGCACACCGGGCCAGGCTCCGATCCTGCACTCTGCGGCCCCACGCGCAGCGAGCCACCCGGATCCACCCAGCCGATAGAGCCGCCGCCCGCGCCGACGCTGTGGATGTCGAGCATCGGCACGACGATGGGCACTTCCCACTCCAGCTCATGGTCGCGGGTAATCAAGCCTCGCCCATCCTCGACGATGGACACATCGAAGCTGGTACCGCCCACGTCGGTGTGCAAGATGCGCTCGAACCCGCTTTGCTTGGTCAGATAGCCCGCATACGCCACGCCACCTGCCGGGCCGGACTCCAGCATATCCTCCGGGTGCTGGCGTGCGGCATCGGCCGCCATTACACCGCCACTGCTCTTGAGGATCAGCAGCTTGCCGACAAACTGATGCCGCGTCAGCCGTGCTTCAAGATCGTCCATGTACTTGACCATCACGGGCATACAGGCCGCACGCACCGCCGTCGTCATGAAACGGCCATGCTCACGGAAAACCGGACGTGTTTCCGCCGAAAGCACCACATGAATATCCGGGCAATGCTCCAGCAGAATGTCGCGCATCTGTTCTTCATGCCGTGCGCTGACATAGGAATTGATAAAACCAATCCCCACCGACTGAATGCCAGTGGCCTTGATCCGCTTGGCCACCGCGTGGGCCGCAGCAATATCCAGGGGGCGTTCGGTCTGCCCCTGCACATTGGTGCGCTCAGGCACGGTGTAACGAAAGCGCCGCTTGATGATCGGCTTGGGCTTGGTCTGATAAGGGTCGTACAGGTGCTTGCGGTGCTGCCTGCCGATTTCTATAGTGTCACGAAAACCCTCGGTGGTGATGAACGCCGCATCCGGGTAATTGCGCTCGATCAGTGCATTGGTCGCAGTGGTCGTACCGTGCATCAGATACGAAATATCCGCAATGGCAATACCCGCCTTTTCAATCGCCTGAAGTACCGCTATCGAACGATCCTGCCGGGTTGTCAAAACTTTCGCCGTGACCTGTTTGCCGCTGGTTTCCTCCCAAGCGAACAGATCGGTGAAAGTACCGCCTACATCTACTCCTACTCGCCACATATTGATCTTTGCCTCCATATATAAGTACATGCGCTTGCATCTCGAAGCGCATGTGCAATTCTGGGAGTCGCCCTTTACGGCATCAATGCAGCGGAACTAGGAAATTTTGAAAGCCCATCCTACTTTCGTTCTAAGATGTTCAGTCCCGGCATTTGATGGATAGGATTGATCGTGAAGCGTTCGGGCTCATCTGTCCACTGCTTGCAGATGAATTCGTAAGGTGTCAGGCCCTTGAGCGTCTTGAGTCGGCGGCCGAA
>NZ_JBHSEW010000022.1:0-22325 GCF_042654765.1 Comamonas nitrativorans | reverse complement strand
CTATTTTGTATTGTTCGACGGATTGCCTCCGTCGTCCTGGCGCTCCCGTGCAGAACCTGGCCCATAGCGCTTCCTTCCATTCAAGGGAAAAGATTGCACCATTAAAACCTGGGATCAAACATCTAAGGCCGCCAGCTTCGGCCTGGTCAAACAGGAAGACGCCAACCTGGCGCCGTGCGCTGATTACGCCAAAAACGCATCCCACCCCGTTTTCACGATCAAGCTGCCGACCACGACGATGAAGATCACCCGCACGAACGCCGTGCCGTGGCGCAAGGCCAGCCAGCTGCCCAGCAGGCTGCCCAGCACATTCGCCAGCGCCAGCGGCAGGGCGAAATGCCACCAAACATGGCCCTTGGCGGCAAACAGCACCAGGGCGGCAATGTTCGTCGCCAGATTGAGCAGCTTGGCGCCGACCGAGGCGTTCAGGAAGTCATAGCCCAGCAGGCGCACGAACAGAAAGACAAAGAAGCTGCCCGTGCCGGGGCCGAAAAAACCGTCGTAAAACCCGATCACCAGCCCGATCAGCGCCGTGCGCACCTGCTCGGCCCGGCCACTGAACAGCGGGGCGTGGGTGCGGCCCAGCTCCTTTTTCGCCAGGGTGTAGACGAACAGCGCCAGCAAAATGACCGGCAGCAGCTTGCGCAGAAAGCCCGGGTCGATCAACGTCACGCTCCACGCCCCGGCGAAGGCGCCCACGAGGGCGGTGGCCACGCCCGGCAGCAGGGCCGGCCAGCGTACCGCGACACGGCGGCTGTATTGCCACGAGGCCACGGCAGTGCCCCAGATGGCGGCGCTTTTGTTCGTCCCGAACAGGGTGGCCGGGGCCGCCCCGGGAAACACGGCAAACAGCGCGGGCAGCAAAATCAGCCCGCCGCCGCCGACGATGGCATCGACCATGCCGGCCAGCGCCGACGCCAGGGAAATGACGATCCACTCCATGGAACACCTAAGAACGTGTTTACGCTCCAAAAGAAAAGCGCCGGATAAACCGGCGCTAGAGCAAAAAAGAACACCTCATGGCGGGTGCTTGGAATAAAAAATTCTAGTTATGGATCGAGTTGTCTCCTCGGGCCCTCCGTGCGCCGTTGTCCCACAGCGCTAGAAGTGGCGAGACTTTAACCCCAGATCAGTCTTCTATAAGACAGCGTTTTCCCTAGGGTGAAATCGCCAGCCACGATGCCGGTCACCGCCGACCAGCGAAGGTATTGCGACAAATTGTGCTAAAACCGGCCCCCCATGACCAACGCTACTCCCCGCCTTGAACACCAGACGGCCGATGCTGGGCCCAGGGTCGTCCTGCTGGGCCGCTGGGGCGCGGCCGAGCTGGGCCAGCGCGGACAGTGGCAGCAGATGCAGCGCCAGCTCGCGGGGACCGACACGACCGCCGCCTGGGACTTGACGCAACTGGCCTGGTTCGACCACCTCGGCGCCCAGTTGCTGTGGCGCCACTGGCAGGGCCAATGGCCGGCGCAACTGCACGCCAGCGCCGCCCAACGCGCCATGCTGCAACGCGTGGCCCAGTTTGCCAGCACCGCTGCCGTCCCCGCCGCGCCGTACTACTTTGGCCGCACGGTGGAAAAGTTCGGCACCCTGATCCTGGCGGCGCTCGTGCATGGACGTGACCTGCTGCTGCTTGTCGGCCAGCTCTGGCTGGATGCGCTGCGCCTGCTGCGAGCGCCGCACAAGGGGCCATGGCGCGATTTTTCCGGCCACCTGTTCAACATGGGCGCCACCGCGCTGCCGATTACCGCCCTGGTCGGTTTTCTGATCGGCGTGGTGCTGGCCTACCTGATGGCGCTGCAATTGCGCCAGTTCGGCGCCGAGGCGTTCATCGTCAATATTCTGGGCATCTCGCTGATCCGGGAGCTGGGGCCGCTGCTGGCGGCCATTCTGGTGGCGGGGCGCTCCGGCTCGGCCATCACGGCGCAGATCGGCGTGATGCGCGTGACCGAGGAGCTGGATGCCATGCGGGTCATGGGCATTTCCCACGGTTTCCGCCTGGTGCTACCCCGGGCCATGGCGCTGGCGCTGGCCATGCCGCTGGTCAGCCTGTGGACGACGCTGGCGGCGCTGATGGGCGGCGTGGTCGCCTCCGACCTGGTCATGGGCATTTCCCCGGCCTACTTCTGGCAGGCGCTGCCCAGCGCGGTGGAAGTGAGCAACCTGTGGCTGGCCAGCATCAAGGCCATGGTCTTCGGCGTCTGGATTGCGCTGATCGGCTGCCACTGGGGCCTGCGTGTCAAGCCCAATACGCAAAGCCTGGGCGCCGGGACGACGGCCTCGGTGGTCACCTCCATCACCATGGTCATCCTGGTGGATGCGGTGTTCGCCATCGCCTTCAAGGATGTGGGGTTCTGATGGCCGCCAACGCTGAGACGATGATCGACATCGACCACCTGTGGAGCATTTTCGGCCAGGGCGAGCAGGCCTTTGCCGTTCACCAGGATTTGTGCCTGCAGGTGCAGCGGGGCGAAATGCTGTCCATCGTCGGCGGCTCCGGCACGGGCAAGACCGTGCTGCTGCGCCAGATTCTGGGCCTGCTCACACCCGGCAAGGGCCGCGTCACCACCCTGGGCCGCCCGGCGGCCGAGCTGTGCCGCGAGGGTGCCTCGGCCCGGGTGGGGATGCTGTTCCAGCACGGGGCGCTGTATTCGGCCTTCAACGTGCTGGACAACATCGCCTTCGCCCTGCGCGAACAGGGCGGCCTGCCCGATGCCGTGGTGCGCGAAGCCGCCATGGTCAAGCTGCAGATGGTCGGCCTCAAGCCCGAACACGCCACACGCAATCCGGCCGATCTGTCCGGCGGCATGATCAAGCGCGTGGCGCTGGCCCGGGCGCTGATCATGGACCCGCCGCTGCTGCTGCTCGACGAGCCCACGGCCGGGCTGGACCCGACCAGCTCGGACGAATTTTGCGACCTGCTGCGCCAGCTACACGCCGGACTGGGCCTGACCGTGGTCATGGTCACACACGATCTGGACACGCTGTTTGCCCTGTCCACCCGCGTGGCCGTGCTGGCGGAAAAGCGCGTGCTGGTCAGCGGCACGGCGCAGGAAGTGGCGCAATTCGACCACCCCTTCACCTCCACCTTCTTCCAGGGCGAGCGCGGCCGCCGGGCCATGGCCCCGCCCCCCGTTTCAGCCCCGGCTTCGGCCTAAAAAAAGGAGCAGATGCCCCATGGAAAACAAATCCCACGCCATGGCCGCCGGCATCTTCATGCTGGCGCTGGCCAGCATGTTGATTGGCCTGGCCCTGTGGCTGACGCGCGATCAGCGCCAATACACCAGCTACGAGCTGTCCACCAGCGACGCCATCAGCGGCCTGCAGCCCCAGGCCACCGTGCGCTACAAGGGCGTGGCCGTGGGCAAGGTGACCCACATCGGCTTCGACCGCGAACACAACGGCAACCTGCTGATCCGCATTGCCGTCGATAGCGAGGCGCCCGTCCAGCCCGGCTACACCTACGCCCAGCTGGGCTACCAGGGAGTGACCGGTATCGCCCACGTGCAGCTGGACGACCAAAGCGGCCCCAGTCCCGTCCTGCCGGTCGGCCCCAGCGGCCTGCCCCGGCTGCCGATGAAATCCTCGCCGCTGACCGTACTCTCCGACCAGGGCATGATGATTCTGAGCCGGGCCGACGAAGCCGCCGAGCGCCTGAACCGCCTGCTGGGCGACGCCAACCAGGTGCGGTTCAGCCAGTTGCTGGACAACCTGAACCAGACCAGCGTGGCCCTGCAGCAAGTCAGCCGCCGGGCCGAACACAGCCTGGAGCATGGGGTCGACCCCGTACTGCAGGCGCTGCCCGCCCTGGTGCAGGACACACGCACCAGCCTGCAGACGCTGAACGCTGCCGGGCAGCAGATCGGCCAGCTGGCCGAACAGCTGCAGGCACCCGAAGGGGTGCTGGCCCAACTGCAGGCCGGTACGCAATCGGTGGCGCAATCGGCCCAGCGGTTCGAGCGCTACACCCTGCCGGGCATCCAGCGGGCCACGGGCGACCTGGGCCTGGCCTCGCGCCAGATGGGCCGCACCATGGCGAACATCGATGCCAATCCGCAATCGCTGATCTACGGCAATGGCCTGGTGCGCCCCGGCCCGGGGGAACCGGGCTTTACCCCGCCGGTGCCGGCACCTTGATGATGAGAACGTAAACACGTTCTTAGAAAGAATGCTTATGTTGCTGCGTTTGTCTCCCCTGCTGGCCGCCCTGTTGCTGGCCGCCTGCCAAAGCCTGCCCACCCCGCCGAAAGAGCCTGCACGCTACGACTTGGGCGCCGCTGCCCTGGTGGACGTGACCGTGCCCGCCGAACCGGCCGCCCTGGTGCTGACCGACATCCAGGCGCCCTGGCAGGCCGAAGGCAGCACCACCGCCATGTATTACCGCCTGGCCTACGCCCAGCCGCACAACTTGCACACCTACAGCCAGGCCAGCTGGAGCCTGCCGCCGGAGCTGCTGGTGCAGGAGCGCCTGCGCCACTGGCTCAGCCAGGGCCAGCGGGTGGTTCTCAGCGCCGAAGGCGGGCGCATTCCCCCCCGCGTGGCCGGGCAGCAGCCCCCGGTGCTGCTGCTGGCGCTGGAAGAGTTCGAGCAGGTATTCGACCAGCCCGAACACAGTGTTGCCAAGGTGCGCCTGCGGGCCACCTTGCTGGGCCACCGGCCAGCGGGCGAAGTGCTGCTGGGCCAGCAGGTCTTCAGCGTCACCACCCCGGCGGCCAGCGCCGATGCTGCGGGCGGGGCCAAGGCGCTGTCCCAGGCCCTGGACAGCCTGGGCCAGCAACTGGTGGCGTGGTTGCGCCAGTCCGCTGCCAACCGTTAAGCTTGGCCTCTTTTTTTGCTGGATGGAGCGCACCCCTATGGCGGCCTTGGAATGGGACGACAAACTGCAACTGGACTTGCCCGAGCTTGACACCGTGCATCGCGAATTCGTGGACTTGCTGGCCCAGGCCGAGCAGGCCGACGATGCCGCGCTGCCGGCGCTGTGGCACACCATCATCACCCACACCGAAGGCCACTTCGGCATGGAAGACCGCTGGATGCTGGCCACCGGCTTTGCCCCGGACAACTGCCACCTGCACCAGCACCAGGCGGTGCTGGACATCCTGCGCGAAGGCGCGGCCAAGGGGGCACAGGGCGATCTGGCCGCCATCCGGGCGATGATCCCCGACCTGGCCAACTGGTTCAGCTACCACGCCAAGACCATGGATGCGGCCCTGGTCTACCACCTGCAAAGCACCGGGTTCGACATCCATGCCGCCCCGGCCGCCCTCCCGGTGGCAGCGCCAGCGGTCTCCGGCTGCGGCTGCGCGGCCTGACCCGGAGGAATACGACGGTGGGACAGTGGCTTGACCTGACTGCGGCGGACGGGGCCGGGTTTTCCGCCTGGGCGGCCCATCCGTCCGGCCCCCTGCGCGGCGCCGTGGTGGTGGCGCAGGAGATTTTTGGCGTCAATCGCCATATCCGCGCCGTTACCGACCGCATGGCCGCACGCGGCTTTCTGGCCATTGCCCCGGATCTGTTCGCCCGCTTCACCCCGCGCCTGGACCTGGGCTATACCGATGCCGACGTTGCCCAGGGCCGCCAGTACAAGGCCCAGGCCGAGGCCATGCCCGGCGCCATCCTGCAGCAGGTACAGGCCGCCGCCCAATGGGCCATGGCACAGGCCCCGTGCAAGGTCGGCATGGTCGGCTTCTGCTGGGGCGGACTGGTGACGTGGCGGGCCGCAGAGCAGCTGCCGGAGATTTCCGCCGCCGTCTGCTACTACGGCGGCGGCATGACCGAGGCGCGGGAACGCGCCCGCCAGCCCGGCTGCCCGGTGCAGGCCCACTTTGGCCGGCGCGACACCATCATCGCGCTGCCTAGCGTGCTGGAATTTGCCCATGTCCAGCCCCGGGTGCAAACCCACCTCTACGACGCCGATCACGGCTTCAACTGCGACCTGCGCTCCAGCTACGACCACGACAGCGCGGTGCAGGCCAAAGACCGCACCCTGGCCTTCTTCGACCAGCACCTGGCGCAGCGCCAACCATCATGACCGCCCTACCGGCTGTACGCGGGCGGCCAGCGCCACCAGCACCAGCACCAGCACCAGTACCAGTACCAGTACCAGTACCGGCAGCCCCAGGCAGGCCGTGGCGATGAAGAAGGGGCTGTAGCCGAAGGCATCGACGAAGCGCCCGGAAAACCCCACTAGATTGTCGGCGCTGACGACCAGGGCCAGCCCATAAACGTGCTGGCGCAACATCAACGCCACATTCAAGCCTTCACCAGCTTCGCGGCCTTGGGGTCGTACACGTAGTCGGTGATGCTGCCATCTTTGATCCGCGCAACAGCCTCATCGATCACGAACAGAGGAACGAGAAACCACTCCTCGGGCTGCACAGGATGGCCGAATCGGTCATTGATGATGATGTTCAACCGCGCGGGCGCGAACAGCCTGTGGAACAGGTTCTCCATCCGGGTGCGATTGATGCCCGCGAGCTTGTAGGTCGCCACCACTTCGACCTTCGCCAGCAGGTAAGTTGCTTCGTTCTCGGCATTGGCGATGCGCGTCTCCACCCTGCCCCCGGTCACGCCTACCTTGTGGATGATGTCGCGGTGCTGTGCGACATAGGGGTGATCGGAGAGGGAGCGCAGGACGTAGATCGTGCCGCTTTCGACATCATCGGCCTCAAGCTCTCCACCGAAGGAAAGTTGCCTGCTCTCGGGCGAAGCCAGCCGCCGTGCGGCGGAGTCGTCATAGAACGCACGCTGGAGCGAACGCAGCAGCAGATTGCTTTCGGTGCCATTGGAGAAGATGAGGCGCAGGCGTCGATCTACCTCCCTGGCCGTCGTCTTCAGCGGTTCGCCGACCTCGGCGACGTAAAGCGTGAGGCCATCGAGAACGAAAAAATCCCCGGCCTCAATCGCACGGTTTTCCGCTGTGATGGGCTGCGACTGGCGCATACCGGTTTTGACTTCCGCCTGCACGCGCTCGAACAAGGGCTGGAAGGTCTCGAAGTTTTCGCAAGGCTTGCGATCCGCGATGTTCTCGGCAGCACGCTTTTCGGCGTTGGTTCGGACATGGCGCAAGACGGTGATGTCGTCCGAGCCGGCAACATCGCCCAGCTCGGCGGCCAGATCGTCGATGTCGATGGCTTCATCTGCCCAAGCGGCAGCGGTAGACGCCCCCGCAAGCAGGCCCTGATGATCCAGCGGCTCCAGCAAGGCGCGGCAATCCGGAAGCACACGCAAACGATCCAGCCGCACGGCGTACAGGCGCTCGAATATGTCGCGGTCTTCACCGTGCTGCGGCACGCGGCCATGCTGCTCATGGAACCGCTGGATGTCCTCGAAGCCCGCGATGACGCGCTCCTCACTGGCTGACCGGCCGCCCTTCTTCTCAGGCGGTGCGAACTCGGCCAGCTCCGCCGCCAGATCGTCAAGATCGGCATTACTCATAGCGCCCCTCCGCTCTGAAACGCATGAAGGCAGCCGCGCCTTCGGCGAGGTACTTCTCGTAGGCATCCTGGGAAGTTACCGATGGTGCCCTCCCGCGCTCCCGTTTGAACCCAACCGCGCGTATGGCGATGGCTTTGGCATCTTCAGGGGTGATTGAGGTGCGCTTGCCCGAGATAGCCGCCGCCACCTGTTTCAAGCTGTCCTCGCTCATGGTCTTGGCAAGGATGGCGTAGGCTTCGCCGAAGGGGTTGATGCGGTCGATCAGGTCAATGTCCAGCTCGCGCACGTCCATTGCGAAGCGGCGCACGCCATGAATCAAGGCAATGTTGGGCAACCCTCCGTCCACGTTCATACCCGTGCCTTCGGTGACAAGCCGCTTGGCCTGCTGCGTGAGGTTGAGGGCGGCGATGGCGTGCTGACGCACCGCCTCCTGATCTTCGACGTCAAGCTCGGGATACTTGTCCTTGATGATCTTGCCCATGCGAACCTGCGTCAGTTCCTCGGGCACCAGCTCCTCATCGAACAGGCCGCGCTCGATGGTGGGTTTGTCCTGCACAAAAGCCGCGATGACTTCGTTCAGGTCTTCCTGGCAGATACGCGTCGCCTCCTTGCTCTTGGGTTCGGCAAGGCCTTTGATCTCGATCTGGTAGGTTCCTGTCTGCTCATTGACGCCGATGTTGCAGCGATCCGGGTCGTAACCACCCTCGCCATAGTTGAAGCCTGGCATCGGAGCGTTGTCGGGATTCTTGGGCTTGAACTCGAAGCGCGGCGCAAGAACCTGCTCCATCAGCAGGCTTGCCGCGATGGCCTTCAACGTATCGTTGATGGCCTCGGTGACAGCTTCCTCAGCTGCATCCGGCTGGGCAATCAGATTGGTGAACCTTGCTCGGGTCTTGCCGGGCGCATCGCGGGTGGCGCGGCCAATGATCTGCACGATCTCGGTCAGACTGGCGCGGTAGCCCACGGTCAGCGCGTGTTCGCACCAAATCCAGTCGAAGCCTTCCTTCGCCATGCCCAGCGCGATGATGATGTCTACGTGGTCGCGGTTGCTCTTCTGCGCCGGGACTTTCAACGCGGCAGAAACGCGGTCACGCTTCGAGGCATCGTCATCGACCAGATCGGCGATGCGCAATACGCGGCCGGCATCTGGAGTACCTGGTGGACGCTTGACGAGCTGAAAGCCGGTGGCAGGGTCGATGCCCTGCCACTCGCCCAGCGCCTCGATGATGTGCTCCACCTCGCGCATCTTGTCCTTCGTGCTCTCGCGCGAATTGACGTTGGGGATGTGGATGATGGTCTTCTCGGCAGGGTCGAGGACATTGAGAATGTCATCGACATAAGGGCCGCTGTAGAAGAAGTAACCGATGTCGAGCTGCTTGAGGTATTCGTAGCCGTTGAGCTGCTCGTAGTAGGTGTAGGTGACGGTATCGAACTTCGATTCGTCCGACGGCGCAAGCACGGCCTCCGCGTCGCCCCGGAAGTAGGAGCCGGTCATGGCGACGATGTGCGTTTTGTCCCGCGCGATGAACTGCCCCAGATGCTGGCCCAGCTTGTTGTCCGGGTTCGCCGACACATGGTGGAACTCATCAACCGCGATCAGGCGGTCGTCAAACGCTTCGACGCCATAGGCATCCACCGCGAAGCGGAAGGTCGCATGGGTGCAGACCAGCACCTTGTCGTCGCTTTCGAGGAACGCGCCCAGCGACTTGACCTTGCCGCCGTTGTCGTTGCCCGGCGCGTTGCACAGATTCCACTTGGGTTCAACCTGCCAGTCGGCCCAGAAGCCGTACTTCGACAGCGGCTCGTCGTTGAAGCTGGCGCCGATGGACTTCTCGGGCACGACGATGATGGCCTGCTTCAAGCCCTGGTTCTCAAGTTTGTCGAGTGCCACAAACATCAACGCCCGGCTCTTGCCCGATGCGGGCGGCGACTTGATGAGCAGGTATTGCTCGCCGCGCTTTTCAAAGGCCCGCTCCTGCATGGGCCGCATCCCAAGGGCATTGGCCTTGGTTGATGCGCCGCTGCGTGCATAGGTGACGCAGACGGAGGGGACGGCGTGCTGGTTGTTGAGGTTATCGGTCATGACTCGTCGTCCGCATTGGATGTATTGGCTTCGTCCCCCAGCTTGTCCAGCAAAACCAGGTTGTGGCCCCAGGGCAATTTGTGCAACACCTGCTGCACAAATGGCAGTTCGGGCCAGCCCAAGGCAAAAGCCCGCATGTACTTCAGGTTGCGAACCGAAAAATCCTGCATCTCGGGAAATGCCGAGCGCAAGTCCTGCGACAGCCGCTCAATGACTTTCGCGCCCCAACCCTGCGCGGCCTGCCGCGCCAGGATGTCCTGACCAATCTGCCAGTACCGCAGCACCAGCTCACGGTTGACCGCCAGCGCGGCGCGTTGCTGGCCGGTGTGGATGCGGGTTTTCAAGTCGGCCAGCCAGTCGGCGTAGCCTTCGGGCGCTAGTGTCAGCTTGACGGGTTTGTCACTCATCCGGCTCTCCCTGTGCCCTGCTCACGGCAGTTGTGCCACAAGCTGTGGCACAAGCCATCAGACGCAGTTCCAATCAAAACCCGATCAAAACTTTTCTTTACCGCGAAAGCATTGCAAGTTATTGTTTTCATTTTATTTTTTCGGATTTTATCACCCGACATCCATCCAAGCTCCAAGCAGAATCAAATCCCGATCAAAACCCACTCACCCCTACGCCCAGAACGGCACATAGCCCGCCCTGGGATGCGCAGCATCCGCCGGGCGGATCAGCACTTGCCCCAAAGCCAGCTTGATGATGGCCGACGCCTGGGCGGCGTTCTGCGGGTCGATGCCCATCCGTTCGCGCAGGCTGGCATTGGTCATGCGCTGGCCGCTGACATGCTTGAGTGCCGCATGCTGGTAGCAAGCCCGCACACGCTCCTGCGGCGTCATCTCGGCGAACCGGCGCGGCGCATACAGCACGGCCCGCACCGCCTCCCCCTCGACCCGAAAGTCTGGCGGCGGCAGCTGGTGCAGTTCCACCGCCACCAGCACCTTGTCAATGCCGGTGCCCTGCTCCTCGCACAGCCGCATGCGGCGCATCAGCGCGGCCAGCGCCTCGTTGCGCGAGCGCGGCGGAAAGTCGAGAAACCGCTCCGGCTGCACCAGAGGCTGCCCAGGGTTGGTGATCTCCAGTCTGTCCTTGAACATCTCCACCAGCGGGCCAGTGCCCCGGATGGTCATGTCCTGGTGGATCAGCGCATTGGCAGCCAGCTCACGGATGGCGATGGCTGGATACAGCGGCTGTTGCTGGCGAAAAGCCTTGCCGATGTATTCATTGCGTGGAATCAGCCCGTCGATGTAATCCACCAACTCCGAGAATCCGGCGGCGTAACCCCTCTGAACGTCTCGACGATGCGTCACCACATCCGCTCGGCCCAGGCCATCATAAGCAACGAAGCGAATCGCCTTGCGGGCAATGGTCGGCGGAAAATCCGTCAACCGCCTGGCGAACAGCACCGCACCCAGGTTGGTGATATTCCAGTAGCCGCCCACATCGGCCTGTATCAAACCATCCGCAGCCAGCTTTTCGAAAATGCCGGCGCGGTTGTCCGGCAAGGACTGGCCGGTCAAGTCGAAATAGACCGCGTAATCCAGCCTTTCCAGCACCGCATCGCCATTCAGGAATTGCGCAGCAATCCCTGCCTCCCAGGCATACGGCTGCAACCTTGCCCACAGCGCCTTCAGTCGCTCCGGGTGGTCGGACAGCTTGGGCGTGGCGCTGCCGATACGGATATGCGCTTGGCGGTCAAACTCCACGGGGCTGTTGGTCGCTGCCGGAATCTCCAGCAGCACCAGGCGCACGCCGTGGTAGTCCACCGCCTTGAAATCGAAGACAACCGCCGGTTGCAAGCGCTGCGCCAACCACAATTCCAGCGGCTGCCCTTGCTGCTTGGCGCTGGTTGGCTCAAACGCCGTGCCAATGGCAGCATGATCGGCATCACGCACCCCCCACAGCAGATAAGCAAAAGGCTTGTCCGCCAGCCGCGCTGCATTGGACAAGGCCGAAATGCGCTTGCCGATCATCTCGGCATCGGTATTGTTCTCCTTGAACTCCACCCATGCCGTTTCGGCAGGCAGCGCGAGCAACTCGCCAATCAATGCCAATGTGCGTGCATCGCTCATGGCGATTTCCTTCTTGATGTTGTCACCTTCTTGCCCTTAGCCGGTGCAGCCACAGCAGTCATCTTGGTGTAGAGGTCAAACAGCTTTTCCAGCCGCTCGGTGTCGTTCTTGAAGCGGCGGCCGATGTAGATACGCTCCAGCAACTGCATCACCAGCACGTTGCGCGACCAGTTGTGCTCAATGGCTTTGGCGGAGTACCACCTGCGGGTTTTCGGGCCGGGCAGCTTGTCCAGCAAAACCAGGTTGTGGCCCCAGGGCAATTTGTGCAACACCTGCTGCACAAATGCCAAATCGGGCCAGCCCAGGGCGAAGGCACGCATGTACTTCAGGTTGCGGACGGAAAAGCCCTGCATCTCAGGAAATGCCGAGCGCAAGTCCTGCGACAAACGATCGACAACCTTTGCGCCCCACCCCTGACGGTCTTGACGCTCCAAAATGGCATTGCCGATTGTCCAATACAGCACGACCAGTTCAAGATTAAGCGCCTGTGCCGCACGTTGCTGGGCGTCATGGATTTGCGATTTCAGTTCGACCAGCCAGTCGGCATAGCCTTCGGGCGCAGGGGTCAGCTTCACAGGTTTGTCGCTCATGCATTGCCCTCCGTCTCGCAACTCTTGCGGCCATTCTTAGCCATAACTTCAGCCAAGCCACTCAACACTTGATCAACAATCAGTCTGTTGTGATCAGGATGCATATACATATCTACAGCCGCCCAAATCAAACCAATAGATAAAGCTGTATTTCTGGCAATCTCGCGTTCTGGATTAATAAAACCTGTGGATAATCCATTCTCTGTTGCATACATAATTTTATTGCGTGCTTGAGAAACTCTATTTGCTTCATTCGCCACAGCGTCAAGCGATGGGGGATCACCCAACAAGATGCCACTATCCTCACCATCTTTAGTGCCTATGTGAAATGAACTCAGATGCAAGGCGTCATAGTGATAACCCTCCTCTGTTAGCACACGGTATGCCAACACATCCTGTTTCGGGTGTATAGCGATTGAGACTTTTCCCTGCGCCAAAAGAAGACTCATCCGCTGCGCAAAAATCGAGATCAACGCCTTTTGCTTATGGTTGTGCAAATTTATTTTCTTTGCATACTCTTTATGCCCATGCACTTGAGCTGCAGCAATAAATGCAGCAACAGCTTCTTCAGTGGCGTGCATTGCAGTGGAAGACGCGACAATGGGAGATACATCAAAAATATTATTCGACCAATGCAGGAATCTGATAGCGTTAATTGAAGAGAATTTTGCACGGCTTTTCAGCGAATTTATTTTACTAATGATCCACTGAGATATTTTTTCATTTAATATTTCCGAAGAAGATTTAAAGCCAGCCCTCATGGCATAACTCCCGCTTTGCTCTTCTTGCCCTTGGCCAGTGCAGCCGAAGCGGTCATCTTGGTATAGAGATCAAACAGCTTTTCCAGCCGCTCGGTGTCGTTCTTGAAGCGCCGACCGATGTAGATGCGCTCCAGCACTTCGTCGTTGCGATCATGGGCGGCACGCAGGTCAGCGGGCATGTTTTCGGGGCTGTAGAGGTCAGCGATGGTCGCGGGGAAGTGATGCTCCCGCGCCAGCAGGATGTCCTCCGCGCAGCGCGTAAGGTCGGCCTTGTTTTTTTCGGTCAGGGTTGGGACGGGGAAGGTGTTCCAGCCGAGGGTGTTGGAGTAGCGGTAGCGCGTTTCCAGTTTGCCGCAGACGGTGGCGATCCAGACCAGGTGCAAGCGGCTGGCGATGAGTGCCATGTTCCAGAGCGGGGCGTCGTAGAGGGCGAAGGCGAGGTTGGTCACGATAGTGCCCGATGGCTCAAAGCCGCAGGGCAAGTAATAACGCGACTCTGAGGAAACGCTTGGAACGACAAGCACTGTTTCCACACCCTTTTGTCGTACCTCTCCAAAACGATGAGCCTCCGTTGCAGACTCCACAGTCGCTTGCTTAGGACTGGACAAACGCATCGCTCGAACACCTTCAATACGCTTCGCAATTTCCGGTATGGATTCTGCTTCTATCAGATGTTCGTTTTCAATCCACAAGCAATAACGCTCCAACCCACGAATAAATTCTGCAGAACCATAAGTGCGGCGAATGAAGCGTTCCTGTTGCTCCTGCGTCAAACCAAGCGCATCGATTTCAGTACGAGAAAGTAGCAAATGCCCACCATCGACTGGCTTATTGCCAAAGCTCATTTCAGCCCGTAATGAAAGCGGGCGCGAAGACTTTTCAATGATGGTGTTTGCTCCTGCAACCAAGTATGCATTTATGTTTGCAACTTCGTTCAGGGCCAATTGCTTTCCGCTCTCTGCGGATGTCTCTGTAAACAGCTTGCGCAAGACCGGTGGCTGTGCAGAAAGCCCGACGATCACCACGGTTACGCCCGCATTATGGCTAGCGAGATTGGCCCATTTAAAGGACGTATAGGCAAAGTGAATCTGGCAACCTGTCTCAAAAATCAGCGGCCATAAAATAGGTACTTGCTGTCCTTGGCAGATAGAGTTGGTAGACACAAAGGCCGCACTGGCAGGATTATGAGCACAATAATCCGCCGCTTTCACAAACCAGCCAGCCACGTAATCGAGCGACTTCCAGCTATTAGTGCGCTGCCCCAGCACAGCCTGCAAATCTGCTTTCTGCGATGCGTCCTGCCAAGTCGACCCAAGGTACGGTGGATTGCCACAAAGATAGACCTCCCCGCCTTCGTTACTGAAATCTATTTCTGTCTGTTCCAATGGTGTTTGGAATAAATCATCTCCGACCAATTTGACGCTGATGCCTTTGGCTGGGCAGGCTTGCTCCCAATCCAGTTGCAGTGCATTACCTGCGCTAATCCAGTTTTCGTGACGCAGCGGCAAAAATTCGGCCAAGGCCAGTTTTTGGCCCCGGTACAACACGTCACATTGGTATTCGGCGATGACCAGGGCAAGGCGGGCGATCTCGGCTGGAAAGTCGCGTAGCTCGATACCTCGGAAATTGGTGAGGTGGATTTCTGATGCGCGATCCAGTTCACCGCGCCGCCGGTTGATCTCGGCCTCGATGGCACGCATTTCCTTATAGGCGATGACCAGGAAGTTGCCGGAGCCGCAGGCCGGATCGAACACGCGGATGCGGGCGATGCGCTTGCGCAGGTTGAGCAAGGTGCGGGCGTTATTGCCCGCCTCCTCCAGCTTCTCCCGCAGGCCGTCGAGGAACAGCGGGTTCAGCACCTTCAGGATGTTGGGCACGCTGGTGTAGTGCATGCCCAACTCGCCGCGCTCCTCGTCTTCAGCAATGGCCTGAATCATCGAGCCAAAGATGTCCGGGTTGATTTTTGTCCAGTCCAGGTTGCCGACATGCAGCAGGTAGCTACGGGCGATGCGGCTGAAACGCGGCACTTCGTCGCTGCCAGAAAACAATGCGCCGTTGACGTAGGGAAACTCTGCCGCCCAGCGCGGAATGCCAGCGGCGGCGTGTTCTTCACGCTTTGTGTTCATGGCGCGGAATAGCGTGGCGATGACCTCGTGCGTATTGGAGGCATCGCGATCGCTCATTTGCGCGATGGTGTCGGTGAAGCGCCCCCTGCCGATAAAGATGTCGGTGTCTTCGGCGAAGAAACAGAAGATCAGCCGCGCCATGAGTTTATTCATGTCGTGGCGGCGCTCTGCCGTGCCCCATGCGGGGTTGTCTTTCAGCAGCTCGACATATAGGCGGTTCAGGCGGCTGGTGGCCCGGATGTCAAAGGCGTTTTCGCTGATCTGGCGGACGGTGCTGATGCCCGCCAGCGGCAGGAAGAAACCGAAGTGGTCGGGAAAGTCCTTGAAGGCACAGGCGACGGTTTCGCCGCTGGTCAGGTCTTCGGCTTCGAAGTCCGCACCGTCCGTGGCAAGGATGAACTTGGCTTTGGCCTTGCCTGTCGCCGGGCTGGCCTTGAGGGCGGCCAGCGTCTGCGTCACCCGCCCTGCGTCGCAAGTCAGGATGTGGATGTTGCTGGTCTGGAGAACGCCGCCCAGATCCGACTTGTTCGACGCCCCGGCACGCAGGCGTTTGAGAGTCGTCGCCTTGTTGCCGAACGCTTCAAGAAAGGCATAGGGGAACTCGGTGCGGTCGAACGGCTGCTCCGCAAGGTCAGTGATGGCTTGTTCGATTTCTACGGCATTCATGGGCGTGCCGCCCTCTCTCTGAGCGATACCACCTGGCTGCTGCTGTTCTGCGGGGTGCTCATGTCTTGCCCTGCGTTTTCTCGGCTATCTGCGCGGCAATCCAGCGATCCAATTCGCTGCGACGAAACCGCCAGGTGCCGCCCAGCTTGAATCCCGGTATCCCCCCCTGCTGGGCGAGCCGGTACACGGTCTTCTTCCCAGCCTTGAGGTAGATCGCCACTTCATCCAGCGTGAGGATTTCACTATCAGCTTGGTTCATGTCAGGCAGCTCGTTTGGCCTTATAAGGCAAAGTTTTCCAAAATTTGGCCAAGTTTACCATCCGATCCAGCCAAATGAAGCTCGAAACTCATGTGCGCGAAGCCATTGATTCGGCCGCTCCCCATGCCCGGCGGCAGCCTCGCAACACCAGCTCGATGGCAAGGCCATGTGCTCTGCCCAGCCCTGCTGCGTCGTTGCTATCGGTGCTAGCCACCCTGCCGCCCTACCGGCTGCACACGGGCGGCCAGCGCCACCAGCACCAGCACCGGCAGCCCCAGGCAGGCCGTGGCGATGAAGAAGGGGCTGTAGCCGAAGGCATCGACGAAGCGCCCGGAAAACCCCGCCAGCCATTTGGGCGCCAGCAGCATCATCGAACTGAACAGCGCATATTGCGTGGCCGAATACTGCACGTTGGTCAGGCTGGACAGGTAGGCGATGAACGCCGCCGAAGCGATGCCCCCGGCCAGGTTGTCGGCGCTGACCACCAGGGTCAGGCCCAGCACCGTCGGCCCCTGGCCGGCCAGCCAGGCAAACAGCAGATTGCTGGTGGCCGACAGCAGCGCCCCGAGCATCAGCACGCGCATCACGCCCCAGCGCATCGCCATCGCGCCGCCGACGAAGGCCCCGGCCAGGGTCATGACCACGCCGTAGATTTTGGTGACGGCGGCCACCTGCTCCTTGGTGTAGCCCATATCCACGTAGAACGGGTTGGCCATGATGCCCATCACCACGTCGCTGATGCGGTACACCGCGATCAGGCCCAGCACCAGCGCCGCCTGCCAGCGGTAGCGGGCGATGAAGTCGGCAAACGGTGCGATCAAAGCGCCTTGCAGCCACTCGCGCAGATTGCGGCTGGGCGGCAGCGGACGCGGCTGCGGTTCGGGGGCCAGCAGCACCGTCACCATGCCCACGGCCATGCTGGCCGCCATGGCGCAGTAGGCCACCCGCCACGCCTGGGGCTGGTAGCCGCCGGCGCTGCCCTGCGCCAGCGCGGCCAGCCACAAGACACCGGCGCCGGCCCAGATCATCGCCAGGCGGTAGCCCGTCTGGTACGTGGCGGCCAGCGCTGCCTGCGCCTGCATGTCCGCCGATTCGATGCGGTAAGCATCCAGGGCAATGTCCTGGGTGGCCGAGCCAAAGGCCACCAGCAGGGCGCAGCCCACCAGGGGCGCGAGCGCCTGCTGCGGGTCCTGCCAGCCCATGCCGAGCAGCCCCAGCGCAATGCAGGCCTGCGCCAGCAGCAGCCAGCTGCGCCGCCGCCCGAGCCGGCGCGTGAGCCAGGGCAGCGGCAGCCGGTCGACCAGCGGCGACCAGACCCACTTGAAGGCATACGCCAGCCCGACCCAGGACAGGTAGCCGATCGTCGTGCGGTTGATGCCCGCCTCGCGCAGCCAGAACGACAGCGTGCCCAGCACCAGCAGCAGTGGCAGCCCCGCCGAAAACCCCAGCGCCAGCATCCGCAGGCTGGCAGGCTGGAGGTAGACCTTGAAGGGAGCAAGCCAGGTGCAAAGGACGCGGCGAAGGCGGGAGACGATGGGCATGGCGGCAGTGCAGGGTCGGGAGGCTGCCATTTTAGGCAGGGGCGATGGCGGCCAACGTGGCGAAGGTGTTACATAAAAAATAGCTGGATGCGCTCTTATTCAAAAGAACTTCAATTTGAATAGCCATGAAATCCAATACATACAAGCGCAAACAGCTACTTTTTTAATCATTTCCAGGGGCGGCTTCCCTAGGGACGCTCTGCACGAATCATCGCGCCGTGGACATCTGCGGCATCGGGCCGTCTGCGGCGTTGCAAATCCTCGCAATAGCACCGCTATTGCTGCGGTTTGCGCCTTGCAGCCCATCCCGATCCGCAGCTTCCACTTGGCTGCGCGATTCGTGCAGAGCATCCCTGGCGCGGAGCCGCCGGTACAGGGTGCGTTCGCTCACGCCCAGGGCGCGGGCCTGTTCCTGGCGGGTGCCGCTGGTGTGTTGCAGGGCCTGGTGCAGGGCTTCGGCTTCGCGGGCACGCAAGGTGGTGCGGCTGGGCGCAGCCGGGGGCGGCGGCGGGGCCGCATCCAGGGCCAGTGCCTGGGCCATGGCCGGGCCGCCGATGCTGCGCCCGTCGGTCAGCAGCAGCGCCCGTTGCAACACGTTGCGCAATTCGTGCATGTTGCCGGGGAAGGGATGGCGCAGCAGCGCCTGCTGCGCAGCGGCGGAAAGCACGCGCTTGCCCCCGGGGGCCAGGCGTTGCAGCAGGTCGTCGGCCAGCAGCACGACGTCGGCCCCGCGCTCGCGCAGCGGCGGCAGGGTGATGGGCAGGGCGTTCAGGCGGTAATACAGCTCGGGCCGCCAGCGCCCGTTGCGCACCAGGGCGCCCAGGTCGGCGCTGGTGGTGGCGATGATGCGCACGTCGGCGCGGCGCAATTCGCTGCTGCCCACGCGCCGGTAGGTGCCGCTGTCCAGCAGGCGCAGCAACCGGGTTTGCAGCAGCAGGGGCAGGTTGTCCACGTCCTGAAGCAGCAGGGTGCCGCCCTGGGCCATTTCCAGCAGGCCGTTGCGGCTGGGCACGCCGGTGCGGCCCTGGCCGAACAGTTCGCTTTCCAGCAAGGCTTCGGGCAGGCCCGCGCAGTCCACCACGACCAGGGGGTGTTCGGCCCGGGGGCTGGCGGCATGGACGGCGCGGGCGGCCAGTTCCTTGCCGGTGCCCGGTTCCCCGTGCAGGACGACGCAGGCGTTGCTGGCCCCGGCGCGGGCCAGCCATTCCAGCGTGGCGCGAAAGGCCGGGGAACGCCCGAGCAGCCCTGCCTGCCCGGCCTGTGCCGGGCCCAGCGGCAGCAGCTCCATCTTTTCCAGAAAGTACTGCGCCGGCCCGGCCCCGGTGCGCAGCGGCTGCAGGGCGATGGCGACGTATTCTTCCCCCCGGCTGGTGTGGTGCAGATGCAGCACCCGCTCGCACTGGCCGCTGTATTGGGCGCGGGCCAGCGGGCAGGCCTCGCCCGCCTGATCGCACGGCACGCTGGAGTGGTGCGAGACGGCGTAGCAGGTGCGCCCGAGTACCGAGGCATCCTGCCCGAACACCTGCCGGTAGGCGCTGTTGGCCGCCAGGATGCGGTACTGGGCGTCAAACAGAACGTGGGGCTCGGGCAGGGTTTCCAGCCAGGTGGCGAGCAAATCCAGGGAGTCGGGCAATGTCATGACAGGGGGTAAGAACCTGAACAGGTTCTCTAAAAAAGCAATTACTGCCAGATAGTGCCAAATATGGCAGCGATTGTCAGCATTGACACCAACCACCTGGCAGAACGTCCGGGCAGGCAAAGACTCAACCAATTGTTTTTATTGTTTTTTTAATCGCAGCAAGGGGCTTGGTTATTCGCTGCGGGGCTTGATTCAGAATAATTTTTCCTGTGTTCTCTGCCCGACGCTTATGTCCGATGACAAATCCAAGCCCTACCTGAGCTTCTACGCCCCCAAGCAGAAGGTCTACCCCCGTGCGATTGACGGCAAGTTCAACCGCTGGCGCTGGGTGCTGGTGTTCGCCACCCAGTTGCTGTTCTACGGCCTGCCCTGGCTGCAATGGGGCGAGCGCCAGATGGTGCTGTTCGACCTGGGGGCGCGGCGCTTTTACCTGTTCGGCCTGGTGCTGTATCCGCAGGACTTCATCTACCTGACGGGGCTGCTGATCCTGTCGGCGCTGTCGCTGTTTCTGTTCACGGCGGTGGCCGGGCGGCTGTGGTGCGGCTTCAGTTGCCCGCAGACGGTCTATACCGAAATCTTCATGTGGCTGGAAAACCGCATCGAAGGCGACCGCAGCGCCCGGATGCGGCTGGACAAGGCGCCGTGGACCTCGCCGGAGAAGCTGCTCAAGAAGGGCCTCAAGCAACTGGCCTGGATTGGCGTGGCGCTGTGGACGGGCTTCACCTTCGTCGGCTTTTTCGTGCCGATCCGCAGCCTGGGCGCGGAAATCCTGCACTGGCAGGGCGGCTGGCAGCTGTTCTGGGTGTTCTTCTACGGTTTTGCCACCTACGGCTTTGCCGGCTACATGCGCGAGCAGGTGTGCAAATACATGTGCCCCTACGCCCGCTTCCAGAGCGCCATGTTCGACCAGGACACGCTCATCGTCACCTACGACACCGAACGCGGCGAGCCGCGCGGCGTGCGCAGCAAGAAGGTCGATCCCAAGGCCGCCGGGCTGGGCGACTGCATCGACTGCTCGCTGTGCGTGCAGGTCTGCCCCACGGGCATCGACATCCGCAACGGCCTGCAGTACGAGTGCATCGGCTGCGGCCTGTGCGTGGACGCCTGCAACACGGTGATGGACAAGGTGGGCTACGCCCGGGGCCTGATCCGCTTTGCCACGCAGAACGGCATCCGCCAGCGCTGGACGAACCACCAGATGCTGCGCCGCGTGTTCCGCCCGCGCGTGCTGGGCTACGGCGCGGTGCTGCTGGCCCTGGCCGTGGCGATGATGGTCAGCCTGGCGCTGCGCACGCCGCTGAAGGTGGACGTGGTGCGCGACCGCGCGGCACTGTCGCGCATGGTGCCGGGCGGCAAGCTGGAGAACGTCTACCAGTTGCAGATCATGAACGCCACCGAAACCGCCCAGCACTACCGCATCGACGCCCACGGGCTGGAGGGGCTGGAAGTGGCCTCGACCGCCACCGTCGAGGTGCCGGCCACCGCCTCGCGCTGGGTGCCGGTGCAACTGCACATTCCGTACGGCAGCGCCGCGCCGGGTTCGCACCCGGTCTACTTCACGGTGCAGGCGGTGGAACACCCGGCGCAGGTGCAGGAGAAGGCGATGTTCCTGGTGCCGCGTTGAGGGCCTGCTGAAACTATCAATAAAGAAGCTTCTACCGCTGGTATTCAAATGATTTCAAGGATAAACATTCTTGAAATCGTTCATTCACCAGCGGAAGAAGCTCTCTTTTTATTGATCAGCGCCCCAGCTCCTTGGCGCTGACGCCGGCGATGCCCCAGTTCTCCTTGGGCACCTCCTGAATCCAGACGCGCACATTGGCAACGGGGGCGTCGGTGGCCTCCACCAGCGCCTGGGTGACTTTCTCGATCACGGCTTTTTTCTGCGCCTCGGTGCGGCCTTCGAGCATGTAGATCTGGGCAAACGGCATGGTGTTTTCCTCAAACAAGGGGGAAGCGAATCGCTCAGGCAAAGCGCAGCGAGACGCTGCCCATGCCCTGCACGCGCAGGGTGACGTTGTCGCCCGCATTCACGGCAACGGCCTCGGTCACGCCGCCGGACAGAATCAGGCTGCCCGCCGGAATTTCCTGCCCACGCCGCCCCAGGTGGTTGGCCAGCATGGCGATGGCCGCCGCCGGGTGGCCCAGCACGGCAGCGCCTGCGCCCAGGGCGACGGGCTGGCCGTTCTTCTCCAGCACCACGCCCACGGTGCGCAGGTCCACCTGTTCGGGGCGCACGGCCTGGCCGCCGACGACAAAGCGGGCTGCCGAGGTGTTGTCGGCCACCACGCTTTTCAGGTCGAACTTGAAGTCGCGGTAGCGGCTGTCGATCACTTCGATGCCCGGCAGCACGAAATCGGTGGCCGCCAGCACGGCGCCGATGTGGCAGCCCGGCCCCTTCAGCGCGTGCTTGAGGACGAAGGCGATCTCCGGCTCCACCTTGGGGTGGATGAGTTCGGCGGTGTTCACCGTGGCGCCTTCGGCCAGGGTGTATTCATCGACCAGAAAGCCGAACACCGGGTCGGTCACGCCCATCTGCTTCATCTTGGCGTGCGAGGTCAGGCCCGCCTTCAGGCCGACGACGCGGGCGCCCCGGGCCAGCTTACGCTGCAGGATGACGTCCTGGATGGCATAGGCATCGTCCCAGTCCATGTCCGGGTGGTCGTCGGTGATCTTGGGGGTGTCGCGGGCCTCTAGCTGGCAGGTTTCCAGATGCTCGGCAAGCCGGGCGATGGTTTCGGGGGTCAGTGCCATGGTGGGTACTCCAAAAAAATTCCAGGCAGGAAAATAAAAAAATAGGGGGGAAATCGGGGGGGCGATCAGCCAGGCAGAGCGGCCCGGTCGGACGGCGGGAGGGCCAGCGTCGGCCCGCGCTGCGGGGCAGCAGCCGTGGTGGCCGGTACGTCGCGGCCCGTGCTGCCGCCGAGGGCGCCCAGGGTCTGCTTGACGCGGTCATAAGCCGGGCGCACCTGTTCCGGCACCCAGTGGCGGATGGCTTCAAAGTTTTCCTGGCGGGCAAACTGCAACATCTGCGCCCGCACCTGCCGGTAATGCGCCAGCGCAGCGCTGAAAGTGTCCGCCGGCCCTGTCCCGGTCAACACCCCCAGCTTGCCCCAGGCCTGGTCCAGCAGAGCATCCAGCTCGCCAA
>NZ_JBHSEW010000021.1:0-22996 GCF_042654765.1 Comamonas nitrativorans | reverse complement strand
TAGCACAGCATTTTGCTGTTTGTCTGAAAAAATTCAAAAAGATTTTTTTCAGACCCTTCGCAAACTTCTCCAACACATCGGCCGGTTCGTTTAGCGAAGCCTCGCATTCTACACAGAATTTTGAGCAGTTGGCAAGTGGTGAAGAATTTTTTTCTTCCCGGCTACCGAAGCTTTCGATCCGATCTGCCGGCCACCGCCGTTGCGAGGGAGCGGACTATAGCATCGTTTTTACGGGTTTCCCCCAAAATTCTTCGGCAGCAGCCAACATCCTGCCCTGCGCACCCTTCCCCTGGATAATTTGCGCCCTATGGCACTGATCACACTATTGAATGCGCAACTGGCCTTTGGCCATGTTGCCTTGCTGGACCACACCGATTTTTCCCTGGAAGGGGCCGAGCGCATCGGCCTGATCGGGCGCAACGGGGCGGGCAAGTCGTCCCTGTTAAAGATTCTGGGCGGTCTGACGCAGCCCGACGATGGGCTGCTGCAGCTGCAAAGCGGCATCCGCATTGCCTACGTGGCCCAGGAACCCGGTCTTGACCCTGACCAGACGGTATTCGAGGCCACGGCCCTGGGCCTGGCGGAGGCGACGGCTTTGCGCGAGCAGTATCTGGCGCACGCGCCGGGGGTCGATCTGGATGCCTTGCAGTCGCGGATTGAAGCCCTGGATGCCTGGAACTGGGAACAGCGCGTAGAAGAAACCCTGCAACGCCTGCATCTGGATGCCACTGCGCAGGTGGGCAGCCTGTCCGGCGGGACGAAGAAGCGCGTAGCGTTGGCCCAGGCACTGGTGGCCAAGCCGGAGGTGCTGCTGCTGGACGAGCCGACCAACCACCTGGACCTGGATTCGATTGCCTGGCTGGAGGATTTGCTGCTGGACTTCCGGGGCAGCGTGGTGACGATTACGCACGACCGGGCGTTTCTCGACCGCATTGCCACGCGCATCGTGGAGCTGGACCGGGGGCAGTTGCGTTCCTACCCCGGCAATTTCTCGCAGTATCAATTATTGAAGGCCGAGCAGCTCCAGCAGGAGGCCATCATCAACGCCAAGGCCGACAAGCTGCTGGCGCAGGAAGAAGTGTGGATCCGCAAGGGCGTGGAGGCACGGCGCACGCGCAGCGTCAGCCGGGTGGAGCGCCTGAAGGAGTTGCGGGCGAGCCGGGAGGCTCGGCGGACGGCCCTGGGCAACGTGCAGATGGACATTGCCTCCGGCAAGGAGGGCAGCTACCAGGGCAAGATCGTGGCCGAGCTGACGGGCGTCTCCAAGCAGTTTGGCCAGCGGCGCATCGTGCATAACTTCAGCGGCACGATTTTGCGCGGCGACAAGGTGGGGCTGCTGGGGCCGAATGGCGCGGGCAAAACCACGCTGCTGAAAATGATTCTGGGCGATCTGGCACCCGACAGCGGACAGGTGCGCCTGGGCAACAACCTGCAAGTGGCCTATTTCGACCAGATGCGGGCGCAGATCGATCTGGATGCGACGCTGGAGGATTTCATCAGCCCCGGCAGCGAGTGGATCGAGATCGGCAAGAACAAAAAGCATGTGAAAAGTTATTTGCAGGATTTTTTGTTCTCCCCGGCGCGGGCGCTGTCGCCGGTGCGTTCCCTGTCCGGGGGCGAGCGCAACCGTTTGCTGCTGGCGCGGCTGTTTGCCCGCCCGGCGAATGTGCTGGTGCTGGACGAGCCAACCAACGATCTGGACATCGACACGCTGGAGCTGCTGGAAGACCTGCTCCAGCAGTACGACGGCACGGTGTTCCTGGTCAGCCACGACCGGACGTTTCTGGACAACGTGGTCACCAGCATCATCGCTGCCGAAGGCGATGGCCTGTGGCGCGAGTACGAAGGCAGCGTGCAGGACTGGCTCACGCAATCGCAGCGCAGCCAGGCGCTGGCGGAGCAGGCCGGTAAAACCGCCAGCACCGCCACGGCCCCTGCATTGAAGGAAGAAAAGGCAGTCCCCCCGCCTGCCGCCGCAAATCCCACGAAACGCAAACTCAGCTACAAGGAGCAGCGCGAGCTGGAGCAGCTGCCCGCCCATATTGAAGCGCTGGAGGCCGAGCAGGCCAGCCTGCGTGCCGAATTGGCCGACCCGCAGATTTACGCCCAGGACAACGCCCGGGCGCTGGCCCTGCACGCCCGCGATGGCGAGATCGAGGAGGCGCTGATGGCGGCATTGGAGCGCTGGGAGCTGCTCTCCAATACATAACAGCCCGGCGGATTCAAGTCCGCAGGCTGTCCCCCAGCCCGATGCCGATGTCCCGGGCCATGACCAGCAGTTCGTGGTCCAGGGGCACTTTGCGCTGTACGTTGGCCACCTGGGCGATGGGTACGCTGCCGATCTGGCTGCCCTGCAACGTCACCATCTGGCCGAACTGCCCGGCCAGCACCAGTTGCGCCGCCTTGTGGCCGTAGCGCGAGGCCAGCACGCGATCGTAGGGCGTGGGGTCGCCGCCGCGCTGGACGTGGCCCAGGACGGTGGTGCGCACTTCGCTTTTCAGGTAGGGCTGCAATTGTTCGCGCAAGACGTGGCCGATGCCGCCCAGGCGCACCGGGTCGGGGCTGCCCTCGACGCGGGCCTGCACGGTCTGGCCGGTGCCGTTTTGCTTGGCTCCTTCGCCCACGCAGATGATGGTGTAGCGCTGGCGTTCCTCGCGCTGGCGGCACAGGGCGGCCACGGCCTGCACGTCGTAGTCGATTTCCGGCAGCAGGATGATGTCCGCACCGCCCGCCAGCCCGGCCTCCAGCGCCAGCCAGCCGGCGTGGCGGCCCATGGTTTCCACGATCATCACGCGGTGGTGGCTGTTGCCGGTGCTTTCGACGCGGCGCAGGGCATCGGTGGCGGTGGCCACGGCGGTGTCGAAGCCGAAGCTGCGCTCGCAATGGGCGATGTCGTTGTCGATGGTTTTGGGCACGCCCACGCACTGCATCCCGGTGGCCTGGGCCACGCCGTGCGCTAGGCTCATGGTGCCGTCGCCGCCGATGGCGATGACCACATCCAGCCCCAGCGCCTGTACGTTGGCCTGCACCCGGGCCAGTGTGGCCGCATCTTTCAGGGGGTTGGCGCTGTTGCTGGTGCCCAGAATGGTGCCGCCCCGGTGCAGGATGCCCGAGACGTCGCGCCAGCCCAGGGGCCGCACCTGCGGCTGCGCGGCCATCAGCCCTTCGAAGCCGTCGGCAATGCCCAGCACCTCGCACTGGCCATGGTGGATCAGCGATTTGGTCACGGCGCGGATGACTGCGTTCAGGCCGGGGCAGTCGCCGCCGCCCGTGAGAATGCCGACTTTCATGGTATCTCCTTTGAATTTAATAGCATTTTCCGCTTGATATACAAAGATTTCAGAATTATTTATATCTGAAATCATTTAAATACCAGCGGAAGCAGCATCTTTATTGATAGCTTGCATCCACGGGCACCGGCAGCAGGCGCAGCGCCTGCCGGTAGCGCTCGTCCTGCTGCAAGGCGGCCCAGTCCGGCGCCGGGGCAGACGGCAGCAGGCGGGCCATGCGCCGGGCGCTGCGGGCGTCAGGCTGCCAGCGCCCTGCGCCTTGCGCTGCCGCCAGGCCTGCCAGCAAGGCATCCACCGGCTGGCCGTCGCCCACGCTTTGATTGCACAGCAACACCGCATCGCAGCCTGCGTTCAGGGCCGCCAGGGCGGCGGCGGTGTAGCTGACGGGTTCGCCGTCGATCACGCGGGCGCCTTCCATGCTCAGGTCGTCGCTGAAGATCACGCCTTCAAAGCCGAGCTGGCCGCGCAGGATGTCTTGCAGCCAGCGGGCGCTGAAGCCGGCGGGGCGGCTGTCCACCTGGGGGTAGACGATGTGCGCGGGCATGACGCTGGTCAGCACCTGCGCCAGCCAGGGGTAGGGAGCGGCGTCGTCGGCCAGGATGGCTGGCAGGCTGCGCTCATCCACCGGCATGGCGACATGCGAATCGGCCTGGGCGTAGCCGTGGCCCGGAAAGTGCTTGCCGCAGTTGGCCATGCCCGCTTGCAGCAGGCCGTGCATCAGGCTTTGCGCCAGGCGGGTGACGGTTCGGGGATCGCGGCCAAAGCTGCGGTCGCCGATGATGCAGCTCTCGCCCCAATCCAGGTCGAGTACCGGGGTGAAACTCAGGTCCACGCCGCAGGCCCGCAGTTCGGCGGCCAGCACGTAGCCGCAGGCCAGCGCCGCCTGCTGGGCGCGTTCCGGGCTGGCCTGCGCCCACAATTGGCCGAGTACGCCCATGGCGGGCAGGTGGGTGAAGCCGTCGGTGCGAAAGCGCTGCACGCGCCCGCCTTCGTGATCGACGCAGATGAGCAGGTCGGGGCGCAGCGCCTTGATCTCGGCGCACAGGGCGGTGAGCTGGGCACGGTTCTGCCAGTTGCGGCCAAACAGAATCATGCCGCCGACCAGGGGGTGCGACAGGCGCTGGCGGTCGATGTCCGCAAGCTGGGTGCCAGCAATATCGATCACCAAAGGGGCGTGGACGGCGGGAACAAGGATGGGCATGTGAAAAGCATCCGTCAAAGACAAAGTCCGCAATGGTACGTCAGCCATCCCTTCGTGCCGCCGTTGTAAAGACTAGGCAAATTACAGAAGATAAGATTCATTTTCATTTAGATTGGATAGACTACGCGGTTCTGTTGTCGGGCTGCCCTGTCGGGGCCGTCTTCTTCCTTTTTCTTTCGCCTGCATGACTTCCCCTGCCTCTCCTGCCCGCGCCCGTTGGCTTACGACTTTGCACCAATGGCATTGGGTCAGCGCCGCCGTCAGTCTGGTGGCCATGCTGCTGTTTGCCATCACCGGTTTTACGCTGAACCACGCCGCCGACATCGAAGGCACGCCCCAGGTCACCCAGTTGCAGGCCCAGGTACCCGCTGCACTGCTGGCCGACCTGCCGGCCGACAACGCCCCCCTGCCACCGGCCCTGCGTGACTGGCTGGACACGGCCTGGCACATCTCCACGGGCGGGCGCGAAGCCGAGTTTTCCGAGGACGAGGTCTACCTCTCCCTGCCCCGCCCGGGCGGCGATGCCTGGCTGCGCATCAGCCTGCCCGATGGCGCGGCCGAGTACGAACGCACCGACCGGGGCTGGATTTCGTACCTGAACGACCTGCACAAGGGCCGCAACACCGGCGCGGCCTGGCGCTGGTTCATCGACATCTTTGCCGCCGCCTGCGTCCTGTTCTGCGCCACCGGCGTGGGCATCCTGTACCTGCACGCCAAAAATCGCCCCATGGCCTGGCCCGTCCTGGGCCTGGGGCTGCTGCTGCCGGCGCTGCTGGCCCTGTTGTTTGTCCATTGATTGAGAAGAAGGAAAGCGATTCGATGAAACCCCTGCACCTGCGCTTTGGCACGGCGGCCCTCGCCGCCGCCGGTTTTACCGCCCTGGGCACCCCGGCCCTGGCGGCCAGCTTGACGGTGGGCGTGGAAATCCCCCGCCTGCAAGTGGCCGAATACCACCGCCCCTACGTGGCCGTGTGGATCGAACGTGCCGACAACAGCGTGGCCAGCACCCTGGCCGTGTGGTACGACGTGAAGATGAAGAACGCCGAAGGCACCAAATGGCTCAAGGACATGCGCCAGTGGTGGCGGCGCACCGGCCGCGAGCTGGACGTGCCCATCGACGGCGTGACCAGCCCCACCCGCCCGGCCGGCAAGCACACGCTGGAGTTCACCGAAGGCAAGGCGCCCCTGTCCGCCCTGCCTGCGGGCGAATACAAGCTGGTGGTGGAAGCGGCCCGCGAAGTCGGCGGGCGCGAGCTGGTGAGCATCCCCTTCACCTGGCCTGCTGCCCAAGCTGCCAGCCTGCAAGCCCAGGGCAAGGCCGAGCTGGGTGCCATCACCCTGCAAGTCAAACCATAACCCCCCTTTTTTTCTGGAGTTCACGATGCACAAAAACCTCACCCGCCTGACTGCCGCCCTGGCCCTGGCTTGCGCCGCCACCCTGCCTGCCCAGGCGCACAACGCCTGGATGCTGCCCTCGACCACGGTGCTGTCCAAGGCCGACTGGATCACGGTCGATGCCGCCGTCTCCAACGACCTGTTCTTCTTCAACCACGTGCCGCTGAACGTGCAAGGCCTGCAGATCACCGCCCCCGACGGCAGCGCCGTGCAGCCGCAGAACCCGCACCAGGGCAAGCTGCGCAACGTGTTCGACCTGCACCTGGAGCAGCCCGGCACCTACCGCATCGCCACGGTGAGCAGCGGCCTGTTCGCCAGCTACAAGGACGCCAAGGGCCAGCCCAAGCGCTGGCGCGGCACTGCGGAGAAATTCGCCACTGAAGTGCCCGCCGATGCCCAGGAGCTGAAAGTCACCCAGTCCGCAGGCCGCATCGAAACCTTCGTCACCCTGGGCAAGCCCAGCGCGATTGCCGCCACCGGCCAGGGGCTGGAGCTGCTGCCCACCGAAGGCCAGCACCCCAACGATCTGGTCGCCGGTGAAACCACCCGCCTGCGCCTGACCGCCGATGGCCAACCTGCCGCCAACGTCACCGTCACCATCACCCCGGGCGGCTCGCGCTACCGCGACAGCGTCAACGAGATCGAAGTGACCACCGATGCCCAGGGCGTCTTCAGCGTCACCTGGCCCGCCGCTGGCGCCTACTGGCTGGAAGCCGAACACAAGGACGGCAAAACCAGCCTGCCCCAGGCCAAGGAACGCCGCCTGACCTACGCCGGTACGCTGGAAGTGCTGCCCTAATCAAAAAAGTGAGCTGCTGGCGTGCGCATTCATTATTCTTTAAATACTTTCAAGCTTGAAAACACCGACCAATCAGCGGGACAAGCTCCTGTTTTAAAGAAAAACATCAGCTTTGCGCACGCTACGCCCTCCTTCGCCGGCCAGCGCGTGCGTGCTGCCGACCCGGCCAGCCTGCACACGCTGGCCGGCACCAGCATGGGCACGCACTGGCGCGTGCGCGTGGACAACCCGCAGTACCTGCCGCTGGAAGCCATCCGCAGCGCCATCGAAGAGGCACTCGACGATGTCGTGCATCACATGAGCCACTGGGCGGCAGACTCCACCCTCACCCGCTTCAACCGCGCCGCCGCCGACACCTGGCACCCGCTGCCCGCCGCGCTGGATGCGGTCCTGCACGCCGGCCTGCACTGGGCCGGGCAAAGCGGCGGCGCCTTCGACCCCACCCTGGGCGCCCTGGTCGCCGCCTGGGGTTTTGGCCCGCACGCCCCACAACACCCTGCCGACTGGCGGCCCGCCAGCGCTGCCGCCATCGCCCAGGCGCAGGTATGCAGCGGCTGGCAGCGCCTGCAACACCACCCGCAGCGCGGCTGGCGCCAGCCCGGCGGCCTGCACCTGGATTTGAGCGGCATCGCCAAGGGCCATGCCGTCGATGCCGTGCTGCTGCGCCTGCACGCCCTGGGCCTGTCCAACGCCCTGGTGGAAATCGGCGGCGAACTGCGCGGCAGCGGCCAGCGCCCGGACGGCCAGCCCTGGCGCGTCGCCATCGCGCCCATCGCCGCCACCACTCCGACCACGGGCCAGATGCCCGATGCCCCCCCCAGTACCATCGCCCTGCGCGACTGCGCCATTGCCACGTCCGGCGACCTGTACCACCGCCACCAGTGGCAGGGGCGCAGCTATTCGCACACCCTCGACCCGCGCACCGGCACGCCGATCGACAACGACCTGTCCAGCGTCACCGTGCTGCACGCCGAATGCCTGCACGCCGATGCGCTGGCCACGCTGCTCACCGTCCTCGGCCCCGAGGCGGGCTGGGCCTTTGCCGAGGAACACGGCATCGCCGCCCTGCTGACCAGCCCCGCCGCCAACCGCTGCACCAGCGCCTGGAAGGCGCATCTTTCCACCCCGCATTGATTCATGGCCGACCTTCTCACCACCGACCCCACCCGCTGGGCCTGGGCGCTGGCCCTGCTGCTGGCCTACGCCCTGCTGTGCCTGGGCCTGTACCGCCAGCAGCGCCGCGCCCGCCGGCAAGCCCGGGAGCAGGCCGCCGCGCTGGCCAGCGGCGACCGTCCCATCCTCATCGCCTACGCCAGCCAGACCGGTCAGGCCCAGACGCTGGCCCGGCACTGCGCCGAACCACTGCACGCCGTCGGCTGGGCCGTGACGGTGCAGGCGCTGAACCAGACCACGTCCGCACAACTGCAGGCGGCCACGCACGCCATCTTCATCGCCAGCACCTATGGCGAGGGCGATGCGCCGGACAACGCCGCCCTGTTCCAGCGCCAGTGCATGACCCAGACTTTGGATTTATCCGCACTGCGCTATAGCCTGCTGGCCCTGGGCGACAGCCACTACGGCCAGTTCTGCGGCTTTGGCCGGGCGCTGGACGCCTGGCTGCAAGCCCGGCAGGCCCAGCCGCTGCACGAGCGCCTGGAGGCCGACCAGTCCGGCAACGCCGCAGCCACCCTGGCCCAATGGCAAGGCACACTGGCCGCTGCGCTGAACCTGGATGCCAGCACCCTTGCCAACGCCCCCGGCGCCCCCGCCCCCACCACCTGGACGCTGGTACAGCGCCAGCACCTGAACCCCGGCAGCCAGGGCGGTGCGGTCTACCACCTGGAATTGCAGGCCACCGACGCTGCCGCCGCCTGGGAATCCGGCGATCTGGTCGATCTGGTGCCTCCGCCAGCGGCAGAGGACGCGCAGAAGCCACCCGCGCCGCGCAGCTACTCCATCGCCTCCATCCCTGCCGATGGCGGCCTGCACCTGCTGGTGCGCCAAACATGGCGCGACGACGGCACGCCGGGGCGGGCCTCGCACTGGCTGACCGCCGATCTGGACGTGGGATCCACGCTCACCCTGCAACTGCGGGCCCACCCCGGCTTTCGGCTGGAGGACAACGCCCAGCGCCCCCTCATCCTCATCGGCAACGGCACCGGGCTGGCCGGGCTGCGTGCCCACCTGCGCAGCCGCGCTGCGCTGGGCCAGCACGCCAACTGGCTGATTGCCGGAGAGCGCCAGTCCGCCTACGACCAGCTCTACGGTGCAGAACTGCAAGCGTGGCAGGCCAGCGGCCATTTGCAGCGCCTGGACTGGGCTTTCTCGCGCGACGGCGAGCCCAAAACCTATGTGCAGGACAGGCTGCGCGAACACGCCGCCCTGCTGCGCCAGTGGGTCGAAACCGGCGGCGCAGCCCTGTACGTCTGCGGCAGCCTGCACGGCATGGCCGAGGGCGTGGACGCCGCCCTGCGCGAGATTCTGGGCAGCGCCGCCGTGGACGCTCTGGTACAGCAGGGCCGCTACCGGCGCGATGTGTATTAGCGTGTATTAGTCGCCCCGCCGCGTCGGCAGCGTGATGCTCACCAGGCAGGCAAAAATCAGCCCCACGCCCACCCAGCCCCAGGCGGGCAGACGTTCGCCCACGATCAGTCCGGCCAGGACGGCAGCCACCACCGGCTCCAGCAGCGTGATCGTGGTCGCCATGCTGGCCTGCACGCGGGCCAGCCCGTAACCAAAGCAGATATAGCCCAGAAACATCGGCACCAGCGCCATGTAAATGCCCACGGCGGCGTTGTTCCACGAGGCCAGGAACGGTGCGCCAGTGACGAACAGCACCGGCATCAGCAGCAGCCCGCCCAGGCCGAACATGGCCCCCATCGCCGCCCGCGCGGGCACCTGCCGCTGCATCAGCCGCCGCGCCGCCCAGGAGTAGAAGGCATAGGTCAGCCCCGCCAGCAGCCCCAGCAACACGCCAGTGAATACGTCCGGCGGCGGCGCGGCGCTGCCGTGGCTGCCGCCTTCGGCCAGCGTCAGCACGGCCATGCCCAGCAGGCCCAGGGCCGCGCCCACGGCCCAGCGCAGGCTGACGCGCAGGCCGTCCAGCAACATTTCGATCAGCGCCGACAGCAGCGGGGCCGAGCCGATGGACACCACCGTGCCCACCGTCACCCCCGCCAGCCGCATGGAGCCATAAAACGCCAGCGGATACACCGCCACCGCCAGCGCCCCCAGCAGCAGCCACAGCCACTGGCGGCGCAGCGCGGCCAGGCTGCGGACGATGGGCCGCACCGCCATGCCCGCTTGCAGCAGCCCGCCCACGCCCATCGCCGCCGCACCGATGGCCATGGCCCCGACTTCCGGCGCAAAAGTGGCGGAAACCCCCGTGGTGCCCCACAGCACGGAGGCGGCCACGATAGCCGCCACGCCCAGCAGGCTCTGCTGCCCGGCTGCGGCGCTCACAACGCCTCCAGCAAGGCGGCGGCGATGGGCCGCGCCTGGCGCATGCAGTCGCTGCGCCCTTCCAGCCCGGCGCGGGCCATCGCGCCTTCCAGCAAGAAGGCCAGGTGCCGCGCCGCTTGCGTCGCCTGCGCGGGCTGTTCGGGCAGCAGCGCCGTCACCTGCGCCAGCAGCAGGGCTTCGACTTCTTCCTTGTGCTGGCGCACGGCGGCGCGGCCCGCGTCGCCCACCTGCAATTCCGCCGCCGCATTCAGCAGACCGCAGCCGCGAAAGCCGCGCTCATAGGCATGTTCGGCATGGTCGGTGTAGGCATCGAACACCGCTAGCACCCGTTCCACAGGGGTAGCGGCCTGCGCCAGCCGCTGCGCGTACAGCCCCAGCCATTCGGCATGGCGCACTTGCAGATAGGCAGCGACCAGATCGGCTTTAGAGTCGAAATTGTTGTAAAGGCTTTTTTTCGCCACCCCGGCTTTTTTGACGATGGCGTCGATGCCGGTGGCGGCGATGCCGTCGTTGTAGAACAGCTTGGCGGCGGCATCGAGCAGCCGGTCGCGGGCGCTGCCGCTGGTGTATTCCTGGGTGCTGGCAGAAACCATGGGGTAAGTTTTTGTTACAAAGTAGGTAGACTAGTATACCTACTTTATCCATCACACCTCCCGCCGCTCCACCACGCAGAAGCTGGCGGCGTAGTCCGTCTCGTCGGTCACACTGATCCAGGCGTGCAGACCGCGTTTCTCCATCCACTCCCGCATCGGACCATGCAGCACGATGGTGGGCTGGCCGCTGGGTAGATTGGTGATTTCGCAGTTGCGCCACGTCATGGGCATGACCATGCCCAGGCCCACGGCCTTGCTGAAGGCTTCCTTGGCGGAAAAGCGCGTGGCCAGATAGCGCAGGCCGCGCTCGGGCCAGCGCTGGCTGCGGGCGTGCCAGATGGCCAGTTCCGTCTCGGTCAGCACTTTTTCGGCAAAACGCTCGCCATGGCGCTCGACGCTGGCGCGGATGCGACGTACATCGCAGATGTCGGTGCCTATGCCGTAGATCATAAATTCCTCAAAAACAAGAGCTGTTGTTTCAATACTCATGCGCGGTAGCGTCAGGTTCTGTTCATGGCCTGAACCGACTGCGCCGCACTCCGAACCGCCCTGGATAATAGGTCCCCGACCACCCGGGCCAGACGCTCCGATACCGTTTTGTGATCTGGCCCACAAGCCGTTTTTCCCACTGCCGGTGCTGGGCATACCCGGCTGGTACGCAGAAAATGCGAACTTTTATTTCTATGACGACTCTGTGGTCTTTCGCCCGGCACGGGTGGCTTGAAGTCCGGCAGGTGTCCCCTAGATAAGCTAGAGCCTATTGATTCCCCCGCTTTCCTCTTATGAAACGTATCGCCTTATTTTTATTGACCAACATCGCCGTGGTGGCGGTGCTGGGTATCACCGCCAGCCTGCTGGGGGTGAACCGCTTTTTAACGGCCAACGGCCTGAACCTGGGCGCCTTGCTCGGCTTTGCCTTCATCATGGGCTTTGGCGGCGCGATCATTTCGCTGCTGATGAGCAAACCCATGGCCAAGATGAGCATGGGCGTGCGCATCATCAACCAGCCCGGCAATGCCGACGAAGCCTGGATCGTGCAAACCGTCCACAACTTCGCCCTGAAGGCCGGTATCGGAATGCCCGAAGTGGGCATTTACGACGGTGCCCCCAACGCCTTTGCCACCGGCGCATTCAAGAACAATGCCCTGGTCGCCGTCTCCACCGGCCTGCTGCAAGGCATGACGCGCGAGGAAGTCGAGGCCGTGATCGGCCACGAAGTGGCCCACGTTGCCAACGGCGACATGGTCACCATGACGCTGATCCAGGGGGTGATGAACACCTTCGTCGTATTCCTCTCGCGCCTGATCGGCTACGCCATCGACAGCTTCTTGCGCAAGGGCGACGACCGCAGCAGCGGCCCCGGCATCGGCTACTACGTCTCGACGATCGTGCTGGACATCCTGCTGGGCTTTGTGGCGGCCATCATCGTTGCCTGGTTCTCGCGCCAGCGCGAATTCCGCGCCGATGCCGGTGCCGCCACCATGATGGGCAACAGCCTGCCCATGCAGCACGCCCTGGCCCGCCTGGGCGGGATGCACCCCGGCGAAATGCCCAAGAACATGGCCGCCATGGGCATTGCCGGGAGCATCGGCAAACTGTTCTCCACCCACCCGCCGATCGAGGAGCGCATCGCCGCCCTGCGTGCGCGGGGCTGATCTGCAAAACTTTACCTGCGCTTGAACGCAAATCGACACAGCCCGGTCAGCATATGACCGGGCTGTGTCGTTATAGGACACGGCACATCGCCCTCCGCCGCCGATCCATTTTTCAAGGAGTTCTGCCATGGCCACTTCATCCCTCTCGCTTGCCGCCCGCCTGGGCGCAGCCCTGGCGGCCGGGGCCGTGCTGGCCGGATGCGTGGTCGCTCCCGTCGAATCCAGCGGCCACGTGCGCCACGAAACCGTGATCTACACCCGCTACGGCTATCCGCCGCCACCGCGCGTGGAGCATCGCCCGCGCCCGCCAGGGCCGAATTACCGCTGGGAGCAAGGCAGTTGGCTCTGGAGCGGCCAGCGCTACCAATGGCAATCAGGCCGCTGGATGGCACCACCGCCCCCGCCGCCGCCCGTTGTGCGCCCCCCTGTCGTGCGCCCGCCCGTTCATCACGTTGCCCCCCCACCGCCACCTGCGGCACGCCCGCCCATCCATCACCCCAGGCCGCCCCACACCCGGCCCCCGGTTGCGCAGCCCAAGCCGCCGCAGGCCCGGCCCAAGCCCCCGCCGCGCAGCCAGGGCGAACGGCCCAGCCGCCCCGAGCCGCGTGAACGCGACCGGGACAACCACCGCGACAACAGCCCCGACAACCGCCGGGGCCGATAAGGCAACGCACCTGCGGCAAAAGAAAACGGCCTCCAGCGTGCTGCTGGAGGCCGTTGTGTTCAGGCTTGCTGCCAAACCCCAGGCGTTACATGAAGATATGTTCCGCCGCGTTGCCGCCGCCCAGGATGACGTAATTGACCTTGCGGATGTCCATCAGCTTCGTGCCCCCGGCGTAGCTGACCGAGCTTTGCAAATCCTGCTCGATCTCGATCAGCGTATCGGCCAGCCGGCCCTTGATGGGTTCCAGAATGCGCTTGCCTTCGACGTGCTTGTATTCGCCCTTGTTGAAGTCGCTGGCCGAGCCGTAATACTCCTTGAACAACTGCCCATCGACTTCCACGGTCTGCCCGGGCGATTCCTCGTGGCCCGCAAACAGCGAGCCGACCATCACCATGGTGGCGCCGAAACGGATGCTCTTGGCAATGTCGCCGTGGCTGCGGATGCCGCCATCGGCAATGATGGGCTTGGTCGCCACGCGGGCGCACCATTTCAGCGCCGAAAGCTGCCAGCCGCCCGTGCCGAAGCCGGTTTTCAGCTTGGTGATGCACACCTTGCCGGGGCCGATGCCGACCTTGGTCGCATCCGCGCCCCAGTTTTCCAGGTCGATCACCGCCTCGGGCGTGCCCACGTTGCCGGCGATGACGAAGGCGGCGGGAATTTTCGCCTTCAGGTAGGCGATCATCTTCTGCACGCTCTCGGCATGGCCGTGGGCGATGTCGATGGTGATGTATTCGGGGCACAGCCCCTCGGCCACGAAGCGATCGACCGTGGCGTAATCCGGCGCTTTCACCCCCAGCGAGATCGAGGCGAACAGCCCCGCGTCCTGCATGGCGCGGGTGAAGGCCACGTTGTCCACGTCGAAGCGGTGCATGACGTAGAAATAGCCATTGGCCGCCAGAAAGCGGCAGATGGACTCGTCCAGCACCGTTTTCATGTTCGCCGGCACCACCGGCAGCTTGAAGCGGCGTGCGCCCAGTTGCACGCTGGCGTCGCACTCCGAGCGGCTCTCTACCCGGCACTTGCGCGGCAGCAGCAGGATGTTGTCGTAGTCAAAAATTTCCATAAGGAATCCAAGCTCCAAAAATAAGGCAGCAGCAGGGGCATCCTGTGCGCTGGGGCGCTTGGCTTGGAAGGCTCGGCCATGCCTGCGCAGCCGTGAACCGTGCAGGCATAAAAAACCGCGCCGCAAGAAACTTGGGCCCGGTGCTTGATTGTACCGACCTGTATACCGACCTGCGCCCGGGCATTCGTGCCGGGCATCCCAAGGGCTTTGCCCGCCGCGCCAGGCACGGCGGGCCGGCTTTCTACAATCGCCGCCCATGACCGCCCAGAACCTGCCCGACCGCCCCGCCCACGACCTGCCCCTCCTGCATGGCCTGAATCCCGAACAGCTTGCCGCCGTCACCCTGCCGCAAGGCCACGCCCTGATTCTGGCGGGCGCCGGGTCGGGCAAGACGCGGGTGCTGACCACGCGCATCGCCTGGCTGCTGCACACCGGCCAGGCCAGCCCCGGCGGCATCATGGCCGTCACCTTCACCAACAAGGCCGCCAAGGAGATGCAGACGCGCCTGTCGGCCCTCCTGCCGATCAGCCTGCGCGGCATGTGGATGGGCACCTTCCACGGCCTGTGCAATCGCCTGCTGCGAGCGCACCACCAGGCGGCGGGGCTGCCCGCCACCTTCCAGATTCTGGATACGCAGGACCAGCTCTCGGCCATCAAGCGGCTGCGCAAGGCCTTCAACGTCGATGCCGAGCGCTACCCGCCCAAGCAGTTGGGCTGGTTCTTTGCCAGTTGCAAGGAGGACGGCCTGCGCCCCAAGGACGTGCCCGCACACGACCCGGACATGCTGAAAAAAGTGGAGCTGTACCAGCTCTACGAAGACCAGTGCCAGCGCGAAGGCGTGGTGGACTTTGCCGAGCTGCTGCTGCGCTCCTACGAGCTGCTGCGCGACCATCCCGCATTGCGCCAGCACTACCAGCAGCGCTTTCGCTACCTCCTGGTCGATGAGTTCCAGGACACCAACAAGCTGCAATACCAGTGGCTGAAACTGCTGGCGGGCGAGCAGGAAGGCGGGCGCATCGTCGGCAGCAGCAGCGTGCTGGCCGTGGGCGACGACGACCAGAGCATCTACGCTTTTCGCGGGGCGCGGGTGGGCAACATGCAGGACTTTCTGCGTGAATTTGCCGTGCCGCACCAGATCAAGCTGGAACGCAACTACCGCAGCCACGGCAACATCCTGGACTGCGCCAACGCGCTGATCGAACACAACAGCCAGCGCCTGGGCAAGAACCTGACCACCGACCAGGGCGCGGGCGAGCCGGTGCGCATCCACGAAGCGCCCACCGACCTGGACGAAGCCCGCTGGCTGGTCGAGGAAATCCAGGCGCTGACCCGCAACGACGGCTTTGCACGCCAGGAAATCGCCCTGCTCTACCGCAGCAACGCCCAAAGCCGCGTGCTGGAAAGCCGTTTGTTCAACGCCGGCATCCCCTACCGCGTGTATGGCGGCCTGCGCTTTTTCGAGCGGGCGGAAATCAAGCACGCCCTGGCCTACCTGCGCCTGCTGGAAAACCCGCAGGACGACACCAGCTTTCTGCGCGTGGTGAACTTCCCCACACGCGGCATCGGTGCCCGCAGCCTGGAAACCCTGCAGCAGGAAGCCGGGCAGGCCGGATGCAGCCTGATGGACGCCACCACCCTGGTCAGCGGCGCTGCCGGGGCCAAGCTGCGCAGCTTTCACGCCCTGCTGGACGTGATGCGCGAAGCCGTGGCGGGCCAGAGCCTGCGCCACACCATCGCCCACGTCCTGCACGCCAGCGGCCTGCAAGACCACTACCGCGCCGACAAGGAAGGCCAGGAGCGCCTGGAAAACCTGGACGAACTGATGAACGCCGCCGAAAGCTTCGTCCTGCAGGAAGGCTTCGGCAAGGACGCCGTGGCCCTGCCGCTGGATGAAACCGCAGCGGGGGCAGCAGGCGCCGCCCTCACGCAAAGCCCGGCCAGCCAGGGCATCGACCTGACCCAGCCGCTGCTCAACCGCCTTTTGCCGGATACGAATGCGGAAACCGGCGAAACCCTCTCGCCCCTGCAAGCCTTCCTCGTCCACGCCGCGCTGGAGGCGGGCGACAACCAGGCCCAGGCCGGGCAGGACGCGGTGCAGCTCATGACCGTCCACGCCAGCAAAGGGCTGGAGTTCGATGCCGTGTTCATCGTCGGCCTGGAAGAAGGGCTGTTCCCCCACGAAAACGCCCTGAGCGACAAGGGCGGCCTGGAGGAGGAACGTCGCCTGATGTACGTGGCCATCACCCGCGCCCGCCAGCGCCTGTACCTCAGCCACGCGCAAAGCCGCATGCTGCATGGCCGCACCAGCTTCAACCTGCCCAGCCGCTTCCTGGACGAACTGCCCGCCCCGTGCGTAAAAATCCTCGGCGCCCGGGGTTTTGCCAGCTTCAGTCCCAAAAAAGAAGCTGCTTCCGCTTATTCAACAGGGTTTTCAGATACTTTCAACCTTGAAAACCGCATGAAATCAGCAGAAGCAGCTCCTGTTTCCAATAAATCCCAACATGCCAGCGGCATTGCCAAAGGCTGCAAGGTGTTCCACGCCAAATTCGGCGAAGGCCGCGTGCTGTCCATCGAAGGCACCGGCGACGACGCCCGCGCCCAGGTGGACTTCCCGCGCCACGGCAGCAAATGGCTGGCGCTGGGCATTGCGAAGCTGACGGTGGTGGAGTAGTGGGGTAGGGCCGCACCATGATTTCCTCCACGCACGTCCACCCCGCCACCGCCCGCCTTGCCCCCATCCCCGCCAACCCGGACGGGCGCGACTTTGCCGTGGGCGACATCCACGGCTGCTTCACCGCGCTGCAACAGGCGCTGGCGCACATCGGCTTCGACCCGGCGCAAGACCGCCTGTTCGCCGTGGGCGATCTGGTCAATCGCGGGCCGGAATCGGCCCAGGTGCTGCACTGGCTGGCGCAACCGTGGTTCCACGCCATCAGCGGCAACCACGACTTCATGGCCTGGCGCTTCGCCCTGGGCCAGCCCTGCCCGCAGGTCGATGTGCTGGAACACGGCGGCGACTGGCTCACCACCACTGCCCCGGAACTGCTCGACGCCATCGCCCGGCAATTGCAGGCCCTGCCCCTGGCGATGGAAGTGGCCACGCCCGACGGCCCGGTCGGTTTGATTCATGCCGACTGCCCCAGCGACGATTGGCAGCAGCTACGCACGCACGACCTTTCGCCCAGCGACCAGGACTGCTGCCTGTGGTCGCGCCAGCGCTACCAGCGCCGCTACTCTGCCCCGGTGCGCAACGTCCGGGCCGTCGTCCACGGGCACATGACCGTGCCCACCATGCAGACGCTGGGCAACGTGTTCTTCATCGACACCGGCGGCTGGCGCACCGGCCAGGGGCACTTCACCTTTTTGAATCTGCACACCCTGCAAGCCCTGCGCGGCCCCGGCCCGACAGCCCATGCCGTGCAGCGGCGTTACCGCTGAAACGAAAAAGCCTGCTATCCACGAGATAGCAGGCTTCTGATGCAGTTGGTAGGGCGTGGCGGACTTGAACCGACGACCAAGGGATTATGAGTTCGTCGCCAACGTGCTATGCCTAGGAAAACCAAGCATAGGAGAGCGTAAGCTACAGAACAAAAAAGTAAACTGCGACAGTAGTTTAGCGCAGCTTGACGAAGGTGGGAAAAACTAAGCTCTGTACCGCTGGAGTACCGGGTTGATTAGTTCAGGTAGTCGACGATCTCCTAAGACCACGGTCTGTACGGCGATCTCGTCTGGCCGGACCGGGACATAGGGAGAAGGCGAATGGGTAAGAAGAAGCGCAACAAGCCATTTCGAGCGCCGGCGATGAAGCCGCAACTGCCGGTTGAAATTCAGCGGGCTATGGACGAACGGCGGAAGATGTTTGAGCAGGCCTTCCAGACATCCTGCGGCCGCGTGCACGCGGTCCTCACGCGGTTCCATCCTGGTGATGCGCTCGCGGCGGTCAACATCTCGGACCTCTGGCAGCCGAATCGCGCGAGCCAGGTCAAGCACCAGCTGGCCTTCAGCCTGCTGGTGTCCACGCCGGCCGATAGCTTCACAGCCGACCGCATGGCCACCTACGAAGACTTCGCAGGGTTCTGCAGCGCACTGATCGAGGCCTTGCCGGACTTTCCCACGTTGGAGGACTACGTGCCGGAGGCAGATTGGGGCGAGGTGAAGGTCCTCCTCGGGCAGGAGTCGGTTGCCATCCTGTACGGTGGTCCCGTGCAACGCATCGTCGACTACATAGAAGCATTCCGCATCTGCCATGGGAATGGCACCCAGGCCGTAGTCGATCTAGAGCGCTCGATCCGGTTGCAGGGCGAGCTCCTGCGGCAGGTGCCACGGAATGGCGACGATCGAGTGGACGAATCGAGTCCCGGAAACATCGAGGTGCCGCCCTCATCTTTTTGGGAAGTTGTCATGCCTGCATTGACGCAACTGTCGGCGGTCGAGCAGCTTCGGGCTGAGTACGTCGCGGAGTTGGGACAACCTGCGTCTTGGAAGGATGCGAGCGGCTTCGGCGACGCGGTGATGACTGGCGCGGCGCTGCCTTGGCTGGCAGTCCGAATCGACGGGGCGCTGCGTGCGATGTCCCTGCGCAACGCGACATCCGTCGTGATTGACGCCTGGGCCAAAGCTGCGCTGGATGCACCGGTCCGGGTCGCCGCGCGATTGGGGACCTACTTGGCGAAGCGGATCGAGGCCCGCTCATGTCTGACCGGACCGCTGCAACTGCGGTCGCGCGGCGAGCGCGTGCCGCTGGCCATCGCAGCCGTCCTCGTCCACGATCCGCACTACTTCCTGGTTGTGCCGGTGCCGCCAGGCCAACTGGCCCAGGCCGGCAAGGCCGTGACGGCGATGCGCCGTGTCATGCGGGACGCGGACTGGGGCTTACAGGTCATCGGGACCTCCGACGGCTTCCAGCTTCGCGATGCGCGAGGCACGGTGCCTGGGCCTACGGCCGTGAAGATCATTCTGGTGAACACGCCGGTTTCCACCGGACTTTCGGCAATCAAGGTGCCAAGTACCCACGCGCGCCTGATAAGCCTGGTGGATGCGTGCACGATTTTTGATTCGATCGAATCGGTGAATGAACTGGCGCGGTTTTGGAACTACGTGGACGGTCTGCGCGAATTCGGCGGCAGTCCGTTCAGCGATCTGGGTGATCTGTTCGGGTCGTTCCGTGATGTCCATGCCCAGATTGTTGAAGGCGCTGTGACCCCGAACTTTCTGGGCTTGGATCCCCATTGGGGGGCGTCTTGGCGCTATGGACAGCTCAAGGCGTTCTGGCAGCGAGCACCGCTCGTCTTCCCGGACGAAGCCAGTGCTTGGGAGACACATGAGCGCGAAGGTGTGAGTTCGCTGACTCGGGTCACCGCTAAGAATGCTCCCAAACTGGCATGGTCGTCAGTGATCGGGACATGCACCCTGCATTTCATCCTCGATGTCGACGCGGTCGGTTTGGATCCGCGGGATGGTTCGCTGCTTGAACTCTTCGTGCATTGCGCCGCCGACAGCATCGCCGAGCGGGCGTCGATCATCTCGCCGTTCCTGCAGCTTCCCTTTCGGCGGGTCAATCTGCATTGCTTCAGTGCGCCCCACCTGTTGGCATCCGCCGCGGACGAACAGACTCAGCAGGCGGTGGTCATGCCCCTGGTCACGGCATGGGACGAGAGGCCGCGTAGCGGCTCGCACAGCTATCAGGCGCAGCTCACGGTCAATCTGGCGAAGCTGGTAGAAGACCTGGAGGATGCCGAAGATGCGCGTTTCGAGGTCGCTTGTGCAGTAGCGGTCGTAGAGCGCTTGTTCGCGGCGCTGGGCGACCCGATGCCGCCCGAGTTGCGAGAAGCTCTGGCGGGCACGGCTGGCCGCCTACCGCGCTTCACCCTAGGCCGCATGCAGCGCATGGTGGACGTGCCGGACTTCACTCAGCCGCAAGTGCCCAGGCCCGAGGACTACAAGGTGGCCCGGCGTGACCTGGCCATCCTGCTGAAGGCGCAAGGAGTGACCCCGGGAACGTACACGCTTGCGGCTGCCAAGGCGCTGATCAACCCGGCCCGTGCGGCTTACCGGGACGCGGTACACCAGCGCATTCGCGCGCTGGACCGCGAAAGCCTGCTGCGGTATTGCGTTGAGCAATACGACGCGTTGATCGCTTCCTATGATCGTGATGAGTTGCGGATCAAGCAGAGCCTTCGCCACGAGGTGGACTACGACCGGGAGCAATCCCTGGCCGAAGCCCACGAGAAGTTTGTCCGCGAGAGCAGGAACTACCGGTACCTGTTGGAAAGCGCGCTGGTTCTGACCTCGCCACAGGCTTCGCCGGCGCGTGCCGAGACGGTTCTTTCCATCCAGGCCATGGTTGACTGGCTGTTCGTTCTGTACGGCGCCAGTGATGTGCTGCACAACGGCATCGACGTGGGCGGCCTGCGGGTGGATGATCAGTACGTCCCGGAAGTCTTCTACTCAGAGGTGCGTGATGCGCAGGAAGAGATGTTTGGGCGGGAGATGGCGGCCCTGCGGCTGGGTGTCAACGTTGCGGAGGAAGACAAGATCACCACGGCGCTGTCGATGCAGGAATACATAGCGGTGCTGGACGCGGCCTTCGCGAAAGACCTTCGATTCACCTACTCGCACATGCTGCAAGTACTCTCCACTCTCACCCTGTGGGTGTCGGCCGGCGGCGCTCAGGCGCTGGCTTGCGGCTACGTCAGCGACCGGCAAACCATGGCGGAGCGGGCAGTGGCTGCCCACCCCGACTTGCCGTTGGACTCCGCATTGGCGGTGATCGAGTTCCTCCTGCTCGCTCCTGACCAAGCCTGGCGCCTGATCGGCAAGGATGTCGTGGAAGACGATGTCCCGGTCTGGGAGCATTCCAAGCGCGGCAGCCGCCACACCATCCGACCACTGATCACGCTGCCGGATGGCCGCGTGCTGTGGGGGGCGGCGGCGGTGGGGCGGGCGAAGCGCATCTGGACGGGATCGATCTCGGCAGGCTATCTGCCGGCCGACTACCCCTGGCCGGCGGTGCGGTCGGCGGTAGGTCAACTCAAGAAGGAACTGGAAGATGGCTTGGAGGATCGCGCGCACGAAGTCTGTGCCCGCGCCATGCCTCACGCCATAAAGGGGATCGACTTCAAGGATCGGTTTCCGAAGCTGCAGTTTCCGGACGTGGGGGACTTCGACGTACTAGCGTACCGGCCGGAGGAGAACCAGTGGCTGACGGCCGAGTGCAAATACAACCAACCGGCGTTCTGCCTGAAGGACACACGCCGGCTGCGGGATCGGATTTTCGGGGGCGGCAGCGAGCTCGGCCAACTGCGGAAGATCGAACGGCGGCGCGACTTCCTCACCCAGAACGCGGACACGCTGCGGACCTTGCTCGGCTGGCCGGCGCCCGCAGACAAACCGTTCTCGCTGACGGAGCTCTACGTGTCCAAGGACATGCACTTTTGGCTGCGGTTTCCTCCATATGAGGTACCCACGCGCTTTGTGCAGATTGACACTTTGGACGCCTGGCTGCGATCTCCCGCAGCACCGCGTGGCATCGTCGATGCCGATCAGGCGGATCTTGGAGGCCAGCCCAGCGTGACCGGCCGCGAGGCTAGGCGAGCGTGACAAGGCGCAGCACCTTCGTCGCCACCTTGTACTCCAGAGCAGCCGTCATCCGTTCGGGGTAGCCTCCCGCGCGGGGGAATTCCAACATGATGTTGAAGAAGCTGCCCTGGTAATCGGGCTCGTTCCGCCAGTCGATGTTGTAGAGATAGTTCGACCGCATTTTTGCGCCAATGGCGGCTTCCAGCTCCGCCTTGGTCAGCTGCGCCAGGCCGGCGTTCTGCAACTTGCCCAGCTTCTTCGTTCTCAGGTACTTGTCGAACTTGTCGTCTTCGATCACCACGGTGAATTCGCTGAGCGGGGCGACTGCTTCCGACATCGCCCGCAGCGCGATCTCCAGGTCGTCGTCCGAGTTCTGCAACAGCATGCGTTCCGGTTTGTAGGACAGGAAGGCGCTGAAATACATCGACTGAAGGCTGCGGATCTGCAGGCCGAGTGCGGTGTAGTCGTGCATATGCAGGTTGCAGTTCTCGCGGTTGTCGCGGTCGTCCTCGTGGCCAAGGATCACAATGCCTGCGTGCTTGATCGCCAGGTTCACCAGATGCATGGTGACGAAGGTCTTGGCCAGGCTGGCATACGTGCAGGGCACATAGCCCAGATAGCCTGGATGCGCCTGCAAGCCCGTGTGGAGGGTGTTCAGCGCCTCTTCGGAGAGGTTGTTTACGTAGAGGACGTAGCAAAAGCATGGGTGCTTGAAGGCCAAGTCTTTGGCAATCACGGCAGTCTCCCCAAGCAGCCTGCGAGCGATCTCATCCTTGTTGTCCACCAGCTCGCCGCCCAGAACGCTGTGCGTGGTCTTGCTCGGAACCAACTTGAACAAGGCGTCGGCGGCATCCACGCCGGGAATGCGCTCGGGGTCGCATCGGTGCTCGTCGAACATGAATGCCGCTTCCTGCTTGCCGGGCTGGGGGGTCAACGCCGATCTCAGCGCCTCGTAGCAAATCCCCTTGGCTTGCAGGATGTCCAGGCAATCGCGATGGAATCGCTGGATCTCCCGGAAGGTACGGGCGTCCGACCAAGAAAAGTACTCCCGCATGGCCGGGAGCATTACGTTCCCGCGGGCGTTCAGGGTGTGGATGCTGGGCATATCTACAGCTTTGCTTTTGCGGTCATCGCGGCCGTAGGAAAGACAACTCTACAAGGGGTATGTTCTTAGATGTTCAGTCCCGGCATTTGATGGATAGGATTGATCGTGAAGCGTTCGGGCTCATCTGTCCACTGCTTGCAGATGAATTCGTAAGGTGTCAGGCCCTTGAGCGTCTTGAGTCGGCGGCCGAA
>NZ_JBHSEW010000020.1:0-23730 GCF_042654765.1 Comamonas nitrativorans | reverse complement strand
GCTTTGCGTGGCTGGAGAAGAACCGCAGGTTATGGAAGAACTGCGAGCGCTGGCTCAATACCAGCTTGCAGTTCGTCCACTTGGCATTTCTGGCACTGCTACTCAGGAGATCGTAAACACGTTCTAAAAAAACCGATTCCCCCGCTCCGGCCGGGTGGGGGGCGACTCGCCGAACCGCGCCGTGGTGCTGCTGCCCTCGCGGTAGGCCAGCACGGCGCTGGCCAGGGCGAAGTCCTCGGGGTAGGTGACCTTGAAATTCTGCGCCCCGCCCGCCACCAGCTTGGGGCGGTGGCCTGCGGCCTCCATCGCGCTGGCCTCGTCGGTGGCGGCATCGCCCAGTTTTTCCAGCGCGTGCAGCAAAGGCTCCAGACGGAACATCTGCGGCGTTTGCGCCAGCCATTTGTCGCTGCGCTCCAGCGTTGCCACCACGCGCACCCCGCCCGGCCCGGTGACGGCGGTTTTCAGCGTATCGGGAATCTTGTGCGCCAGCAGGCCCCCCACGCTGTCGTGCTGGCATTCGGCAATCAGGGTTTCGATTTGCAGCGGCGTCACCAGGCAGCGTGCCGCATCGTGCACCAGCACCCAGTCGTGCGCCTGGGCGCCGCGCTGCTGCAAGGCCCGCAGCGCCCCCAGCACGGTCTGCGCCCGTGTCGCACCGCCGCACGGCACAGTGAAGTAACTGCCGCCAGGGTAGGCATTCAGAAAATCGTCTCCCGGCGCCACCGCTACCAAGGTACTCACCAGTTGCGGCACTGCTGCAAAAGCCGCCAGGGTGTGCAGCACCAGCGGCTGGCCCAGCAAGCGCTGGTACTGCTTGGGCAGCGCCGGATCGCCCATCCCCGGTGCGACGGCCCGCGTGCCATTACCGGCACAGGGAATCACCCCCCAGAAGCGCGACGCATTCCGGTCAGGAACAGAAGAGGAGAAAGGAGAAGGAGCAAGGCTGGCGCTGGACATGGCCGCGATGATAGCGGCCCTGCTGCCAGGCCTTGCACCGGATACCGCGCTCGGGAAGCAGGCAAGAAAAAAGCCCTGCCTGCATCGGCAGACAAGGCTTTCTCTTTTATCTCTGGCAGGGGAGGAAGGACTCGAACCCTCGCATGCCGGAATCAAAATCCGGTGCCTTAACCAACTTGGCGACTCCCCTACGGAAACGAGGATTATGCACGATTTTTTGTCTTGACCTCAAAAAAATCGGCGTTTTTGCAGTTCGGCACGCGAAAAAATCTGCGCCCCCGGACAAGGAAACCCGAAAACCCGAAAATGCCTGGTTTTCCCACCCCTCCTTCCTGTCTTCACCCTGCCATGCCACAACGCGATTCCCTGTCCCCCTCCACCCTCTGGGGTCTGAGCATTGCCGCCATGGGGCTGGCCCTGATCGCCGGCTGGGGATACATCGCACAACGCGAACAGTTGCAGCAAGAGCGTGCCCTGCGGGCCCAGCAAGCGGCCTACGCCGTCTACGAACGCAGCACCCGCGCAGAGATTCCCTCAGCGGCCCAAAACGCCGCCCAGCAGGAACGCCTGCGCCGCCACGAGGAAGCCCGCCAGGTACGCCAGACCTTGCTGCAGCATCCCAACGTCACTCCCGGCCCGGGCTTCAACGCCCCTGGCGTACAGACCACCGGCCTGGCCATCGTCGAAGCCATCGACCGTGCCCAGGGACAGTAACCCGGCAGCATCGACCATGACCTCCACTTGCGCCCCCACGTCCCTCCAGGCCAGCATTTATCTGGCTGGCGGTTGTTTTTGGTGTGTGGATGCGATTTTCTCCCGGGTGCGCGGGGTGCTGGGGGTGTGCAGCGGCTATGCCAACGGCCACCTGCCCCACCCCAGCTACGAACAGGTGTGCAGCGGCACCACCGGCCACGCCGAGGTGCTGCAAGTGGTCTACGACCCGCAGGTGCTGCCCCTGGCCGAGCTGCTGGAGATTTTCTTTGCCACCCACGACCCCACCACGCCCGACCGCCAGGGCAACGACGTCGGCCCGCAGTACCGCAGCGGCATCTACACCACGACGGCCGAGCAGCTGGCCGTGGCCCAGGACTATGTGGCGCAACTGAATCAGCACCGCGCCTTTCCTGCCCCGGTGGTGACCGAGGTCGCCCCGCTGACCGCGTTCTATCCCGCCGAGGATGGGCACCAGGACTACTTCGCCCGCCATCCCGAGGCCGGCTATTGCGCCTGGGTGATTGCGCCCAAGGTGGCCAAATTCACCGCCCGGTTCGCACAGCACACCCGTTGAACCTTGCCGCCGCCGGGTTGCGACAAGGTGCGATCGGCTTTTGTTTTTATAGCTGCCCGCGTTCTGCTGTTCGGCGCTAAAGGCCTTTTCTTTACTAAACCTCTTGGCATCGTCCCGCACCACGGAAGGCGGCGGGCCTATAGTGCGCCCCCTATGCTGCGTCTTTCCAACTTTGGCCCCCACGCCCGCCTGCTGGGCATGATCATTCTGTGGGGGGCCTCCTGGCCCGCCGGGCGCATCGTGGCCCAGGCCATGCCGCCGCTGGCCGCCGCCAGCCTGCGGTTTCTGCTTGCCCTGCTGGTGCTGCTGCCCTGGATGTACCGCAGCGGCGGCTTTGCCCAGTTGAAAGACTGGAGCCTCCAGCGCTGGCTGGGCATGGGGCTGGCCGGATTTTTCGGCGTCTACGCCTACGCCAGCCTGTTTCTGTCGGGCCTGCAATACGTGCCGGCAGGCAAGGCGGCCCTGCTGATCACCCTGAACCCGGTCGTCACCCTGCTGCTGGCCGTGTGGCTGTTCAAGGAGCGCATCAACACCATCATCAGCCTGGGCATGGCAATGGCCTTTGTCGGTGCCATCATCGTGATTGCCCAGGGCGACCCCCGGCACATCCTGCAAGGACATCTGGGGCTGGGCGAGGTGCTGATCCTGGGCTGCGTGGCCTGCTGGGTGGCCTACACGCTGCTGGGCCGCTGGGTGATGACCGGAGTAGATGCCCTCTCGGCCACCACCGTCACGGCGGCCATCGGCGCGGTGCTGCTGCTCGTCACCAGTCTGGTCGTGGAAGGCCCGGCCGGGATGCAGGCCACCCTGCACAGCGGCTGGACGGCCTGGGGGGCCTTGCTGTTCCTGGCCTTCGGTGCCACGGCCCTGGCCTACGCCTGGTTTTTTGAAGGGGTGAAACGCCTGGGCGCGGGCGCAGCGGCGGGCTACATCACCCTGGTGCCGGTGGTGGGGGTGGCCATTTCGGCGCTGCTGCTGCACGAGGCACTGGATGCCAGCCTGCTCATCGGCGGCACCCTGGCCGTCCTGGGCACGGTCATCATGCAGCGCGGACGGCGTTAGAACCGCCAGAAACGCCATCGCGAAAGCCGCACCCAGGGTAATCCCCCTGGACATATTCAAACAAGCCCAACTCTTGATGCAATAAAAGTGCCTTGAAAGAACTTATAACAATTACTTTCTGCGCACCAAAGTAATTCAAAGCAATTTTTTTGATCGATCTGTAGCCTGTGCTACCGATTCGTGCAAACGTGGCTGCTAACGTAGCCGCCATACGCACTCCCTATCAAGAAATAGGCCATGAATTACTTTGGAGACGACAGCAGCGCCACAGCCGACATCCCCTGGCTGACGTTCGACAATCTGGCGATTTGGGACAAGGTTTTGCATCTTGGCCGCCCCATTCAGTGGTCGCGCGGCACGGTGATTCGCCGCCCGGGCGACCCGGCCCGGCAGATGTTCTTGATTTGCACGGGGCTGATCAAGGTCTGCGCCATCAGCCGCTGTGGCTTGCAACGCACCCTGTGGCTGATGGGCCCCGGCAGCTTGCTGGGCGAAGCGGCCCTGTTTGGCCATAAACCCTATCAGCATGAAATCCTGGCCTTGCAGGAAAGCCGTGCCTATGAGTTTTCAGGCCCGGAATTTACCCAGGAGATACTCACCCACCATCCTGATTTAAGCCACCAGTTGCTGCTCAATCTGGCGACAAAATCTTATATCAGCTCCTCCGGGGTGGAAAGCAGCACGTTTTTAACAGGCTCGCAGCGCGTTGCCAAACTGTTGAATGGCCTGGATGTGCTGCATAAAAATACAGAAATAAAAATATCCCATGCCCTGATGGCGGAAATACTCGGCATGCACCGGGTCACGGTAAGCAACGCCATTCGCCTATTCAAGAAAGTAGGGTTTCTGGATGAAACCCCGCAAGGCATTCGCGTGATCGATTCGTTTGGGCTGACCAACTTTGTTGAAAGTCCTTCCAGTGCCCGCTAGTGCATTCACTAGCTTTTTATTTACCAAGGAGACTACCATGCACCACTATCCTGCCGAACCCTACAAAATCAAAGTCGTGGAACCGATTGCGGTCACCACCCGGGAACAGCGGGTTCAGTATCTGGCAGAAGCGGGCAACAATACTTTTCTGCTGCGCTCCGACCAGTGCTATATCGATTTATTGACCGATAGCGGCACGACCGCGATGAGTGATTACCAGTGGGCCGGCATGATGATGGGCGACGAAGCCTATGCCGGTAGCCGCAACTTTATCCACTTGCAGGAAACGGTGCGCAAATACTACGGGTTTCGCCACATCATCCCCACCCACCAGGGCCGTGGCGCGGAAAACCTGCTGTCCAGAATCTGCATCAAACCCGGCGATTATGTGCCGGGGAACATGTATTTCACCACCACCCGCGCCCACCAAGAACTCAATGGCGCCACCTTTGTGGACATCATCATCGACGAAGCCCACGACTCGCAAATCGACCTACCCTTCAAAGGCAATGTCGATATTCAAAAACTGCAACGCCTGATTGACGAAGTGGGGGCCGAGCGCATCCCCTACGTTTGCGTGGCCGTCACCGTGAATCTGGCCGGGGGCCAGCCCGTCAGCATGGAAAATCTGCGCGAAGTGAAAAAGCTGTGCAGCGCCCACGGCATCAAAGTGATGTTCGATGCCACCCGCTGCGTGGAAAATACCTATTTCATCAAAGAGCGCGAAGCCGCCTACCATGACCGCAGCATTGCCGATATTCTGCTGGAAATGATGGGCTATGCCGACGGCTGCACCATGAGCGGCAAAAAAGACTGCCTGGTCAATATCGGCGGTTTCCTCTGCATGAACGACGACGATCTTTACCAGCGTGCAGCGGAACTGGTGGTGCTGTTTGAAGGCATGCCCAGTTACGGCGGGCTGGCGGGCCGGGATATGGAGGCGATGGCCCGGGGTATCGAGGAATCCGTCGATTACCACTACATCCACCACCGCATCAGCCAATGCCGCTATCTGGCCGATGCGCTGGCTGCTGCCGGCATTCCCATCGTCCGCCCCGTCGGCGGGCACGCCGTTTTTCTGGATGCCAGGGCGTTTCTCGACCACCTGCCGCAGGACGAATTTCCGGCGCAAACCCTGGCTGCGCAGCTGTATCTGGAAAGCGGCGTGCGCAGCATGGAACGCGGCATCGTATCGGCAGGGCGCGATGCCAGAACCGGCGACCACCACCGCCCCAAACTGGAACTGGTGCGCCTGACGATTCCGCGCCGTGTGTATACCTACGCCCACCTGGACGTGGTGGCGCAGGCGTGCATCGACCTGTACCAGCGCCGCCACGAAATCAAAGGGATGAAGATGGTGTACGAGCCCAAGCTCCTGCGCTTCTTCACTTCCCGTTTTGAATCATTGGATTGATTTCAGAAACAAAAGCACGGCCCCGCCGAATGCAGGCGGGGCCGTATGAATATCAATATTAAAACAAATTATAATCCGGAGACATTATGAATCCCTCATCCACCCCAGAACAAAAGCAGCCCTCCATTGTAGGGGGCATCATGATCGTTGCCGGCACCGTCATTGGTGCTGGAATGCTGGCATTGCCGATTATTTCGGCAGGCATGTGGTCATTATGGACAGTGCTGGTTCTGGCAACGACCTTTTTCATCATGCTGGCCAGTGCCAACATGATATTACGCGCCAATCTGCGCTTTGACCCCGGTGCAAGCTTTCATACCCTGGTGAAGAATACTTTGGGGCCGGTATGGAATATCGTCAATGGCCTGTCGGTCGGTTTTGTGCTGTATATGCTGCTGTACGCCTACACCAGCGGCGGCGGGGCGACCGTGTGGCATAGCCTGGGTCTGGATATTCCGCAAAGCATGGTCAGCCTGCTGTTTGGCGGCACTTTGGCGGTCTGTATTTTCTGGAGTACCCAGGTCGTCGATCGCCTCTCGACGATTTTCGTCATCGGCATGATCATTACCTTCTTTGCCGCCATTACAGGCCTGCTGCCTGCCTTGGAAGTGGAAAAAATCCTCACCTTGAGCACAGTACCGGATGCCCAGCCCACCGCCTGGTTTGTTCTGGCCGCCCTGCCGTATTTTCTGACGTCCTTCTGCTTTCATGCCAGCGTTCCCAGCCTGGTCAAATACTATGGCAAGGATGAGGCCAAGATCAGAAAATGTATTTTCTATGGTCTGCTCATTGCAGGCGTCTGCTACACCATCTGGATATTTGCAGGCTTTGGCGTGCTGGGGCGGGAATCCCTGCGTGATGTGTATGCGCAAGGCGGCAACATCAACCATTTTCTTGCTGCCGTAGAAAGTATTGTCTCCACCCCCTGGATTTCTTACTGCATTTCCATTTTTGCTTTTCTGGCCGTCGTCACCTCGTTCCTGGGCGCAGGGCTGGGACTGTTCGACTATATTGCAGATTTGCTGGGGTTCGATAACTCTCTTGGCGATCGTCTGAAGACCGCCGCCATTACCTTTGTGCCGCCCATCCTGGGCAGCACCATGTTTCCCGACGGTTTTATCATTGCCATTGGTTTTGCCGGTTTTGCAGCGGCCATCTGGTCGGTCATCATTCCTGCGGCCATCGAATGGAAACACCATCGCCAGACGGGGACAAGCGGCGGATATGGCGCCCGTATTTTCAGCACGACCCATTTTGTCAAAGTGGTGCTTTTCTACGGGGTCATTACCTCCATTTTCCACCTGCTCTCGCCCGACGTTCTGGACGTGTTGCCGGTGTACCGCTAGGCAGCGGTACAAAGCATCCCTAGGCTTTTCCAGCCCGTGGGCACTTGCAGCGGGCATACCCCGCCACGGTGTACGCCAGCACCGTAGTGCCCACAGCCCCCAGGCCAAAGACCAGGGCGATCAGAAACCAGTCGGCCGGGCCGCCCGCATCGGTGAAGCCCGAGGACGACACCTTGGCCATCAGCACCAGGGCCAGCACGCCGCCAATCGCTCCTATTGCTTGAGCTATTACCACGCGCCGGGCAACGATTTTGCGTTCCTTCAATAGCAAAAACAAGAAGGCAAGCGTGCCACCAGCTATCAGAATGATGAGCAGCCACAGCAGCGGCGTGCCCAGCATTTCCTGAAAGACGTACCAAAAGATCAGGGGATCGAGTTCTTTCATGGCTTATTCCTTCCGGTAAGGGGGTTAGGCGCGGCCGCGCAACATGCTGATGTAGGTGGGTTTGAGGGCCATGGTCTTCATGACCCAGCTGATCCACAGCTCCTCCAGCGGCGCGATGACGCCGGGGAAGGACGGGGTCAGGTTGTTCTGGTAATCGAACTCCACCAGCATCGCCTGCCCCAGCCGGGTAATCAGCGGGCACGAGGTGTAGCCGGTGTAGAGCGCATCGGATTGCTTGCCCTGGATATCCGCCACCAGGTGATCGACGGCCACCGGCACCTGCCACTTCACGCTGGCTGCCGTCTTGCCCTTGGGCACCCCGGCGATGTCGCCCACGCCGAACACGTTGGGGTAGCGCACGTGGCGCAGCGTGCCCTTGTCCACCTCCATCCAGCCCTCGGCAGCCCAGTTGCCTGTCTGCCAGGGCAGGGGGCTGTTGCGCACGGCTTCGGCGGCCCGCATGGGCGGGATGACGTGGATGAAGTCCCAGTTCTGCTCCTCCGTGCCTTCCGGCGTTTTGAAGGTGGCGATGCGCTTGCCGGGGTCGATGGCCGTCAGCACCCGGTTGTACTGGGTCTGGATGCCGCGCTCCTGGAACAGCATGCGCACCTTCTCCGAGACGATGGGCACGCTGAACAGGGCCGCGTTGTTCGAGAAATAAACGAACTCCGCCTTGCTGCGCCCGCCCTGGCGCGTGGCGCGGTCTTCGCTCAGAAAGGTGTATTTGAGCGGGGCGCCTGCGCACTTCATCTCGGTATTGGGACGGGTGAACACGCCGCGCCCGCCCTGGCTGGCGAACTGCTGCATCAGGCCCCAGGTGGCGCTGGCCGCCTCCGGGCCGTTGTAGATGCTGCCGATGCCATGCTGGCCGATCAGCCCCGGCTCCATGCCCTCGATCAGGCCGTATTCCAGTTGCAAGCCGGTGGCGACGATCAGGAAGTCATACGGCAGCACCATGCCGGATTCGGTGACGACCTTCTTGCCCTCGGGATCGATCTCGGCGACGCGCTCCTCGACCAGCTCCACGCCCTGGGGCACGTAGCTGCTGGTTTGCGAAACCACGTAGTCCGCCGGTTTGATGCCCGCCCCTACCAGGGTGAAGCCCGGCTGGTAATAGTGCTGCTTGCGAGCGTCCACCAGGATGATCCGTGCGCCCGACAACTGCTGCGCCAGGCGCGAAGCGGCGGTCAACCCCGCCGCCCCGGCCCCGGCAATCACGATGCGGGCTTCCGTTTTGACCTGGGGCGCAGCCTGGGCGCTTTGCGTAGCCGTGGCGGCAGCGGCGGCCCCTGCCGTCAGCAGTTTGAGCCAGTCGCGGCGATTGAAGTCGATGTGGCGCATGCGCTCCTCCTGAAGTGATGATCTTTGATTAACAAGAATACAATTTATTATTTTCTAAAGTATATAGATACAAACTCTCACTGCCAAGGCCCGTCATCCCAGGGTTTGCCCACGTCTGCGGCCTGTCGCAGGCACTTTCCCCATTGTCGATGCTCGGCGGGGGATTACTGTCCATACGGTACAAAATTGCTTTCATCGGCGTTCACCCGTAACGGCTTGCCGGTAAACGGAAAGGCCCGCTGCGGGCAAGCGCTGCGCTCGCACACCTTGCAGCCCATGCCGATGGGGGTGGCCGCCTCCAGGTTGCGCAAGTCCAGCCCCTTGGAATACACCAGCCGGTGCGCGTGCTGCACGTCACAACCCAGGCCGATGGCAAAGTTCTTCCCCGGCGCCCCCCAGCCGCGCCCTTCGTGGGTGATGCTGCGGGCAATCCACAGATAGACGCGACCATCGGGCATGCTGGCCAGTTGCGGCAGGATGCGCCCCGGCTGGGCAAAGGCTTCGTACACATTCCACAGCGGGCAGGTGCCGCCGGTCTTGGAAAAGTGAAAGTGCGTGGCCGACTGGCGCTTGCTGATGTTGCCTGCCCGGTCCACGCGGATGAAGAAAAAGGGCACGCCCGGCGCATCGGCCCGTTGCAGCGTCGATAGCCGGTGGGCCACCATCTCGTAGCCCACGCCGAAGCGCTGGCCCAACAGCTCAATGTCATAGCCCAGGCTTTCCGCCGCCTGTAAAAAACGCCCATAGGGCAGGATGAGCGCCCCGGCCACGTAGTTCGCCAGCCCGATTCCGGCCAGGCGGCAGGTGGCCTCGTCGTGCCAGTGGTGGGTGCCCAGAAGCTGCTGCATCTGCGGTTGCAGCTCCAGCAGGGCCAGTTGCGTGGCCAGTTGGAAGGCTTGCTGGCTCGGCTGCAAGTCCGCCGACAGGTGCAGGGTGCGACTGGCCGCGTCAAAGCGGCGCAGGGGCGCATCGCCGGATTCCGCCTTCAGCACGAAAACGCCGTGCTGGCTGCGCAGGTGCTGGGCCAGCCATTCGTGCAGCGCCCCGCCCTGGGTCTGGGCCTGCTGGGCCAGGGCTTCGCCCGCACGGTCGAGTACGTCGAAATAGTTGCGATGGGCAAAAAAGAAGTCGCGCACCGCCTCGAACGGCATCTGGCCCTGGGGCAGCGCCTCGTCGACCAGGGACTGGTCTTCGTCCATGCCCACGCGGCTCAGGCGGTCGGCCAGGGTGTGCAGGCGCTGCGTGTCCTGCTGGTGGCGGCGGTGCATGGCCAGCAGGGTTTGCGAAAGCTGGGGCAGCTTGGCGGCCAACTCGCGCAGCTCGGCCTGGGGCACGGCAGGCAGATCGGGCACGGCGGCAACGGCATCCGAGAGCTGCGCCACCAGGCGGGCCTGCGCATCCTCGGAAAACTGCTGGATGTCCACCCCCAGCACACGGTGCACCTTGAGCAGCACCGGCACGGTAAACGGGCGCTGGTCCTGCTCCAGCTGGTTCAAATAACTGGGCGAAATGCCCAGCGCCTGGGCCAGCGCCACCTGGGTCAGCCCGCGCTCCTGGCGCAGCGAGCGCAGGCGCACGCCCATGAAAATCTTGGCCAATGGAATATCTCCGTAAAGGGGCTGTTGCCCTCAATGTAGGCGCAAGCATAGCGGCCCTAACCCACCACGCCGTCCGGCAGCGGCTGTGCCCGGATGCTGCGCCACTGCCACGCACAATGCGCCAGCCGAATCAGCAGGTACACCGCCCAGACGGCCAGCAGCCTCCCGTGCAGGTCACCCTGTTGCACCATGCCCCAGTTGGCCGTGCCCATCACCATGCCCACCAGCAGCGCTGACCACCCCCAGTGCAGCCGCCGCCCATGCCAGGCCAGCCAGGCCGATTGCATCCCCTCGGCCAGCCAGAAAGCCGCCACGCCCAGCAGCCACCAGCCGCTGGCGGTGGCTGCAGAGAAGTGCAGCAGCGCCAGCCCCATGCAGCACATCAGCAGCAGGCGCTCGCCCAGTGCCAGGAATACCTGGCGCAGCACCGCCCGCTCCAACTGGCTGCGCGGCGGCATACCGGGCAGCAGGAACAGGCCGGCCCGCTGCGCCGCCTTGGCATCCAGCATGGTTCGCAACCCCTCTGCGCCACTGCTGGTCGATACCACCATCGCGACCATGAAATACAGGACAAAGCTGTTGGACATTCCCGGCCACCGGTGCAGCATGACCAGCAACACGGCCACGATGGCCGCCGCGCCCAGCCACACCAGCACGCGACCCCGGCGGCCCCACATCTGGCGGAAGGTCTGGCTGCCTGGCCCCAGCATGGCCGCCAGCAGGTCACGCCCCTGCACAGGCTGTGCTGGCAGCGCCTGCCCGGCCCCGCGTTGGCCATGCCGGTCACACCGGGGCCAGGCCGCTGCATCCTGCAAACGCTCCAGCAGCTGCATGGGCGAGCCGGCCACCCAGGCGCCGAACGGTACCAGCAAGGGGCTATGCAAACCCTGCAAGCGCCAGCGCCACAGGCCCCAGAGCAGCAGCAGGGCCAGCCCGCCGCCCGCCGCCGATGCCCAGGGCAGGTGCAGATAGCTCCAGCACAGCGCCAGCGGCCCCACGGCCAGCGGCAGCAGCAGCACCGGCAGGCTGATGAGCAGTACGCCGCAGGCCCAGCCCAGCCACAGCGCGGCGGCCACGGCGGCGATGTCCACCCGGGCAAAGGCGGGCGTGGGCCACAGCCCGGCGACCAGGGTGGGCAGCGCCACCGCCAGCACGCCATGCAGGGCCAGCCCGCGCAGCAGCACGCCCCAGGCGCCCGGCAGCCGCAATGCGGCCATGCCATGCAGCGACTGCACCAGCGGCAAGCCCAGCAGCAGCCACCACAGCAGGCCGGACAAGGCCCAGGTCTGGAGCTGGAACATGCGCCACTTGGGGGCCGCGCTCTGGTGCATGGGCAGCGCGGTCAGGCCCAAAAATGCCACCAGCAGCAGCACCCCCAACAGCATCCAGCCCCAGCGCCCCAGCACGGCGTGGAGCCAGCCGCGCCCGGTCAAGGTCGATGCCGCCGTCATGCGGCCCCCTGGGCAGCGCCCGCCATTTCCACAAACAAATCCTCCAGCGGCAGAGGGTGCAGCCGCGCCCCCGCAGGCAGCCCTTCCGGCAGCCCTGGCAGCGCATCCGGCCCCGGCTCCAGGCGCAGCAGCAGGCTCCACCCGCCTTCGGGCAGGGGACGGCGGCTGACTTCTGCGGGCAAGGCCATCTCCGGCAGGGGCGCGGCAGGCGGCCACCACAAGCGCCGCCAGCCGTCCTTGATGTCGTCCAGGCCGGCGTGCAGGCGCATCTGCCCCTGGTGCAGCAGCGCGATGTGCGAGGCCACGCGCTCCAGGTCGGAAATGATGTGGGTGGAGAACACCACCGTCGTCCCCTCCTGCGCGGCCAGATCGACGATTTCGCGCAGCAGGGCGCGGCGGGCCAGGGGGTCGAGGGCCGAGGCCGGCTCGTCCAGCACCAGCAATTGCGGGCGCGGGGCCAGGGCGCGGATGATGGCCACCTGCTGGCGCTCGCCCGGCGACAGGGTCAACATGCGCCGCCGCGTGTCCATGCCTGCGGCATCCAGCATCCGCTGCACCAGGGCCTTGTCCCACCGGGGATACAGGCCCGCCACCAAGCCCAGCATCTGCTCGATGCGCAGCCAGTCGAAGCCTTCGGGCCGCTGGGGCACATAGCCCAGCCGGTTTTTTTCCGCTTCGCCCAGGCTGCGGGCGGGCACGCCCCACAGCCACGCCTGCCCGGCATCCGGGGCACGCAGGCCCAACAGACATTCCAGCAGCGTGCTTTTGCCCGCGCCGTTGCGCCCCACCAGGCCCAGGATGCTGCCCGGCGCCACGGCCAGCGTCACCCCGTCCAGCACGCACTGCGGGCCGTAGCGCTTGTGCAAGGCCTGCGCTTGCAGCGGCCACGCGGCCAATGCAGGCGCTGGCGCCTGTTCTTCCCTGGTCAAGACATTCATTGCCGTCGGTTCCTTTCCTGGCTTTCTGGGGTATTCGGTATTCATTCGGCGCCCTCGTGCAGGCAGGCGTGCAGCGCCTCCAGCACGGCGGCGGGCGGCAGGCCCAATTGCCGCGCCTGCAAGGCCAGGGCGTGCAGCGCAGGCGCCAGGGCGCCCAGGCGCTCGGCCTGGGGGCGCTGCTCCTGGGGCTGGGCGGCCACCACCATGCCCTTGCCGCGCTGGCGCTCCAGCACGCCCTGGGCTTCCAGCTGGGTATAGGCTTTGGAGACGGTCATCGGATTGATGGCATGGGCCGCCGCCACGTCGCGCACCGAAGGCAGCCGCGTGCCCGGCGGGCATTGCCCGGCGGCCACCAGCCGCGTGACCTGCCCGACGATCTGCCGGTAAATCGGCTCGGGCGCGGCAGGTTCGATATGCAGGTTCATGGCTTCCATGTGTATCAGTATATCAATACACCATAGAAACAAATCCATCCGATGAAAATTTGCAAAATTTGCAAAATAGGCACTTGTGGTTTGCCATGTTTTGCAAATTCAGGGCTTTTTCACAAACGGAAGTTTGCGTAAATTGCGAACCAGCCTTGAATCCGTCTTTTGACCTTGTGAAAGAAGCCAGCCCACCATGAACAACCAAGCCCACCGCAAAACCCTGCCCGGCACCGAGGTGCAGTACTACGACACCCGCGCCGCCATCGATGCCATCGAACCCGGCGCCTACGCGGGCCTGCCCTACACCAGCCGCATCCTGGCCGAACAGCTGGTGCGCCGCTGCGACCCGGCGCTGCTGACCGATGCGCTCAAGCAGCTCATCTACCGCAAGCGCGATCTGGACTTTCCCTGGTACCCGGCCCGCGTGGTGTGCCACGACATCCTGGGCCAGACGGCGCTGGTCGATCTGGCCGGTCTGCGCGATGCGATTGCCGATCAGGGCGGCGACCCGGCCCAGGTGAACCCGGTGGTGCCCACGCAGCTCATCGTCGATCACTCGCTGGCCGTGGAATACGCCGGTTTCGACCCCGACGCGTTCGAGAAAAACCGCGAGGTGGAAGAGCGCCGCAACGCCGACCGCTTCCACTTCATCGACTGGTGCAAGACCGCGTTCGAGAACGTGGACGTGATCCCCGCCGGCAACGGCATCATGCACCAGATCAATCTGGAAAAAATGAGCCCCGTCATCCAGTTGCGTGACGGCATCGCCTTCCCCGACACCTGCGTCGGCACCGACAGCCACACCCCCCACGTCGATGCCCTGGGCGTGATCGCCGTGGGCGTGGGCGGGCTGGAAGCCGAAACCGTGATGCTGGGCCGCGCCAGCATGATGCGCCTGCCGGACATCGTCGGCGTGGAGCTGAAAGGCAAGCGCCAGCCCGGCATTACCGCCACCGACATCGTGCTGGCGCTGACCGAGTTCTTGCGCAAGGAACGCGTCGTGGGCGCTTACGTCGAGTTCTTCGGCGCAGGCGCCGACAGCCTGACCATTGGCGACCGCGCCACCATCTCCAACATGTGCCCGGAATACGGCGCCACGGCGGCGATGTTCTACATCGACCAGCAGACCATCGACTACCTGAAGTTGACGGGCCGCGAGCCTGCCCAGGTGGCCCTGGTGGAGCAATACGCCAAGGAAACCGGCCTGTGGGCCGATGCGCTGAAAACCGCCGAATACGAGCGCGTGCTGACGTTCGACCTGTCCACCGTGGTGCGCAACATGGCCGGCCCCAGCAACCCGCACCGCCGCCTGCCCACGTCCGATCTGGCCGAACGCGGCATTGCCGACGAAGCCAAGCTGCAAGCCGGCAAGGGCGAAGAAGCCCAGGGCCTGATGCCCGATGGCGCGGTCATCATTGCCGCCATTACCAGTTGCACCAACACCAGCAACCCGCGCAACGTGGTGGCGGCCGGTCTGGTGGCGAAAAAGGCCAACGCCCTGGGACTGGTGCGCAAGCCCTGGGTGAAAACCTCGTTCGCCCCCGGCTCCAAGGTCGCCAAGCTGTACCTGGAAGCCAGCGGCCTGCTGCCCGAGCTGGAAAAGCTGGGCTTCGGCATCGTTGCCTACGCCTGTACCACCTGCAACGGCATGAGCGGTGCGCTCGACCCGAAAATCCAGCAGGAAATCATCGACCGCGACCTGTACGCCACCGCCGTGCTGTCGGGCAACCGCAACTTCGACGGTCGCATCCACCCCTACGCCAAGCAGGCTTTCCTGGCCTCGCCCCCGCTGGTGGTGGCCTACGCGCTGGCCGGTACGATGCGCCTGGACATCGAACAGGACGCGCTGGGCTGCGATGCCCAGGGCAAGCCCGTCACGCTGAAAGACCTGTGGCCCAGCGACGAGGAAATCGACGCCATCGTCGCCGCCAGCGTCAAGCCCGAGCAGTTCCACGCGGTGTACGAGCCGATGTTCAGCATCCGCCGCAGCAAGGAGGAAAAAACCTCGCCCCTGTACGCCTGGCGGCCCACCTCCACCTACATCCGCCGCCCGCCCTACTGGGATACGGAAGGCGTGGGCGCCCTGGCCGCCTTCCCCCGCACCCTGAAAGGGATGCGCCCGCTGGCCGTGCTGCCGGACAACATCACCACCGACCACCTGTCGCCGTCCAACGCCATCCTGCTGGACAGCGCTGCCGGTGAATACCTGCACAAAATGGGCCTGCCCGAGGAGGACTTCAACTCCTACGCCACCCACCGGGGCGATCACCTGACCGCCATGCGTGCCACCTTTGCCAACCCCAAGCTGTTCAACGAAATGGTGAAGAACCCGGACGGCACGGTCAAACAAGGGTCGCTGGCCCGCGTGGAACCCGAAGGCCAGGTGATGCGCATGTGGGAAGCCATCGAGGTCTACATGAACCGCAAGCAGCCCCTCATCATCGTCGCCGGTGCCGACTACGGCCAGGGTTCCAGCCGCGACTGGGCCGCCAAGGGCGTGCGTCTGGCCGGGGTGGAGGCGATTGCCGCCGAAGGCTTCGAGCGCATCCACCGCACCAACCTGATCGGCATGGGCGTGCTGCCGCTGGAGTTCAAGCCCGGCACCAACCGCAACACCCTGCAACTGGACGGCACCGAAACCTATGACGTGGAAGGCGACCTGGCCCCGCGTGCAGACATGACCCTGGTCATCCAGCGCAAAAACGGCGAAGTGGTGCGCGTGCCCATGACCTGCCGTCTGGACACCGCCGAAGAAGTGTCCATCTACGAAGCGGGCGGCGTGCTGCAACGCTTTGCGCAGGATTTCCTAGCTGGTGCCGCTTGATTAAAGCCATATTCAGGAATGAATCCATCTGAAAACCTTTATTCACCAGCGGTACAAGCTACCAAAGATTGAGCAAAGCATGAGCAACACTGCGCAAATCCGCATCCCCGCCACCTACATCCGTGGCGGCACCAGCAAGGGCGTGTTCTTCCGCCTGAGCGATTTACCGGCCAGCTGCCAGGTGCCGGGCCCCGCCCGGGACAAGCTGTTCCAGCGCGTCATCGGCAGCCCCGACCCCTACAGCGCCCACATCGACGGCATGGGCGGGGCCACGTCCAGCACCAGCAAGTGTGTGATCCTGTCCAAAAGCGAGCGCCCGGAACACGACGTGGACTACCTCTACGGCCAGGTGTCGATCAACACCGACTTCGTGGACTGGAGCGGCAACTGCGGCAACCTGTCCACCGCCGCCGGGGCGTTTGCCATCCATGCCGGGCTGGTCGATGCCAGCCGCATTCCAGACAACGGCACCTGCGTGGTGCGTATCTGGCAGGCCAACATCGGCAAGACCATCATTGCCCACGTGCCGATCACCAACGGGCAGGTGCAGGAAACCGGCGACTTCGAGCTGGACGGCGTGACCTTCCCCGCTGCCGAGATCGTGCTGGAGTTCATGGACCCGTCCGACGACGGCGACGATGGCGGCGCGATGTTCCCCACCGGCAACCTCGTCGATACGCTGGAGGTGCCGGGCGTCGGCAGCTTCCCCGCCACCATGATCAGCGCCGGTATTCCCACCGTGTTCGTGAACGCGGCCGACATCGGCTACCAGGGCACCGAGCTGCGCGAGGACATCAACAACGACCCCGCACAACTGGAACGCTTTGAAAAAATCCGCGTCGCCGGTGCCCTGCGCATGGGCCTGATCCAGACGCCGGAAGAAGCCCTGAAGCGCCAGCACACGCCCAAGATCGCCTTTGTCAGCCCGCCCAAAAGCTACACCGCCTCCAGCGGCAAGGCGATTGACGCGGCAGATGTCGATTTGCTGGTTCGCGCCCTGTCGATGGGCAAGCTGCACCACGCCATGATGGGCACCTGCGCCGTGGCCATCGGCACGGCAGCGGCCATCCCCGGCACGCTGGTCAATCTGGCCGCCGGCGGCGGCGAGCGGGAGGCGGTGCGCTTTGGCCACCCCTCGGGCACGCTGCGCGTGGGCGCACAAGCCCAACAGGTCGATGGCCAATGGCAGGTGACCAAGGCGGTGATGAGCCGCAGCGCCCGCATCCTGATGGAAGGCTGGGTGCGCGTGCCCGCCGAAACCCTCGAATAACCCCTTCTTTTTTCCCTTTCCCTTTTTCATTCCAAGGAGCGACACGATGACGACTGAACAAGCAGCCCCCACCTTCAAGCCCAAAAAGTCCGTGGCCCTGTCCGGCGTGACCGCCGGCAACACCGCGCTGTGCACCGTCGGCAAGACCGGCAACGACCTGCACTACCGTGGCTACGACATTCTGGAGCTGGCCGACCAGTGCGAGTTTGAAGAAGTGGCCCACCTGCTGGTGCATGGCAAGCTGCCCACCCGCGCCGAGCTGAAAGGCTACAAGGACAAGCTCAAGGCCCTGCGCGGCCTGCCCGCCAACGTCAAAGCCGCGCTGGAGCAGCTGCCCGCCGCCAGCCACCCGATGGACGTGATGCGCACCGGCGTATCGGTGCTGGGCTGCGCCCTGCCTGAAAAAGACGACCACAACCTGGCCGGTGCCCGCGACATTGCCGACCGCCTGATGGCCTCGCTGGGTTCCATGCTGCTGTACTGGTACCACTTCAGCCACAACGGCAAGCGCATCGAGGTGGAAACCGACGACGACACCATCGGCGGCCACTTCCTGCACCTGCTGCACGGCCAGAAGCCCGCGCAAAGCTGGGTGGATGCGATGAACATCTCGCTGAACCTGTACGCCGAGCATGAGTTCAACGCCTCCACCTTCACCTCGCGCGTGATTGCTGGGACGGGCAGCGACATGTATTCGGCTATCACCGGCGCCATCGGCGCCCTGCGCGGCCCCAAACACGGCGGCGCCAACGAGGTGGCCTTTGAAATCCAGAAGCGCTACGACAACCCGGACGAGGCCGAGGCCGACATCCGCGCCCGCGTGGAACGCAAGGAAGTGGTCATCGGCTTCGGCCACCCCGTCTACACCATCAGCGACCCGCGCAACGTGGTCATCAAGGGCGTGGCGAAAAAGCTGTCGGACGAAGCCGGTTCCACCAAGATGTACGACATCGCCGAGCGCCTGGAATCGGTCATGTGGGAAGTGAAAAAAATGTTCCCCAACCTGGACTGGTTCAGCGCCGTCAGCTACCACATGATGCAGGTGCCCACCGCCATGTTCACCCCCCTGTTCGTCATCGCCCGCACCAGCGGCTGGGCCGCGCACATCATCGAGCAGCGCGTGGACAACAAGATCATCCGCCCCAGCGCCAACTACACCGGCCCGGACGACCTGAAGTTCGTGCCCATCGACGAGCGCAAGTAATCATCCACCATAGCTGCTAACGCATATGAATAAACGATTTCAGTATCAAAACATGCTGGAATCCTTATTCAGACAGCGCAAGCAGCTATCCAAACCATGAAAGCTGGCCCTCGATGCTTCGCGCCAGCTTTTTTCTTTTGCAAAGGACTGCCATGACCACCACCCAACAACAACTGCGTGCCCTGATCGCCCAGCGCCGGGGCGTGATCGTGCCCGGCGCGTTCAACGCCATGTCCGCCCGCCTGGTGGCCGACATGGGCTTTGAAGCCATCTACGTCACCGGCGCCGGCGTGACCAACATGTGGTTCGGCCTGCCTGACCAGGGCTTCATGGGCCTGACCGACATCGCCGACCACACCGCCCGCATCCGCGAAGCGGTGGACGTGCCCCTGATCGTCGATGCCGACACCGGCTTCGGCAACGCCCTGAACACCTACCACGCCGTGCGCACCCTGGAGCGTGCCGGGGCCGACTGCATCCAGCTCGAAGACCAGGTCAGCCCCAAGCGCTGCGGCCACTTCAACGGCAAGGAAGTGATCGAAGCCAGCGAGATGATCGGCAAAATCAAGGCCGCGTGCGATGCCCGCCGTAACAGCGACACCATCATCATGGCCCGCACCGATGCCGCCGCCATCCACGGCTTCGATGCCGCCGTCGAACGTGCCCAGCAGTACGCCGATGCCGGTGCCGACCTGCTGTTCGTCGAGGCCGTCACCAGCGCCGAGCACATCGCCGCCCTGCCCCAGCGCCTGAAAACGCCCCAGCTGATGAACATGGTGATCGGCGGCAAAACGCCCATCACCAACACGGCAGAACTGGCGCGGATGGGCTACGGCATCGTCCTGTACGCCAACGCCGCCCTGCAAGGCGCCGTCGCCGGGATGCAACGCGCATTGGGCGTGCTGAAAGCCGAAGGCCACATCCAGGAAGACCCGAACCTGGTCGCCCCGTTTGCCGAGCGCCAGCGCCTGGTGAACAAGCCGATCTGGGACGCCCTAGAGAAAAAATACCAGTAACGCACGCAGCAGCCCCCAAGGCCAACAACGCTTGTAGAGTTTCAAAACTTTGCAAGCGTTTTTTCTTTTTGTTACTAAAATCCCGGCACACCCGTTCGTTTTGCCCCGCCACCCGGCTGGGCTATTTTTTTGACTTCAGCTTTCATGCCCTTGCCTGCCCTTTCCGGTTCGCCACGCCCAAGCCGTGCGCATAAAACCATCCCCGAGACGCACCAAGCCGTCGGCTACCAGGCCGATGCGCTGATGCTGTGCCTGCTGCTCATCTCCTGCCTGCTGGCGCTGCCCGTCGGCTGGCTGTATTCGGACATCGCCATCGCCCTGCTGTGGGGCAGCCCCCTGGCGCTGACCGGGGTGGTGCTGTTTGCCGTGGCACGCGGCAGCGCCCTCACGCGCTATGGCCTGACGATGCTGCTCGCCCTGACGGTGGTGCTGCATATCCAGGTATCCCTGGGGATGCTGGAATTTCACTTTGGCGTTTTCGTGGTGCTGGCCCTGGTCATGGTGTACCGCGACTGGCGCGTGGTGCTGGCCAACGCCGTGCTGTTTGCCGTGCACCACCTGCTGTTCGACCGTCTGCAGGCCTGGGGCTTTGGCCTGTACTGCATGCCGCAGCCCAGCTTTGTACGTATCTGGCTGCACGCGGTCTACGTCATCGTGCAGACGGGCACGGAAATCTTCATCCTGATGCGCATGTCACTGGCCTTCCGCCAGGGGGCGGAGCTGCAGGCTCTGGTCGAAGCGGTGCAGCACAACGGGCGCTTCAGCCTCAACGTCGGCCACCTGCCCCTGCACACCGCCCTGGGCCGACAACTGCAGACGCTGTTCCTGCACCTGCACGACACGGTGCAAACCGTGCGCAATACCGTCGGCCAGGTGCAGACGGCAGGCACGGAAATTGCCGACGGCAGCCTGGATTTGTCCGCCCGCACCGAAGCGGCCAGCAGTGCCCTGGCCGCCACCATGGGCACAGCCAGCCAGGTGCTCCAGGCCGTGGAGCAGACCCGTGACCTGGCCGGACAGGCCGATGCGCTGACCTCATCGGCAGCGCAAATCGCGCAGTCCGGCACGACCATGGTGCAGCAGGTGGTCGACAGCATGGGCAGCATCGACGTTCAGGCCAAACAAATTGCCGAAATTGTCGCCGTCGTCGATAGCCTGGCCTTCCAGACCAATCTGCTGGCGCTGAACGCCGCCGTGGAAGCGGCCCGCGCCGGCGAGCAGGGCCGCGGCTTTGCCGTGGTGGCCGAGGAGGTGCGCCGCCTGGCGCTGCGCAGCGCCGATGCGGCCAAGGAAATCCGGGCACTCACGCAGACCTCCGCAGACAACGTGGCCCAGGGCGTGGCGTTCAGCAGCCGGGCGCTGCAAGTGATGCAGGAGCTGCTGAGAGACAGCAAGGCTGCCGCCCGGCACATGCACGAAATCGTCACCGCCACGCGCGAACAAAGCACCAGCATGGCGCAGATTTCCGGCGCCATCGAAAATCTGGAAACCAGCATGGCGCAAAATGCCGCCCTGGCCGAACAATCCAACGCTGCGGCCACCAGTCTGCGCGAGCAGACCGAACGCCTGGCCGCCAGCGTGCAGGCCTTTGACGATTAAGAAAATCCACTTCCCATGAGCACTGTTCACCTGATCGACCACCCCCTCGTCCAGCACAAACTGACCCTGATGCGCCGCAAGGAGGCCAGCACCAACAGCTTCCGGCGGATGCTGGGCGAACTGTCCACCCTGATGGCCTACGAGTTGACGCGCGACATGCCGCTGCAGGAGATCGAGATCGAAACCCCGCTGGAGACCACCACCGGCAAGGTCATCGACGGCAAAAAGCTGGTGCTGGTGTCCATCCTGCGGGCCGGCAACGGCTTTCTGGACGGGATGCTCAACGTCGTGCCGGGTTCGCGCATCGGCCACATCGGGCTGTTCCGCGACCCGCAAACGCTGCAGCCGGTGGAGTACTACTACAAGATGCCCGAGAAGATGTGCGAGCGCGACGCCATCGTCGTCGACCCCATGCTGGCCACGGGCAACTCGGCCGCCGCCGCCGTCACCCACCTGAAAAACCGCAGCCAGCCCAAGAGCATCAAGTTCATGTGCCTGCTGGCCGCGCCCGAGGGCATCGCCACCCTGCAGGCCGCCCACCCGGACGTGGACATCTACACCGCTGCCATCGACCGCCAGCTCAACGACCACGGCTACATCCTGCCCGGCCTGGGCGATGCGGGCGACCGGATTTTCGGCACCAAGTAGGTTCCGTCACACCCGCGCAGGCGGGTGAAAGATCGTGAACAGGTTCTCAGGCCGATAGCGCCAGAACCCCCTCGCCCTCGTTGGCCGCCTGGGCCGGCACGGCGGCATTGCCCAGATCGAACACCGCCACGGTGTGCACCAGTTCCTGGGCCTGCTGGCTCAGGCTCAGGGCGGCAGCGGCCATTTCTTCCACCAAAGCAGCGTTCTGCTGGGTGGCCTGGTCCATCTGCACGACGGACTGGTTGACCTGCGCCACGCCCTGGCTCTGTTCGCTGCTGGCGGCGGTGATTTCTTCCATGATCTGCGCCACCTGGGCGATGGACTGCACCACTTCGGCCATGATCTGGCCGGTCTGATCGACCTCCTGCGTTCCGGCCTGCACGCTGTCCATGCTGGAGTGGATGAGCTGCTTGATCTCCCGGGCCGCATCGGCGCTGCGCCCGGCCAGGGCCCGCACCTCGCTGGCCACCACGGCAAAGCCCCGGCCCTGCTCGCCGGCCCGCGCGGCTTCGACGGCGGCGTTCAGCGCCAGGATGTTCGTCTGGAAGGCAATCGCGTCGATCACCCCGATGATGTCGCCGATGCGGCCGGCGCTGGTCTGGATCTGCTGCATGGTGCGCACCACCGATTCCATCGCCTCGCCGCCCTGGGTCGCTACCTGACGGGCTTTTTGCGACAGCTGGTTCGCCTGCTGGGCGCTGGCGGCGTTCTGGCGCACGGTGGCGTTGAGCTGCTCCATCGTCGCCGTGGTCTGCTGCAGGGCGCTGGCCTGGTGCTCGGTGCGGGCCGACAAGTCCTGGTTGCTTTGCGAAATCTGCGCACTGGCCGTGGCAATGCCCTCCGAACCCTGGCGCACCCGCCCCACCACCTGCACCAGCCCGGCCTGCATCTGCTTGAGCGACAGCAGCAGGCGGGCCGTCTCGCTGCGGCCAGCGGCAGTAATGTTCTGCGTGAGCTTGCCGTCGGCCACCGCATCGGCCACGCGCATGGCGGTGGCAATCGGCTGGGTAATGCTACGGATGATCCACATCGACAGCAGCGTCGCGCCAATCAGGACGGCCACCGTCACGCCGCCAATCATCCAGTACATGTCGTTGACCGAGGTTTTGGCCACTTCCACCGACCGGTTCATCAGCCGGTTCTGCACATCCACCAGGTCTTTCAAAGAAGCGTGGTATTCGTCGCGCTTGGTCGGCATTTCCAGAATCAGCAGAAACAAGGCATCGTCCAGGCGATTTTCCCGCACCAGCGCTATGTAATGATCCTGGGCCTCGATATAGCGAAGCCGTGGCCCTTTGAAGGCTTCCAGAATCTGCGCCTCTTCCTCGTTCATGTCCTGGGTTTCAAGAAAATGCAATGCGTCGGCTATTTTCTTGCGGGTTGCCAATACTTTCTCGATCAAATCCTCGTGGCTGGCACTCTCCTTGTAGTGCAGCATGTGGCTGATGGAGACTTCGTTCGTGTTGAGCAAATCCTTGATTTCCTCGATCTTGACGACCTTGGGATATTGCTTTTGCATGACCGATTCAAAATCATCGTGCAGGTTTTTCGCCTTCCACAACGAAGTTGCACTGATGAGAAACAAAAGAACGGCCATCAAACCAAAACCAATTGAAAGTTTGGTACCGATTTTCAGATTATTGATATTCATCGTCACGCTCTCCAGCAACAACGGAATGCATTGCAAAACGTTACATTACTGGAAACTGACTTGGGGCACCGCGACAAATCCGAGTATTCAGGAAGGATTTTCTGCAATCTTTGTCCGACTGGCGACTTTTTCTTCCGGATTTGTCAAGTCGGTGATAGTTGCGCATCGGCATAGTCCAGGGGTAACCCTTGGATTTTTCGCCGGGCGTCATTTTTCCGGGCGAATTACGTGCAATCACGTATGCGGCAAACCCCTAGAGCGTGTTATGAACTTCCCGCACCAGCCAGTACCCGTACGGCGGCAGGCAACATGAGTACCGCAAAGACTAGGAAATGCAGCCCGCCGAGCACTTCGGGCAGTCGCTCATAGTCCCGCGAGAG
>NZ_JBHSEW010000019.1:0-37775 GCF_042654765.1 Comamonas nitrativorans | reverse complement strand
AGCGCTGCAAACACTCGCTGGGGCGGGTGCAAAGCGTGCTGACGGACAGCGGTTACACAGGCGTGCCCTTTGCGCAAGGCGTCAAGGACATCCTGGGCGATTATGTGACGGTGGAGATTGCCAAGCGAAGCGAGTTGCACAGCTTCAAGGTCATGCCAAAGCGCTGGGTCGTGGAGCGCAGCTTTGCGTGGCTGGAGAAGAACCGCAGGTTATGGAAGAACTGCGAGCGCTGGCTCAATACCAGCTTGCAGTTCGTCCACTTGGCATTTCTGGCACTGCTACTCAGGAGATCGTAAACACGTTCTAAGAACCTGTTCACGATCTTTTCCTGGTGCCCGTTGCCCCGCCAAGGCGGCAGATGCAAGGCGCAAACCGCAGACGCCCTGGTGGGGCGGCGAGGATTTGCAACGCCGCAGATGCTGTCTTGGCGGGGCAACCCTTGGGGCAAGGCAGCCAGCAGCCGCACTCGTCGTTGCGCACCTTGACCAGGCCACCAGCCTGGCCTGCGGCACGCGCCTGGATTGCGGCTGCTGGCTGCCTTGCGGGCACCAGGAAAAGATCGTGAACAGGTTCTAAGCCAGCGCCAAAGGAGCGCCTGCTGCTGACTGCTCGGCCAGGCGGAAGGTATCGGCCAGGGCCGCCAGGCTGCTGGCCTGCTGCTGCAAGGCGCTGGACGCCGCCGAGGTTTCTTCCACCAGCGCAGCGTTTTGCTGGGTCACCCCGTCCAGATGCCCCACGGCCTGATTGATCTGCGCCAGGCCGGAAGCTTGTTCGCGGCTGGCGGTGGCGATTTCATCGACGATGCTGGTCACACGCTGGATGCCGCCCAGAATGTTCTGCATGGCCGTTCCGGCCTGGGCTGCCTGCTGGTTGCCGGTTTCGGCCTTCGAGACGGCATCCGTAATCAGCCGCTGCACTTCGCGGGCCGCTTCGGCACTGCGCTGGGCCAGGGAACGCACCTCGCCGGCCACCACCGCAAAGCCCCGGCCCTGTTCGCCCGCACGGGCGGCTTCCACGGCAGCGTTCAGCGCCAGGATGTTGGTCTGGAAGGCAATGCCGTCGATCACGCCGATGATGTCCACGATTTTGTGGGCCGACTGGTCGATGGCAGCCATGGTCTGCACCATTTCCCCCACGATGTCCCCGCCGGCCTGCACGGCACGGCGGGCCTCTCCGGCCAATTGGCTGGCCTGGACGGCGTTGTCGGCGTTGTGCTGCACCGTGCTGGACAGTTCTTCCGTCGCCGAAGCCGTCTGCTCCAGAGCGCTGGCCTGCTGCTCCGTGCGGCCGGACAAATCCTGCGCCCCGGCGGCCACTTGCGCAGAGGCTCCGGCAATCGCCACCGTACCGGCTTTCACCCGGCCTACCGTCTGGGCCAGACGGGTACGCATCCGCTCCATATGCAGCAGCATCGAACCGATTTCATCGGTGCCATCATGGGACACGGTGCGCGACAGGTCGCTGTCCGCAATATGTTCCAGCGCCCGGCCTGCCGTTTGAAAACCCTTTTTCAAACGTTGCAGCAACGCCAGTGCCAGCAACAGGGAAGGCAGCAGCAGCAACAAAGCCGCGCCACCGAACACCCACAGCGCCCACTGGTAGCGTTCTTCGGACTGGCTGTAATACGCATGTGCCTGCATCAGCTGATGGGTGCGCAGCATCTCCATCGCCATGACGACATTGGCGCCTTCATTGCGGGCCGCGATCAGGAAATCATTCATGACCTGGGCGCTGAAGTTGCCGTTTTCCAGGGCCTCCACCGCGCTCTGCACTTTGGGCCGCCAGGCCGCGCGGGCCTGTGCGGCGCCGTCGAGCAGCGCCAGCTCCTCGGGGTCCTGGGTGTCTGCCACCAGGCTTTTGTGGATTTCGCCGGCACTGGCCTGGTTGTTGGCAATCGCGTCCAGATGCTCGCGCAGGTCATGGTCATGCGCGGCAAACAGACTGCCTTCAGGATCATGCTGGAAGGCCAGAAGCACCTGCATACGGGTGTCGGCTTGCAGCGCGACGATCTGCTCGGACATTTGCGAACGCACCATCGCGCCCTGGTAGAGGTTCTGCATCCCGTCCCGCGCCAGGGCCAGGCCCGACAGGCCGATCCCGGCCATGACCAGGACACACAGCACAAAAGCCCCCAGCACCACCATGAAACGGTGGGTGATACGCAAATGGTTCCAAAAATTTTTCATAAGCCGCCCTCTAGCAAGACCAACGGTTTTTGTAACAACCGGTAGGTCGGGGAGCTTACGCTGTCTGATGACAAGTCGGAAAAATACTTGAGTTGAAAGCTTTGCTTCAACGCAAGTCAGCACCTGGAAAAAAACAGCTGCCACGCCTTTTCGACAAGGGGTGGCAGCCTTCTTATTGCCCCGCTTCGGGGCGGCGCTCAACGCAAAGCCGGCACATGGCGACCCTGCGTGGCCGCCTGCCCTGCCAGGCGGAAAGTATCGGCCATCGCCGCCAGATTGCCGGCCTGCTGCTGCAAGGCGCTGGCCGCTGCCGAAGATTGCTCGACCAGGGCGGCATTTTGCTGGGTCACGCCGTCCAGGTGGCTGACGGCCTGGTTGATCTGCGCCAGACCGGAAGCCTGCTCGCGGCTGGCCAGGGCAATCTCGTCGACGATGTGCGCAACCGACTGGATGCCGCCAATGATCTCCTGCATGGCCGTGCCGGCCTGTGCCGCCTGGGCATTGCCCGCACCGGCCTTGGCCACGGCATCGTTGATCAAGGTCTGCACCTCGCGTGCCGCCCCGGCACTGCGCTGGGCCAGGCTACGCACTTCGCCGGCCACCACCGCAAAGCCCCGGCCTTGCTCGCCGGCGCGGGCGGCTTCCACCGCAGCGTTCAGCGCCAGGATGTTGGTCTGGAAGGCAATGCCGTCGATCACGCTGATGATGTCGACAATTTTCTTGGCCGACTGGTCGATCTCCGCCATGGTCTGCACCATTTGCGTGACGATGTCGCCGCCGCTTTGCGCCACGCGCCGGGCCTCGCTCGCAAGCTGGTTGGCCTGTACGGCGTTGTCGGCATTCTGCTGGACGGTGCTGGCCAGTTCTTCCGTGGCCGAGGCGGTTTCCTCCAGCGCACTGGCCTGCTGCTCGGTGCGCGAGGACAAATCCAGCGTGCCTGCGGCCACTTCCGACGAAGCCCCGGCGATGGCGCTGGTGCCGACTTTGACCTGCCCCACGATGTGGGAGAGGTTGCCCCGCATGGTCTCCATATGCAGCAACATGCAGCCGATTTCATCCGTACCGTCATGGCGCACGGTGTGCGACAGATCGCTTTGGGCCATATGCTTGAGCGCGGTGCTGGCGGTCATGAAACCCTGGGAGAGGCGCGACAGCAGCCACAGCGCCAGCAGTACCGAAGGCACCACCAGCAGCAACCCCGCCCCCACGAACACCCACAGGGCCAGCTGGTAGCGCTCGTCCGCCGCCCTGTAGGCCGCATCGCCCACCTCAAGCTGGTAGGCACGCAAGGCTGCCGTGGTCTGGTACACCGCTTCCCCCTGGTTGCGGCCCGCAGCCAGGAAAGCGGCCATCGTGGTTGGGCTGTAGTCATTGTTGCGAACGGCTTCTATGGCCTTGGCCAGCTCTGGCCGCCAGGCAGCACGGGCGTCGAGGACGGCTTTGAGCAAAGCCTGCTCCTTGGGGTCGGTCAAGCCTTCCTCGATTTTTTTATGAATCTCGTTGGCTTTGGCCTGGTTGGCGGCAATCGCGTCCAGGTGCGCTTCCACCGGGTGATCGTGAATGCTGGCCAATTCTCCACTGGGGTCATGCTGAAACGCCAGCAACACTTGCAAACGGTTGTTCAGCGTTTGCTCGATCGACTCTCCCGCCAGCATGGCACGGTTGAGGGCCTCGTCATGCAATGCCTTGATGTTGCTTTTTGCTGAATTCAAACCCCAGATGCCAATCCCTGCGACTGCCACGATGGACAGGACGAATGCAGCCAAGACAAAAATGAAGCGGTGGGTAATCCGCAAGCTATTCCAAACAGAAGTCATACACGCCCAGCAACAGAATGCACACCGGCCACAGCGCACCGTGCGTATAGCCACCTAAACGTGTAATTTTACACGGAGTTACATCTATCGCAACTTAATATCCAATAGAGCAAATCAACTATTGGCACCAGTCAGCAACGTCCAGGCCTGGCGCAGCCGCTGGGTATCCCGCCCCAGGCGCCGGGTCACAGGCAGCCAGCGCAGACCACGCAGCCGCTGCCGGGCCAGGGCCAGGGCTTCCCGGGCCTCGGGGTGCATTCCTGCCTGCCAGGATTGCCAATGGGTCTGGGCCGCTGGCAACACGCCAGCGCGGGCCACGATCCAGGCGGTGGAGTGGATGTAGCACAGCGCATCCCGCAGCTGGCACTGGGGCAGGGGCAGGTGGGCGGCGGGGTCGTCCTCGAAGTCGATGAAGCCAATGCCCCCATCCGGGCACAACACCATGTTGCGGGCAAACGCCTGGCTCAGGCACTGGCCCCGGTCATGCACTTGCCGCAGCGCCGCCAGCCCCTGCTGCCACAGGGCCAGGGTGGCAGCCCCCGTCCCCGCCCGCTCCAGCGCATGGCCCAGGCTTTGCACGGGTTGGCCCGCCTGGCCCAGGTCGCGCATCAGGAACCCCTGTGGAACGGCGGCCAGCACCTGCGGCACGCGCAGGCTCCGGTCAGCCAGGGTTTGCAGGCGCCGCACTTCGGTGGCAATGGCCTGCGTGCCCCCGGGATTGGGCACGGGCTGCAAGGCCGGTACGCGCACGAGCCGGGCGACGACGGCCAGCACGCGGTAGCGCCAGGCCGGGTGCGGCTGCCCGGCGCGTTTGAGCCACAGGCTTTCGCCCTGCCACTGGTGGCGCTGCACCAGATCGGCCTGGCTGGCGAGATGACTTGCTAAGAATGCCGCGTAATCGGGCGTTGCCGCAGTTGGCACACACTGTCCTTTATTCAGAATCGGACAGCGCCGCTCCTTCCGTTTTCGCTCGCTGGGCTGCCTGGGCAGCCAGTGAGGTTTTCGGTGCCGAAGGCACCAAGGGCGGCGGCGCTATCTGGAAGCTGTCCGCCTTGGCCAGCGGCCAGAACAGACGAAATACCCGGTGCTGGCGGTGCAGCGACCCCAGCAGCGCCCCGGGGCGCACCTGCATGATAAGTTGAGAAAGCAGGTGCACTTCCGCATCGTTGATGCGCCGCACGATGTGGTGGGCAGTGATTTCGCCCGGCTGGTGCAGGCCCGCCGCTTGCACCAGCTCCATCAGCGCGTGCATGGTGTTGCGGTGGAAGTTGGCCACGCGGGCCGCCTTGTCGGGCACGACCAGGGCCTGCTGGCGCAGCGAGTCCTGCGTCGTCACGCCCGTGGGGCAGAAGCCGGTGTGGCAGGTCTGCGCCTGGATGCAGCCCAGCGCCAGCATGAAGCCGCGCCCGGCATTGCACCAGTCGGCCCCCAGGGCCATCATGCGGGCGATGTCGAAGGCGGTGATGACCTTGGCGGCGGCGCCGATCTTGATGCGCTCGCGCAGCTTGACGCCGACCAGGGTGTTATGCACCAGGATCAGCCCCTCCTGCAGCGGCACGCCGACGTGGTCGGTAAATTCCACCGGCGCCGCGCCCGTGCCGCCCTCGGCACCGTCGACGACGATGAAGTCCGGCGTGATGTCCGTCTCCAGCATGGCCTTGACCATGGCGAACCATTCCCAGGGGTGGCCGATGCACAGTTTGATGCCCACGGGCTTGCCGCCGGACAGGCGGCGCAGCCGGCCGATGAAGTGCATCAGCTCCAGCGGTGTGGAAAACGCACTGTGCGACGGCGGGCTGATGCAGTCCTTGCCCACCGGAATGCCGCGTGCGGCGGCGATTTCCGGCGTCACCTTGGCGCCGAGCAACATGCCGCCGTGGCCGGGCTTGGCGCCCTGGCTGAGCTTCAGCTCGATCATCTTGACCTGCGGGTCGCGGGCGTTTTCGACGAACTTTTCGTCGCTGAAGGTGCCATCGGGATTGCGGCAGCCGAAGTAGCCCGAGGCGATCTGCCAGATCAGGTCGCCGCCATGCTCGCGGTGGTATTTGCTGATCGAGCCTTCGCCCGTGTCGTGCGCAAAGCCGCCGGTGCGGGCGCCCAGGTTCAGCGCCAGCACGGCATTGGCCGACAGGGCGCCGAAGCTCATGGCCGAGATGTTGAACACGCTGGCATGGTAGGGCTGGGTGCAGACTTCGGCCCCGGGCAGCGGCTGGCCGGGCGTGCCGCCGATCCAGACGCGAAAGTCCTGCGAGGCCAGCTTGGTCGGCAGCATGGAATGGTTCACCCACTCGTAGCCGGGGGCGCTCACGTCCAGCAGCGTGCCGAACGGGCGGCTGTCGGACACTCCCTTGCTGCGCTGGTAGACCAGCGAGCGCTGCGCCCGCGAAAACGGCAGGTTCTCATGGTCGCCCTCGATGAAATACTGGCGGATTTCCGGGCGGATGTATTCCAGCATGAAGCGCATGTGCCCGATCACCGGATAGTTGCGCAGCACCGCATGGCGCGTCTGGCGCAAATCCAGCAGGCCGATGACCGCCAGCCCCCCCAGCACCACGGGCAGCAGCCACCACCAGTAGCCCCACGCCACAGCGGCCCCCAGGCCGACGATGGTGCCGACCACGCACAGCACCATGACCGTATAGCGAATCGGGAACAGGCCGGTAAAACGGCCGGAAGATGCGGACATAAAAAAAAGCTCCAAGGCGAAAGACAAACGGCGCGGGCTACACTGCCCGGCTGGCATGGCCTGTGCGGCCCATGGCAACGGGTCGGGGCTGTGCTTTTGGCGACACCTGACCTGCCGAAAGCGGGCATTGTGCCCTTACGCCAGACTTACCCCACCCCGGCCTGCCGACAAATCCCTTTGCTGCAAAAATCTGGATGCACTCCGTGCATACCGTTTGAAATTTCACTCATGACCACCGTTAATCCGCCCGCCCCCGCCCTGGACGAAACCACCCTGCAAGAACTCGACGACCTGCTCGCCGCCCTGCGCGAACGCGAGGAAGAAGTGCCGCAATGGGAGTTCTGCGACGGCTTCCTGACCGCCGTGGCCTGCACGCGCCGCCCGATCGCCATCCAGGAATGGCTGCCCATGCTGCTGGGCGACGGCACGCCGCTGGGGCACGGCGCACTGCCGCTGCTGGAGGTGTTTGCCGACGCCGCACAGCAGGAGCGTTTCGTCACGCTGGCCCAGGCGCGGCTGGATGAAATCCTGCGCCAGCTCGACCGCCCGACGCACAGCCTGGAAGAGGCCGACGCCTTCTCCCCCGAGGTACTCGATACCAAGGGCGCGGTGCTGACCATGAGCGCCGAGGAGCAGGCCGAGATCGGCGACGAGCCGATTCCCTCGCTGGCCCAGGTCTGGGCGCTGGGCTTCATGTTTGCCGTGGAGAACTGGGCCGACGACTGGGCGCTGCCGCGTGACAAGGAAGCGGCGCAGATGATCGACGCCGCCATGGAACTGATCGTTGCGCTGACCGAGGACGATACGGCCAAGCCCGCGCACAACCTGTACGACGAGGACGGCCCCGCCTCCACCAGCCAGCAACGCATCGACGCTTTTGGCGAAGCCATCTGGGCCGTGTACGACCTGCGCCAGGCCTGGCGCAGCCTGGGGCCGCAGCAGGAAACCATCGTCAAGGGCGCCCAGCCGGGCCGCAACGACCCCTGCCCGTGCGGCAGCGGCAAGAAGTTCAAGAAGTGCTGCGGGGCGTGATTTCCGGCTGAAAAGACAATAAAGATAGCTTCTACCGCTTGCATTTACTGGATTTCAGATTCATTTCACTCTGAAATCATTGGTATGAAAGCAGGAGAAGCTATCAAAACATGTATTTAACATCTCTGGCGGCTATTCGCCGTCAGATACTCTCGCTCTGCTTGAAAACCAGGCGCCCTATGGGCACGCACTGCGGCCCGCCAAACGCCTTGCGCGGCCAGCGCACCTGGTCCAGGTTATCGGCTGCCAGCCACCAGCCGCCGTCATCGCGCTGGGCGCGGCGCACCAGCAGCTCGCCGTAGAAATTGACGACGAACACCTGGCCGTCGCGCAACTCCACCTCGGCGGTGTTGATCACGAAGATGTCGCCGATGTTCAGCGACGGCTCCATCCCCCCGCTCCTGAGCCGCAACGCCAGCAGGCTGGTGGGCACATAGCCGCGCCGCGCCAGCCAATGTTTGTGCAGGGACAGCGGCACATCCTCATCGGTTTCATCGGGCCAGACCGTATAGCCCGCCGCGTCGGGGCGCAGGCGCAGCTCCACGGGGAAGAACTGATAGATATCCGGCCCCGCGCCGAAGTCAAAACCGCGTGCCATGTCATCGTGCATGGCCGTCAGCGAGAACCAACCGTGCATCCCGCGCAGCCCCTCGATGTGGCGCACCGTTTTTTCCGACACCGCGCGGTTGCCCAGAAGCATCTGGCGCACATACGCACCACCGCTGTAACCCAGCAGCCGCCCGAAGGCAGTCACGTTGCCGTTGCACATCTTCTGGATGGCATCGGCCAGGCGGGCACGGCGTAACTCCTGAATCTGACTTTCGTCCATCGGAGCAAGTTATCACGCAGGTTTTTATCAATTGCTACTAATTATTTGTTCAAAATAATTCCATTTGATACCATTACTACACCAGCCATCCCGAAAAATGGTTCAAAGCCCCACCAGCATTTGGATGCAGTAGCAATCAATGACATCACCTTCCAGCCCGCCTGCTGCGGGGCGCGAATACCTGTTCGCCCCCCAGGTCACACTGCTGTCCGTCACCGCCCCCAGCAGCCACGTTACCTACGCGAACGCCGCTTTCATCGAAGTGAGCGGCTTCACGCCCCAGGCCATCCTGGGCCAGCCGCACAACCTGGTGCGCCACCCGGACATGCCGCGCCAGGCCTTTGCCGACCTGTGGGCCACCCTCCGCAAGGGCAAGTCATGGACGGCACTGATCAAGAACCGCCGCGCCAATGGCGATTACTACTGGGTGCGTGCCAATGTCACGCCCGTGGTGCGCGACGGCCGGCTTGCCGGCTATATGTCCGTACGCACCCAGCCCACGCGGGCGGAAGTGGCCGCCACCGAAAAGCTGTATGCCCGCTTCCGCCTGGGCCGTGCAGGCCGCCGGCGCTTTCGCCAGGGACTGATCGTGCGTACCGGGCTGATGGCCTGGGCCTCGCTGGCGCAGACCTTGCCGCTGTCCTGGCGCCTGCATCTGGCCGGGGCCTGCATGACGGCAGCCACCCTCGTCGGCGCCTGGAGCCTGGGCCTGCATGGCAGCCACAGCCTTTCCGCCCCGTTCGCGCTGTTCACGGGCGGCGTGCTGACGGTCTACGCGCTTGCATCGCTGTGGCTGCACAGACAAATCATCCAGCCGCTGCGGCACCTGCTGCACCAGGCGCAAAACGTGGCCACCGGCCAGATGCCGCACGCGGTGAACCTGCCCCGCATCGACGACATCGGCATGCTGATGCGCAGCATCAACCAGGCCGGATTGAACCTGCGCTCGCTGGTCGCCGACGTGAGCGGCCAGATCGACGGCGTGCGCAGCGCCAGCGCCGAAATCGCCCAGGGCAACCACGAACTGAGCCTGCGCACCGAACAGGCCACGAGCGAACTACAGCAAACGGCCGCCGCCGCAGAGCAGATGACCGCCGCCACGGGCCACAGCGCCGAGGCGGCACGCCAGGCCAGCAGCATTGCGGCCGAGGCCACGGCCGCCGCACGCCAAGGCAGCGAAGTGACGCAACAGGTCACCGCCACCATGCAGGACATCGCCACGGCCAGCCACCGCATTGGCGACATCACGGGCGTGATCGACTCGCTGGCCTTTCAAACCAACCTCCTGGCATTGAACGCCGCCGTGGAAGCGGCCCGCGCCGGCGAACACGGGCGCGGTTTTGCCGTAGTCGCGGCCGAAGTGCGCAAGCTGGCACAGCACAGCGCCGCATCCGCCGCCGAGATCAAGGCGCTGATCGCCGACAACATGGCCAAAGTGCAAGCGGGCAGCACGCTGGCCCGGCGCGGCGGCGAGGCCATGAGCGGCATCGTCACGCAGGTCACCCGTGTCGAGCGTCTGATCGGTGAAATCAGCACCGCCACCGCCGAACAGGCCAGCGGCATCCAGCAGGTGGGCAGCGCTGTGGCGCGTATCGACCGGATGATCCAGCAGAACGCCACTCTGGCCGAACAGTCCACCGCTGCCGCCGAGCAACTGCGCAGCAAGGCAGACCTGCTGGCGCAGGCGGTGCGCGTGTTCCACGGTTAGCTGGACACCCACCTTCGCGGGTGTGGCGGAGGAAATTTATTAAAAAAAGAGCTACTACCGCTGTTATTAACTGGATTTCAGATAGTTTCTTATCTGAAATCCAATATTTATTATCGGAAACAGCTCTTTTTATTGCGCTTTCTGACGCCGCTGGCGCACGGCGGCGGCCAGTTGTTCCAGCACGGGAACGGTCTGCTCCAGGCTGATGCAGGCATCGGTCAGCGACACGCCGTAGGCCAGTTCCTGCCCGTCCACGATGTCCTGGCGGCCTTCGCACAGGTGGCTTTCGATCATCACGCCGGTGATGCGCGTATCGCCCCCGGCGATCTGCGCGGCCACGTCGGCGGCCACGTCGATCTGGCGGCGGTGCTGCTTGCTGCTGTTGGCGTGCGACAGGTCGATCATCACCTGCGGGCGCAGGCCGGATTTTTCCAGCAGCTCGCACGACGCCTGCACGTCGGCGGCGCTGTAGTTGGGCGCCTTGCCGCCGCGCAGGATGACGTGGCAGTCCCGGTTGCCGCGCGTCTCGAAGATGGCGCTTTGCCCCATCTTGGTCATGCCCATGAAAGCGTGCGGCGCCTGCGCGGCCAGGATGGCATCCACGGCCACCTTCAGGCCGCCGTCGGTGCCGTTCTTGAAGCCGACCGGACAGGACAGGCCGCTGGCCAGCTGACGGTGGCTCTGGCTTTCGGTCGTGCGGGCGCCGATGGCGCCCCAGCTCACCAGATCGCTGATGAACTGCGGCGAGAGCAGGTCGAGGAACTCCGTGCCCACCGGCAGGCCCAGCGCCAGCACGTCCAGCAGCAGGCGCCGCGCCATCTCCAGCCCCTCGTTCATGGCAAAGCTGCCGTCGCGGTGCGGGTCGTTGATGTAGCCCTTCCAGCCCACGGTGGTGCGCGGTTTTTCGAAGTAGACGCGCATGACGATGAGCAGGTCGTCCTTCAGCGCCCGGGCCTGCACCTGGATCTGGCGGGCGTAGTCCATGGCCTGTTCATGGTCGTGGATGGAGCAGGGGCCGACGACGACGACCAGCCGGTCGTCCTGCCCGTGCAGCACACGGGCAATGGCCGCGCGGCTGCTTTCCACCAGCTCCAGGGCTTGCGCGGTGGCCGGCAGCCATTCCTGCAGGATGGCCGGGGTGATCAGGGGACGCACGGCCTTGATGCGCGTGTCGTCGATACGGGTGGTGTCCAGCGTACTGGCCAGGGCAGCACGGGGCAAAACAGAAGCGGGCATACGATCCTTTTCAACACATTCAGCAACGCTGCAATGGTAGGGCCTGCTCAGGGCATCCCCGGATTGCCACGGCCCGAAAATTTTTTCGCTATAACAAACAGGGACAGCATAGATTTTCTGGTTTTACATAGGGTTAACCCTTTGTTAGGATGCGCCTCCTTTCTTTTTTAGGCGCTTATTCATGCTGCTAAGTCTTCGCGCACGTCTGATGGCCATTGGCGTTGCCATCACGGTGCTCTCTCTGGTCGCCCTGGCACTGGTGACCGTGTTTTTCATCCAGGCCAACACCCTGTCCTCGCTCGACACGCAAACCAGTCTGCTCACCCGCACCAGCGCCAAGGACCTAGCCCGCTGGGTGCATGACAAGCAGCGCAGCGTTGCCGCCCTGGAGCCGCTGGAGCATGAGGAACACCTGGCCCCGTTCCTGGAACAGGCCAAACGCTCCGGCGGGTTCGATACGGTTTTTTTCTCCTTCAGCGACAAGCGCCACCTGTCCACCGACATGGCTTTGCCGCCGGACTACGACGGCACCCAGCGCCCCTGGTTTCGCCAGGCCGCCCAGGCCGGGCAAGCCGTCATCACCCCGGCGTATGCCGACGTCGGCACCGGACGCCTGACCGTCACGCTGGCCCACCCGGTCGGCCCTGCGGGGCAGGTGCGGGCCGTGATCGGCGCGGATTTGTTCCTGGACTCCGTCACGGAAGAAATCAAGACCATCCGCCCGCAAAGCCAGAGCTTCGCCATGCTGCTCGATGACCAGGGCCGCATCCTGACCCACGCCCGCCCGGAGCTGGTACTCCAGCCGGCCACCGCCCTGGCCAGCGCCCTGACCCCCGCATTTCTGGCCGACCTGGCCCGCAGCGGCGCCCGCGCCGACACCGTGATCGACGGCGCCGAACAACTGCTCTACGTCGCACCGGTCACGGGCACCCCGTGGATGCTGGCCGTTGCCATGGACAAGGCGCAGGCCACCGCCCCCATCCGCCAGCTAATCAAAATTGCCATCGTCATCGCCGTACTGTGCGCGGCGGCAGCGGCGGTCTTGCTGACATTTGCCATGCACCGCCTGCTTGCCCGCCTGCCCCAGGTACGCGATGCCCTGGCCGACATTGCCAGCGGCGAGGGCGATCTGACCCGCCGCATGGATGCCACCGGCAAGGACGAGCTGGCGCAGATTGCCCTGGCCTTCAACCAGTTTGCCGACAAGATCGCCGCCGTGCTGTTGCAAATCCGCGCTGCCGCAGAAAACGTGCGCGTGGCCACCACCGAGATTGCCCTGGGCAACCAGGATTTGTCCTCGCGCACCGAGCAGCAGGCCAGCAGCCTGGAAGAAACCGCGGCGGCGATGGAAGAACTCACGGCCACCGTGCAGCAGAACGCCGGCAATGCCCAGCAGGCACGTACCCTGGCGCACGACGCCTCCGATATCGCCGTGCATGGCGGCAACGTGGTCGGTCAGGTGGTGCAGACCATGGGCGGCATCGAGGCATCGTCCCGCAAGATGAGCGACATCATCGGCGTCATCGACGGCATCGCCTTCCAGACCAACATCCTGGCGCTGAACGCTGCCGTCGAAGCCGCCCGTGCGGGCGAGCAGGGGCGCGGCTTTGCCGTGGTGGCCTCCGAGGTGCGCACCCTGGCGCAACGCAGCGCCACTGCCGCGAAAGAGATCAAGGGGCTGATCGACGAATCCGTCGCCCAGGTCAGCAGCGGCAGCCGCCAGGTGCAGGATGCCGGCGCCACCATGGCCCAGGTGGTGGACAGCATCCGGCAGGTGAACACCATCGTGGCCGAGATCAGCAACGCCAGCCTGGAGCAAAGCACCGGCATTGCCGAGGTCGGCACCGCCGTGACGCACATGGACCAGGCCACCCAGCAAAACGCCGCCTTGGTGGAAGAAGCCACGGCCGCCGCCCAGTCGCTGCAGCAGCAGGCCCATGCACTGGCCGAAGTGGTGGCAGGCTTCAAGCTGCCGCCGCCCTCCCAGCTCCAGCTGCGCTAACCCGCCCTGCACGCACCGCCTGCCTCTGCGCAACCGGGGGGGCTGCGGGACGGCAGCCCCTATCCCGCATCCCGCGCCGCAGCGCATCCCTGGTATACCCCCCTGATGACACTATGTCGCCATTGCGACATAGTGGAGGTGCGTCGCGGCTGGCTCCGACCAGCGCCGGTGTCGGTGAAGCCGTACGGTCGGTATTGTCGGTTTCACTGATAAAGCCCGATTCTCGTGCGTGGCGCAAAAATCTTTGGGTACATTTTAGTTTTATCTATAGCAACATTCGGAGCCATTGTCATGTTCCATAGCCTGCGTGCCCGCCTGATCGGCATTTGCGTCGCCATCACCACTGTGTCCCTGCTGGCCCTGGCGCTGGCAACCTTTCTTTCCGTGCGCAGCAACGCAGAGCAATCGCTCGACCAGCGCATCGGCCAGCTCACCCATCTGCACGCCGCCGAACTGACCGAATGGGTGCGCGAAAAGCAGCGCATCACCAGCTCCATCCAGCAGGCCGTGGGCAAGGACGAACCCGTGCCCTTCCTGCTGGCGGCCAAGCAGGCCGGGGATTTTGACGATGCCTACTTCGTCTACGCCCACGGCCCGCACGTCTTCCCGCACCCCATGCCCGACAGCTACGTCGGCACCGAACGCCCCTGGTACAAGGAAACCGCTGCCGCAGGCAAGGCGGTGGTGACCGCCCCTTACGTGGATGCCACCACCGGCAAGCTGACGATCACCTTCGCCGAACCCGTGACCGAGGCCGGCCGTCTCACCGCCATCGTCGGCACCGACATGCACCTGGACAGCGTGACCCGCAAGGTCAATGGCATCCGTGCCACGGACAAGAGCTTTGCCTTCCTGCTGGACGACGCCGGCAACATCCTGGCCTACGCCAATGCCGAGCTGGTGCTGAAACCCGCCACCGCCATCGCCCCGGCGCTGACGGCATCGCTCATGGCCGGACTGGCCCAATCCGGGGGCCGCACCGAAGTGGATGTGAACGGCGCCACGCAGCTCGTTTACGCCGCCCGCGTCGAGGGCGCTCCCTGGACGCTGGGCATTGCCGTGGACAAGGCCGATGCCCAGGCGTCCCTGCGCGAACTGCTGCAACTCGAAGCGCTCATCACCCTGGTCTGCACCGTAGCCGCAGCCGTGCTGCTGCCCATCGGCGTCAGCCGCCTGCTGCGCCGCCTGCCCCAGGTGCGCGACGCCCTGGCCGACATCGCCAGCGGCGAGGGCGATCTGACCCGCCGCATGGATGCCAGCGGCACCGACGAGCTGGCGCAGATTGCCCGCGCCTTCAACCAGTTTGCCGACAAGATTGCCGGGGTGCTGCTGCAAATCCGCGCCGCCGCCGACAACGTGCGCGTGGCCAGTACCGAAATCGCCATGGGCAACCAGGACTTGTCCTCGCGCACCGAGCAGCAGGCCAGCAGCCTGGAGGAAACCGCTGCGGCGATGGAGCAACTCACGGCCACCGTGCAGCAGAACGCCGCCAACGCGCGTCAGGCCAACGAGCTGGCCCGCAGCGCCTCCGACATCGCCAGCCACGGCGGCGAGGCCGTGGGGCAGGTGGTGCAGACCATGAGCGGCATCGAAACCTCCTCGCGCAAGATGAGCGACATCATCGGCGTGATCGACGGCATTGCCTTCCAGACCAACATCCTGGCGCTGAATGCCGCCGTCGAAGCCGCCCGCGCCGGGGAACAGGGCCGCGGCTTTGCCGTGGTGGCCTCCGAGGTGCGCACCCTGGCGCAGCGCAGCGCCACCGCCGCGAAAGAGATCAAGGGCCTGATCGACGAATCGGTCGCCCAGGTCAGCAGCGGCAACCGCCAGGTGCAGGATGCCGGCTCGACCATGACCCAGGTGGTCGATGGCATCCGCCAAGTGAACACCATCGTGGCCGAGATCACCACCGCCAGCCAGGAGCAAAGCACCGGCATTGCCGAAGTCGGCACCGCCATCGCCCACATGGACCAGGCCACACAGCAGAACGCCGCGCTGGTCGAACAGGCCACGGCGGCCGCGCAATCGCTGCAACAACAGGCCCATGCGCTGGCCGAAGTGGTGGCGGGTTTCAAGCTACCGGAACAGGCGGGCCAATACGCCGCCTTGCCCCGGAACTGAAGCACGCCAGAAGCGCTGTTTTCGGCGCGTTGCGGTTCGCCGCCACGCCGGTCGGTATCCCACATCCACCCTCGACAAGGAAAGCTTCATGTTCCATTCTTTACGCTTCCGGATGCTGGCGGCCAGCGTCGGCGTGACCGCCCTGTCCATGCTGCTGCTGGCTGGCGCGGCATTTCTGGTGGTGCGCGGCAACCTGTTGCAGGAGCTGGACGACCGCATTTCCAGCCAGTCACGCCAATACGCGACCGAGGTGCAGCAATGGGTGCAGGACAAGCAGCAGATGACCGGCGCCATCAAGACCATCGTCCATGCAGACGACCCCGTGCCCTTTCTGCACATGATCGTGGCGGCCGGGCTGGACGATGCCTACGCCGTCATGGCCGACAAGCGCAACTTCTTCACCTCGCCCAACCCGCCGGACTATGACGGCACGCAGCGCCCCTGGTACCAGCAGGCCGTGGCGGCGGGCAAGCCCGCGCTAACACCGATCTACGTGGACGCCGCCAGCGGCGACCTGACGCTGACGCTGGTGGAGCCGATCATCGAAAACGGCCAGACCATCGGCGTCGCCGGGGCGGACGTGCTGCTCAACACCATCGTGGACAAGGTCAAGACCATCCACGCCGGGACGGGCAGCTTCGCCTTTCTGCTGGACACCGGTACCGGCACCATCCTGGCCCATCCGCGCAAGGAGCTGGCGCAGCAGCCGCTGTCCGCCCTGGCACCGTCGCTGACCCTGGCGCAGCTCACCGCCCTGGCCAGCAGCGGTACCGGGCACATCGAGCAGACCGTGGACAAGGATGCCTACCTGTTCTTCGCCGCCCCGGTGCCAGGCACGCCGTGGCTGCTGTCCATCGCCGTCCACAAGGCCACTGCGCTGAAGGATTTGAGCGAGCTGGGCATGACTGCCGGAGGCATCACCCTGTTGAGCCTTGCAGCGGCGATGGTGCTGATGGCCGTCCTCGTCACGCGCCTGCTGCGCCGCCTGCCGCTGGTGCGCGACGCCCTGGCCGACATTGCCAGCGGCGAGGGCGATCTGACCCGCCGCATGGATGCCAGCGGCACCGACGAGCTGGCGCAGATCGCCCTGGCCTTCAACCAGTTCGCCGACAAGATTGCCGCCGTGCTGCTGCAAATCCGCGCCGCCGCAGAAAACGTGCGCGTGGCCACCACCGAGATTGCCCTGGGCAACCAGGATTTATCGTCGCGCACCGAGCAGCAGGCCAGCAGCCTGGAAGAAACCGCGGCGGCGATGGAAGAACTCACCGCCACCGTGCAGCAGAACGCCGCCAATGCCCAGCAGGCACGTACCCTGGCGCACGACGCCTCCGATATCGCCGTGCAGGGTGGCAACGTGGTCGGTCAGGTGGTGCAGACCATGGGCGGCATCGAGGCATCGTCCCGCAAGATCGAGGCCATCATCAGCGTCATCGACGGCATTGCCTTCCAGACCAACATCCTGGCGCTGAACGCCGCCGTCGAGGCCGCCCGCGCGGGCGAACAGGGCCGGGGCTTTGCCGTGGTCGCCTCCGAGGTGCGCACCCTGGCCGGGCGCAGTGCCGAGGCGGCCAAGGAAATCAAGGGGCTGATCGAAGATTCCGTAACGCAGGTGGCCAGCGGCAGCCGTCAGGTACAGGACGCCGGCGCCACCATGGCCCAGGTGGTGGACAGCATCCGGCAGGTGAACACCATCGTGGCCGAAATCAGCAACGCCAGCCAGGAACAAAGCACCGGCATTGCCGAAGTCGGCACTGCCGTAAGCCACATGGACCAGGCCACACAGCAGAACGCCGCCTTGGTGGAAGAAGCGACGGCAGCGGCCCAGTCGCTGCAACAGCAGGCCCATGCGCTGGCCGAAGTGGTGGCAGGCTTCAAACTGCCCGAGCAGGTCGGTCAATACGCTGCCCTGCCGCGTGCCTGATCACCAAAGAAGCGATGCTCTATAAAAAATAGCTTCTTTCGCTGATTGATACTTGTTTTTGAATTGAAAATCATCAAAAAACCATTGAATATCAGCGGAACAAGCTATTTTTTCATGACCTTTCCCCGCCTTGTTTCCCTCCGCTGATGCCATCCACGCGCTCATGCCAGCCGCCGCCCAGAACGCGAAACAGCCCGGCCAGGGCGATCTGGCGCCGGGTTGCCACGTCGATCCAGGCACTTTCGCTGGCGAAGGCGTTGCGCTGGGCCTCCAGGTAGCGCAGCTGATCGTCCACGCCCGCCCGGTAGCGGGCCTCGGCCAGCCGCAGGGTTTCCCGGCTGCTTTCGGCCAGCGCCCGGTGCGCGGCCTCCTCGCGGCGCAGCGTGTCGGTGGCCGCCAGGGCATCGGCCACTTCGCGGAACGCGGTCTGGATGGCCCGCTCGTAAGCGGCCACCGCCATGTCGCGGCGCACCGTCGCCAGGTCGAGCTGGGCCTGGTTGCGGCCACCGTCGAAGATGGGCAGCGATATCTGGGGCGCAAACGACCACGCCCGCTGGCCGGAGCGGAACAGCTCCGACAGCTCCGCACTCGACGATCCCAGGAAGCCGGTGAGCGCAATGCGCGGAAAGAACGCGGCCCGCGCCGCGCCGATGTCCGCGTGGCGGGCACGCAGCCGGTACTCGGCCGCCTGGATGTCGGGGCGGTGGGCCAGCAGCGCCGCTGGCGCACCGGGGGCGATGTCCTGCACCAGCACAGACGCCGCCCCCGGCTGCCCGGGCAGATAGGGCGACAGATCGGTCACGCCCGAAAGCAGCAGCAGGGCGTTGTCGGCCTGGCGGAAGGCCCGCTCGGTGCGCTCCAGCTCGGCCCGGGCCTGCCGGGCCAGGCCCAGGGCGTCCTGGTGGTCGAGCGCACTGGCCGTGCCTGCCGCGCGGCGGGCCGCCGTCAGGCGCAGCACGGCTTCGCGGCTGTGCAGCGTGCGCTCGGCCAGCCGGTGCTGGCGCTGCGCACCGTCACGGGCCAGATAGGCCTGCACGACCTCGCCCGTCAGGCTGATGCGGGCGCTCCTGGCTGCCTCCTCGGTCGCCAGGTATTCGTTCAGCGCGGATTCGGACAAGCTGCGCACGCGGCCGAACAGGTCCAGCTCGAATGCGGCCAGGCCAACGCCCACCCGGTAGCTGCTTTGCGTGGCGGGCTGGCCCGTGCCGTTCAGGTCGCCCGGCACGCGCTGGCGGGTGCCATTTGCTTGCACGTCCACGCCGGGCAGCCGGTCGGCACGCTGCACGCGGTACATGGCGCGGGCCGCATCGACGTCGAGCAGGGTCTGGCGCAGGTCGCGGTTGTGGGCCAGCGCCAGTTCCACCAGCTGGCGCAGCTTGGCGTCGGCAATGAAGGCCTGCCAGCCCAGCATGGCGGCGGACGACGGCTGTGCCGCCGCCCCCTGGCCGGGCCATTGGGTGGGGATGGGTGCGTCCGGCCGCTGGTGGACGGGCGCCAGCGAGCAGCCCGCCAACAACAGGGTGGCCGCCCAAGCGGTAAGGCGGGTCGTGCGGGTGGTGAGTCTTGCAGTCATTCTGTTGTTCACTCTGCGCAGAGGGTCGGAGCAGGGGCCTTGCGCCGGAGCAGCGACAGCACCCAGACGAAGAAGATGGGCACGAACACCACGCCCAGCAGCGTGGCCGACAACATGCCGCCGATCACGCCGATGCCGATGGCCACCTGGCTGGATGCCCCCGCGCCCGAGGCCAGCGCCAGCGGCACCACGCCCAGGATGAAGGCCAGCGAGGTCATGACGATGGGCCGAAAGCGCAGCCGCGCAGCCTGGCAGGCGGCGTCCGCCAGCGTGTGGCCCTGCTCGTGCAGCTCCTTGGCGAACTCCACGATCAGGATGGCGTTCTTGGCTGCCAGGCCGATGATGGTGATCAGGCCGACCTTGAAATACACGTCGTTGGACAGCCCCACGCCCCAGGTCGCCAGCACAGCGCCGAGTGCGCCGATGGGCACGATCAGCATCACGGCGGCGGGAATGCTCCAGCTCTCGTACAGCGCCACCAGCAGCAGAAAGACCACGACGATGGCCAGCGCAAACAGCTTGGGCGCCTGCGCACCTGCGGCCCGCTCCTGGTAGGACAGGCCCGTCCACTCGTAGCCGATGCCCGGCGGCAATTCGGCAGCGATGCGCTCCAGCTCGGCCATCGCCTGGCCGGTGGTGTAGCCGGGGTTGGCGTCGCCCGAGATGCGGAAGGCCGCAAAGCCGTTGTAGCGCGAGATCTGTACCGGCCCCGTCTCCCAGTCCACCGTGGCAAAGCTGGCCAGCGGCACCTGCTCGCCACGGGCATTGGGCACGTAGAGCTGGAGAATGTCCTGCGGCAGCGCCCGCGCAGGCGTATCGGCCTGCACCACCACGCGCTGCAGGCGGCCTGCGTTGGGGTACTCGTTGATGATGGCCGAGCCGTAGGCCGTGCCCAGCACGGCGCTGACGGCGCTGAAATCCACGCCCTGGGCCTGGGCCTTGCGGCGGTCGATGTCCAGGCGCAATTGCGGCGCATCCTCCAGGTTTTCCACCATGGCGTAGGCGATGACGGGCGAGGCATTGGCTTTTTGCAGCAGTTCGTCCCGCGCCGCCACCAGCGCCGCGCGGCCCAGGTTGGCGCGGTCTTGCAGGCGCAGGGCAAAGCCGCCGGAATTGCCCAGGCCGTCGATGGGCGGCGGGTCCAGCGCCATCACCGTGCCGTCGCGGATGCTGGCAAAGCGCTGGTTGAACGCCTGCACCTCGAACCACGAAGCCTGCGCGGGCGAGCGCACCGACCAGTCCTTGAGCGTGACGAAGGCCAGCGCCGCGTTCTGCCCCATGCCCGCGAAGCTGTAGCCCATCAGGAACTCCACCTTGTCGGTAGCGGGGCGAGCCAGGGCGTAGTCCTCCATCTCGCGCACCATGACGACGGTACGCGCCTCGGTCGCGCCGGGCGGCAGCTGCACGCCGACGATGTAGTAGCCCATGTCCTCGTAAGGCACAAAGGACTCGGGCATGCGCGTATAGACCGCGCCCAGCAGGCCGACGATGGCCGCATAGATCAGCATGTAGCGCCCGGTGCGCCGCACCAGCCGCTGGTTCAGGCCCGCAAAGCGTTCGGTCAGCGCGGCAAAGCGGCGGTTGAACCAGCCGAAGAAGCCCTTTTTCTCGTCGTGATGGCCCTGCGGGATGGGCTTGAGCAGCGTGGCGCACAGCGCGGGCGTGAAGGTCAGCGCCAGAAAGCCCGAAAACAGGATGGACACCGCCAGCGACAGCGAGAACTGCCGGTAGATCACCCCCACCGAGCCGCTCATGAAGGCCAGCGGCAAAAACACCGCCACCAGCACCAGCGTGATGCCGACGATGGCGCCCGACACCTGCTGCATGGCCTTGACCGTGGCGTCGAACGGACTCAGCCCCTCCTCAGCCATCAGGCGCTCGACGTTCTCCACCACCACGATGGCGTCGTCCACCAGGATGCCGATGGCCAGCACCATGCCGAACATAGTCATCATGTTCACCGAAAAGCCCAGCGCATACATCACCGCCAGCGTGCCCGCCAGGCACACGGGCACGACGATGGTGGGAATCAGCGTGTAGCGCAGGTTCTGCAGGAACAGCCACATCACCAAGAACACCAGCACCACGGCCTCGGCCAGCGTTTGGATGACCTTGCCGATGGCGACCTCGACAAAGCGCGAGGTGTCGTAGGGCACGGAATACGCCATGTCGTCCGGCAGGTTCTGCGCCAGCTCGGCCAGCCGGGCCTTCACGGCCTCGGCGGTTTTCAGCGCATTTGCGCCGGGGGCCAGCTGCACGGCAGCAGCCACGCCCTGCAGGCCGTTTTCACGGGAGGAAAAGCTGTAGTCCAGCTGGCCCAGCTCCAGCCGCGCCACGTCCGCCAGCCGCACCGCTGCGCCATTGGCATCGGCACGCAGCACGATCTGGCCGAACTCCTCGGGCGTATTCATCGTGCCCTTGACGGCGATGGTGGCCGTCAGCTCCTGCCCCGGCGCACCCGGCTGGCCGCCGAAGCTGCCAGCGGGCACCTGCATGTTCTGCGCAGCGATGGCCGCGTTCACGTCGGTGATCGCCAGCCCGTAGCCCAGCAGCTTTTGCGGGTCCACCCACACCCGCATGGCCGCGTCGGCGCTGAAGAACTGCACCTTGCCCACGCCGGGCACGCGGCGGATTTCGTTGTTGATGTTGCGCACCGCGTAGTCGGCCAGGGCCACCGTGCTCTTGCCGCTGGCCGCATCCTTGTAGGTCAGCGAATAGATCAGCAGAAAGTTGGCGCTGGCCTGCTCCACCTGCAAGCCCATCTGCAACACCGGCGCGGGCAGGCGCGGCTCGGCCTTTTTGATGCGGTTTTGCACCTCCACCTGGGCCAGCGCGGGGTCGGTGCCCGGCGCAAAGGTGGCGGTGATCTCGGCTTGCCCGGTGGCGCCGCTGGACGAGTCGAAATACAGCAAGCCCCGGGTGCCGTTCAGTTCCTCCTCGATCACGCTGGTGACCGACTCCATCACCACCTCGGCGGACGCGCCGGGATAGCTGGCCATGATGGAAATCTGCGGCGGCGCAACCTCGGGATACTGCGCCACGGGCAGCGACGGCAGCGCCAGCAGCCCGGCCAGGGTGATGAAAATCGCCACCACCCAGGCCAGATTGGGGCGGTGGATAAAGAAGCGGGACATGGCTTACTCCTTCCCGGCCAGGGCCGCAGGCGCTGCCACGGCTTGCACCTTCGCGCCCGGCTGCGCGGCGGCCATGTGGCCCACCACCACCCGTTCACCGGCCTGCAGGCCGTGGGTGATGTGCCACTGTCCGGCCTGCATGGCCCCGGTCTGCACGGGCCGCGCCTGCACCGTGTCCTGCCCGTCCACCACCAGCACGCTGGCCGCGCCGTCGGCCCCGCGCTGCACGGCGCGTTGCGGCACCAGGAGGGCCGCCGGGTCGGTGCCCTGCGCCATCTGCACGCGCACGTACATGCCGGGCAGCAGCAGGCCGTCCCGGTTGTCGAACTGGCCGCGCAGCGTCATCTGGCCGGTGCTGCGGTCCACTGCCGCATCGGCAAACAGCAACTGCCCTTCATGCTGGCGACCTGCGCCGTCCACCGTCAGCACCAGCGGCGTGCCCCTGGCCAGTGGCTGCGCCTGGGCCGCCGGTTGCTGGAAATCGGCATACACCGGCTGGAGCTGCTGAATCACGGCCAGCGGCGTGGCTTCGCCCTGGCCGACCAGGGCGCCTTCGGTCACCAGCGCCCGGCCGATGCGCCCGGAAATCGGCGCCCGCACCGTGGCGTAGTCCAGATTCAACTGGGCCGCATCCACCTCGGCCTGGGCCGACTGGCGGGCGGCCCGGGCGCTGCCCAGGGCGGCCTGCGCCGCCTCGAAGTCCTGGCGGCTCACGGCGTCCACCGCCACCAGCGGTTCGTAACGGCGCACCAGCGCCTGCGCCTCGACCAGCGCAGCCTGCGCCCGTGCCAGATCGCCCCGGGCACGGGCCAGCGCCAAGCGCAGCGGGGCCGGGTCGATGCGCAGCAGCACATCCCCGGCCTGCACGTCCGCGCCTTCCTCGAAGTGGCGCTGCAAGACGATGCCCGCCACCCGCGCCCGCACCTCGGCCACGCGCACCGGCTCGATGCGGCCCGGCAGCTCGCTGTGCAGCGTCAGCGCCTGGGGCTGCACCGTCACCACGTCCACCGCCACCGGCTCCTGGCGCTGCGTGTTGCCACCGGCCGGGTCTTGCCCACAGCCTGCCACCAGCGCCGCCACCGCCGCAGCGGCCACGGGCCGCCACCGCCAAGTTGTATGCAGCTTCATTCCTGCCATCCCTTCACATTGGAAAGGTCGGCATGGTACACATAAATACCAAATGAATCAAATATGATTCATTAAAACCAAAATAGATTTTCTCGGGTGAGAAATATGCTTTTTTGGCCTTATCCCCCGATTCCCGTTAAATTTGAAGCTTTCCGGTTTCACTTTCCCGCCCCGCTGCGGGCCGCTGCCCCATGACTGCCACCACTTCCCCGCAAGACGCCGCCACCCTGTCCGCCCTGGCCCTGGCCCTGGTCACCCAGCCGCGTGCTTCGCTGCAGGAGCTGGCCAAGGCCATCGGCGTGAGCAAGGCCACGCTGTACCGCTTCTGCCGCACCCGCGAACAACTGGTGGCCCGCCTGATCGCGCACAGCATGGACACCATGGATCACCTGCTGCAACAGGCCCGGCTGGACGAGGACGACCCCATCGAAGCCCTGCGGCGCCTGACGGCGCTCCAGCTCGAACACCGGGAGCTGGCCGCTTTTCTGACCTATTACTGGAAGGAGGCGGACGCCAGCCTGTCCGATGCCTCCGCCGCCGCCTGGGACGCACGGATGGACGCCTTTTTCCTGCGCGGCCAGCAGCAGGGCGTATTCCGCATCGACTTCAGCGCCGCTGCCCTGACGGAACTCTGGATTGCCGCCTTCACCGGACTGGCCGACGCCGAACGCCGTGGCCGCGTGGCCCGCGCGGGCCTGGGGACGCTGCTGGAGCGGGCCTTTTTGCAGGGGACGCTGGCAGAAACGGCGCTGGAATGACGCCGGAAAGAGACGAGAAATAGCAAAAAAATAGCTTCTACCGCTGGTTATTGATTGTTTTCAGAATAAAAACTATCTGAAAACCATTGAATACCAGCGGAAAAAGCTCTTTTTTAAGAAGCACCAGCGCTGGCCGTTTCCAGCACCAGCATGTTCCCGATCGTCGCGCCAAACCAGGTGTCCAACCGCTTGCGCTGTTTCAACACCGCCTTGTCCTTGCTGATCAGCAGCGCCCGGTGCTGGGCGGCCAGGTCGAGGAAGTGCTGGTCGTCCGGGTCGGTGCAGGTAAAGCGCACCTTGGGGGCCGTGGGCACCATCTGCGTGCCGGCATCGAAGGCGGCCAGGACGCCCTCCACCGTTTTTTCATAGAAGGCCACGCGCGGGGCGACCTTGCTGTAGGTCAGCACCCGGCCCAGCTCGATGCGCTGGGCTTCGTCGGCAATCCAGCGCAACTGGCCCTGTTCCAGCAGGTGGCGGATGGGCTGCACCAGCGGGTCGTCGAACACCAGCAAATCCAGCACCACGTTGGTGTCCAGCACCACCGGGCGCGGCCGGGGGCCGGTGTAGCCTGCATTGCATTGCGGCCAGCGCAAAAGAATTTTCATGCGGCGCCTGCCCCGTCCTGTGCGCCCTGCGCATCCTTGCGGGGTTTGTGCGCCCCGGCGACGAGGTCGAAGCGGAACAAGCGGCATTCGATGGGGCCGTTCCACAGCGGCGTGCGGCGGGTTTCCTTCAGGCGCATCTTGCCGGGCAGCTTCAGGTCGGGGGTGAGCATCCAGGCGCTCCAGCCGCTGTAATGCTTCTTCCAGTGGCTGGCCAGCTGGCTGAAAAACTCCACGCCGTCCTCGGTCTGGGCGGTTTCGCGGCCTGCGCGTTCCACCACGTCCATGCGCTCATGGGCGCTGCGCCCGGCCACCCCGGCAGCGGCAATGCGTTCGCCATAGGGCGGGTTCATCAGCAGCACGCCCGGCTGGGCGCAGGGCGGCATCCGTTGCAGGGCATCGCCGCCGCGCAACTGCACGGTCTCCGCCACGCCGGCGCGTTCGGCGTTGCGCTGGGCAAAGTCCACCATGCGGTGGGCGATGTCGGAGCCGTAGATGGGCACGGGGCTGTCGTCCAGAATCTGCGCCTCGGCCTCGTCCAGCATGGCGTCCCAGACGTGTTTCTGGAAAGGCAGCAGCTTTTCAAAGGCAAAGCGGCGCAGGATGCCGGCGGGAATCCTGCGGGCGATCTGCGCCGCCTCGATCACCACCGTGCCGCTGCCGCAGCAGGGGTCGTACAGCGGCTGGGGATGGGCGCCGTGCGGATTCCAGCCGGTGGCGGCAATCATGGCGGCGGCCAGGGTTTCCTTCAGCGGCGCATCGCCCTTGTCCTCGCGCCAGCCGCGCTTGAACAGCGCCTGGCCGGAGGTGTCGATATACAGCGTGGCCGTGTCGGTGGTCAGGTGCAGATGCACGCGCACGTCCGGGTAGTGCGTATCCACGCTGGGGCGCACGCCCTGGCGCTTGGTGCGGAAGCGGTCGGCCACGGCGTCCTTGACGCGCAGGGCGGCAAAGTTCAGGCTGGTCAGCGGGCTGTGCTGGGCGGTGACTTCCACCTTGAAGGTGCGCTGCGGGTCGAACCAGATTTCCCAGGCGACTTCGCAGGTGGCGCGGTAAATGTCGTTTTCGTTGCGGTAATCGGCCAGCGCCAGCTCGACCAGCACGCGCTGGGCCAGACGGCTGTGCAGGTTGAGCAGCATGACGTCGCGCCACGCGCCGCGCAGCATGACGCCGCCGCGCCCGACCAGCAGATCCTGCCCGCTGGCACCGGTGATGGCGTGGACCTCGTCGGCCAGAAAGCCCTCGACGCCGGCGGCGCAGGGCAAAAACAGATGCAGTTGGTTCATAAGTGGGGCCGAGCATAGCGCCCGGCAGGGGTTTAGAGCGTTCTCAGACAGTTTTGCGCAGGCTGGTGGCGGGAATGTGCAGCGCCTCGCGGTATTTGGCAACGGTGCGGCGGGCGCATTCGATGCCTTGCGCGGCCAGCAGATCGGCAATCTTGGCGTCGGACAACGGCTTTTGCGGATTTTCTGCGGCGATGAGCCGGGCAATCACCGCCTGCACCGCCGTGCTGGAGGTGCTGCCGCCGGTGTCGGTCTGCACGCCGGAGCTGAAGAAGTAGCTGAACTCGAACGTGCCCTGCGGCGTGGCCATGAACTTGCCGTTCACGGCACGGCTGATGGTGGAGGTGTGCAGTTGCAATTGCTCGGCCACTTCGCGCAGCACCAGGGGGCGCATGGCGACCGGCCCATGCTCGAAAAAGCCGCGCTGCTGCTGCACGATGGCCTGGGCCACGCGCAGGATGGTGTCGAAGCGCTGGGCCAGGTTCTTCACGTACCACCGCGCTTCCTGCAACTGGCCGTGCAGCCCGGCGTAGCTGGCGTGGCCGCGCTGCTGGCGCAGGGCCTGGGCGTAGAGGGCGTGGACGTTCAGGCGCGGCAGCACGTCGGGGTTGAGCTGCACGCGCAGGCCCTGGCGGCTGGCCTGCACCAGCACGTCCGGCACCAGGGTGGCGTGCGCAACCGGCACAAAGCGCCGCGCGGGCTGGGGCTCCAGCCGGGCAATCCAGCGCAGCGCCTGCGCCACCTGCTCGGGCGGGGCGGCGCAGCGCTGGGCCAGGGTGCGCACATCCTTGCGGGCCAGCAGGGCCAGGGGCTGTTCGCACAGGGCCAGCGCCAGGGGGTAAAGGGGGTCGTGCGGTTCTGCGGCCCCGGCGTGGCGCAGTTGCAGGCGCAGGCATTCGGCCACGCTGCGGGCGCCGACGCCCGCCGGCTCCATGCTGTGCAGCAGGGCCAGGGCCAGTTGCAGGGTGTGCAGCAGGGCGTCGCGGGTTTCCTCGTCGGCATCGGGGGCCAGGGTGCCGGCCAGTTCGGGCAGGTCGCCGTCCAGGTAGCCGTCTTCGCGCAGGTTGCCGATGAGAAACTCCAGCGCCGCCCGCTCGGGCGCGGTCAGGCGCAGGTTGGCGGCCTGCTGGTGTAAAAAGTCCGCCAGGGTGGGGCTGCTGGCGGCCAGCTCCCAGGCGCTGGGGGCGGCGTCATCGGCTGCGGCGGCGCTGCGCGGGCCGGGCCGGTCTTCGTCCCAGTCTTCGGGGTTGGCGGCGGCCAGCTCCCAGGTCAGATCGCTTAATTCAGGAGCTTGTTCCGCTGATACAGATTGAATTTCAGCATCGTTTGTTTCTGAAAGCGTTTCCAAATCAGCGGAAGCAGCTATGTTTTCCGATTTTTCCGGGGCATCCGCCCCTGCTTCATCTGCGTCATCCACATCCAGAAAGGGGTTGTCCAGCAGTTGCTGCTGCACTTCCTGTTGCAGCTCCAGGCTGGACAGTTGCAGCAGCCGCAGCGCCTGTTGCAATTGCGGCGTGAGCTGCAACTGGGCACTGGGACGAACGGTCAGTTGCGGTGCGGCCCCAGCCATGGGCTTACATGCGGAAGTTGTCGCCCAGGTAGACGCGGCGCACTTCGGGGTTGTCCACGATCTCCTGCGGCGTGCCGTGAGTCAGCACCGTGCCGTCGCTGATGATGCAGGCGTGGTCGCAAATGCCCAGGGTTTCGCGCACGTTGTGGTCGGTGATCAGCACGCCGATGCCGCGCTCTTTCAGGAAGCCGATGATGCGCTGGATTTCGATCACGGCGATGGGGTCGATACCGGCAAACGGCTCGTCCAGCAGGATGAAGCGCGGGTGCGTGGCCAGGGCGCGGGCGATTTCCACGCGGCGGCGCTCGCCGCCGGACAGGGCCAGCGCGGGCGCATCGCGCAGATGCTCGACGTGCAGCTCTTGCAGCAGGCCGGTCAGCTGGCGCTCGATCTCGTCCTTGCCCAGGGGCTTGCCCGCCGCGTCCTTTTGCAGTTGCAGCACGGCACGCACGTTGTCCTGCACGTTGAGCTTGCGAAAGATCGACGCCTCCTGCGGCAGATAGGACAGGCCCAGGCGGGCACGCTGGTGCATGGGGCTGCGGGCCACCGATTGGCCGTCGATGCGCACGTCCCCGCCGTCGCTGCGCACCAGCCCGACGATCATGTAGAACGACGTGGTCTTGCCCGCGCCGTTGGGGCCGAGCAGGCCGACGACTTCGCCGCTGTTCACCGTCAGCGATACGTCCTTGACGACCTGGCGCTTGCCATAGGTTTTTGCCAGGTGCAGCGCCTCCAGGCGGCTGGCGGCGCCCTGGGCAGTGGCTTGCATCTCGGTCATGGTTCTTGCGGGGCAGGGAGTTGGTCGGTCGGCTGCAACGGCACGCCGGGCTGGGCGGGCGCCTGCGGCGTGGCCTTGGGGGCCAGCACGGCCCGCACCCGGCCCTGGCCGCCGGAACTGCTGCCGTTCTGCGCGGCCTGGCCAGCCTGACTATCGACGGTGAACACGTCGGTCAGGTTGTTGTAGGTGATCTGCCTGCCGGTGATGTCGTCGCTCAGTTTGCCGCCGGTGTAGCGGCGCAACTGGGCGCGGCGCAGCAGGCGCACGTCGTCCTTGCGGCCATCGTATTCGATGACTTCGGCCTCGCCCTCGACGTATTCCTCGGGCGCTCCCGCCGCCGTGTCGCGCTTTTGCCGGAAGAAGGCCCGCTGGCCGCTGGCCGCCGTCACCACCCCGTACTGGTAGCCCTGGGCATCCTGGCGCACGTCGAGCTGGGCGCCGCGCAGCACGATGGAGCCTTTGGTCATCACCACGTTGCCGGTAAAGACGCTGGTCTGCTGCAACTCGTCGTGGCGCAGGGCGTCGGCCTCGATGTGCATGGGCTGGTCGCGGTCGGCCCGCTCGGCCCAGGCAGGCGCAGCCGCCAGATGGGCGGTCAGGCACGCTGCGGCGAAAAGGGAAAGGGGGGGAAAAAAGCGCTTCATAAGCTAGGCATGGTTTTTGCGTGCGATTGTAGCGACCCTGCCGCAGCAACAACAAAGCCCGCCGAAGCGGGCCTTGCAAGCCGATGCCGGTGTACCCGGGCCGGTCAGCCGCGCTTGCGCTCCTGCTCGATCAGGCGGTTGGTGATCTGCACCATCTGCTCGAAGCCGCCGGCCATCGAACCATCGGTGTAGTAGCGCCCGGCAATGCCGATGGCCGGGGTGCCCTCGACCTGGTACTGGTCCTGCAACTGCACGGCCTGGCGGATTTGCGTGGCCACGCTGAACGACTGGTAGGCCGCTTCGAACTTGGCGCGGTCCAGGCCCTGCTCGGCCACCCAGGGGAACAGCACGTCGGGCTGGTCGAGGCGTTTTTTCTGCTCCTGGAAGGCCTTGAACACCTTGGCGTGCAGGGCGGGCACCTGCCCCAGGCTTTCCAGCGCGTAGTAAATGCGCTGCAGCGGCTCGAAGTTCTTGTTGAAGCCGACATGCACCAGGCGCACGCTGACATCCTTGGCGGCGGTTTTTTGCCAGGCCTCGAACATCGGATCGAAGTTCTTGCAGTGCGAGCAGCCGTAGGAGAAGAACTGCACCACCTCCACCTGCCCCTTAGGCGCCAGCACGGACGCAGGCTGCTTGAGCGTCACATAGCCGCTGTCGGCCTGGGCGCCCAGGCTCCATGCGGCAGGGACGGCACCAAGCAGGGCCAACTGGGCAAATTCACGACGTTTCATAAATGGTTTCTCCAAAATAAAGCCCTGCTGGGAGTGGCGGGCGGGCCAGCAGTTCCCGCCCGGCACCACACACTTTCTAACGCTGGATGCGCACCAGGGCGGCATCCATGCCGGAGCCGTCCAGCTGTTTTTTCAACGCCTCGGCCTCGGCCCGCTGGTCCATGGGGCCGATGCGCACCCGGAATACCGGGCGGCCATTCTGCTCGCGCTCGCTGACCCGGGCTTCCTGCCCGAGCAGGCCCAGCTTGGCCCGCTGGGCATCGGCATCGGCCTTGCTGCGGAAGGCACCCACCTGCACGAAGTATTGGTAGCCATCGGTAGCGGCGGCCTTGGCCTGGGCCTTTTGCAGCTGCGCCTGGGCCAGATCGCCCAGCGGGTCGGCCGACGCGGGGGGCGTGGCCGTAGCGGGCGCCGTGCCCGGTGCCGCTTCGGGCGGGGCATCGGCGGGCGTTGCCGGCACTGCGGGGGCCACCGGCGGCGGCGTCACCTTGCCGCCCAGGGCGGTATTGGGGTTCCAGTTGGGCTGGGGCGGGGTGTGCGGCTGCGCATCCCGGTTGACGAAGGGAATGGGAATTTTGCTGACGTACACCGCCACGCCGAAGGCAATCCCCAGGCCGATCAGCAGCCCCAGGATGAAGCCCAGAATCGTGCCGCCACGTTGTTGCTGATGACGCATGGCAAGCGCTCCTTTACATGCGCCGGGGCGCATCGACCCCCAGCATGGCCAGGCCGTTGGCCAGCACCTGGGCCGTGGCGGCCACCAGGGCCAGACGGGCCAGCTTGACGGTTTCGTCCTCGACCAGGATGCGCTCGGCGTCGTAATAGCTGTGGTAGGCCGCAGCCAGCTCGCGCAGGTAGAAGGTCACGTCGTGCGGGGCGTTGCCCTGGGCGGCAGCGGTGAGCATTTCCGGGTACTTGGCCAGCAGCAGCATCAGCGCCTGGGCCTGTTCGCCTTGCAGGGGGGACAGGTCCACGTCCTGCAAGGCCGCCACGTTGTCCGCCCTATCCCCGTCCTCGCGCCAGCCGCGCAGCACCGAGCAGATGCGGGCGTGCGCATACTGCACGTAGTACACGGGGTTGTCGTTGTTCCTGGCCACGGCCAGATCGACGTCAAAGGTGTATTCGGTGTCGGGCTTGCGGCTCAGCAGGAAGAAGCGCACGGCGTCCTTGCTCGTCCACTCGATCAGGTCACGCAGGGTGACGTAGCTGCCCGCGCGTTTGCTGATCTTCACTTCCTCGCCGTTGCGCACCACGCGCACCATGGTGTGCAGCACGTAGTCGGGGTAACCGGCGGGAATGCCCACGTCCGCCGCCTGCAGACCGGCCCGCACGCGGGCAATGGTGCCGTGGTGGTCGGTGCCCTGGATGTTCACCACCTTGGTGAAGCCCCGGGCAAATTTCTGGATGTGGTAGGCCACGTCCGGCACGAAGTAGGTGTAGCTGCCGTCCTGCTTGCGCATCACGCGGTCTTTGTCGTCGCCGTAGTCGGTGGACTTCAGCCACAACGCGCCGTCCTGCTCGTAGGTGTGGCCGTTGGCGATCAGGCGCTGCACCGTGGCCTCGACGTGGCCGTTGGTGTAGAGGCTGGACTCCAGGTAGTACTCGTCGAACTTCAAGTTGAACGCCTGCAAATCCTTGTCCTGCTCGTTGCGCAGGTAGGCCACGGCAAACTGGCGGATGTTGTCGTAGTCCTCCACGTCGCCGTTGGCAGTGAAGGCGCGGTCATCGGCCTGGACGGTGGCCTTGGCCAGGAAGGCATCGGCAATGTCCTGGATGTAGTCGCCGTTGTAGAAGTTCTTCGCCAGCGGGTTGTCCGCATCCGTGGGCCAGCAGTCGTCGCCCGGCTTGAAGCCCTTGGCCCGTAGTTGCGTGCTTTTGGTCAGGGTGTCGATCTGCACGCCCGCATCGTTGTAATAGAACTCGCGGTGCACCGCCCAGCCCTGGCTGGCGTACAGGTTGCAGATGGCATCGCCCAGCGCGGCCTGCCGCCCGTGGCCGACGTGCAGCGGGCCGGTGGGATTGGCCGAGACGAACTCGACCAGCATTTTTTCCCCACGCAGCGGCTGCTGGCCGAACTTCGCACCTTCCGCCAGCGCTTCGCGCACCACCTGCTGCTTGGCGGCGGGTTTCAGGCGGATGTTGAGAAACCCCGGCCCGGCGATCTCGATCGCCTCCACCCACTGCTGGAAGGCCGGCGTGGCCTGCAGGGCCGCCATGAGCTGCTCGCCCAGGGCACGCGGGTTCTGCTTGAGCGGCTTGGCCAACTGCATGGCCGCCGTGCAGGCCAAGTCGCCGTGCGCAGCCACCTTGGGGTTTTCAAAAGCGGCGCGGACGCCCGCACCGGGGGAGAGTTGTTCCAGCTCGCCAGCCAGGGCTGCGAGCAATTGCTGTTTGACAAGAAGCATGGGCGGGGATTTTACGTGCCCCGCCAAGCCCGCACGGCCCGCACAGCCCACTGTAGGCAGGCAGACAACATCGGGCCGGTTTCCTTATTCGAATACTTACCGGCGCCCCGCCGGAGCATGTGCCGCCGCCACCGCCAGGGCGGCCACCACTTCCTGCACGGTTTTGCGGCGGGCAGGCGGCAGGGCCAGGTACTGCGCCAGCATTTCGCGGTCTTGCAGGCTCAGCGGCGCCTGGGCGATGTCCGCATCCGCAGGCAGGGCCGGCACGGTGCGGGGGCCGAAGCGCAGCTCGTCGGGATTGACGTGCAGCCAGTCGCTCAGGGTACGGATCTTGTCCTGCATGGGAATCGCCACCCCGGCCAGCCAGGCGCGGGCCGTGTGCGCGGTGATGCTTTTGCCCCAATAACGCAGGTTGAACTCACTGGCCACCACGGCAGGCGAAGGGCGCACCCCTGCGGCCTCCAATGCCTGCTTCAACCGGGCTGCAAAGGCCAGAGCCTCCTGCGCGTGAATTCCTTTTGCCATGGGTAAGAAGGTGGGATGAGCCACAGTCTGATAAAAAATAGCTTCTTCCGCTGATGAATAAACAACTTCAGATACAAATGATGTTGAAATCGTTTATTTACCAACGGAAAAAGCTATCAAATTCACCACCCCCGCGCCCAGAACACGGCCACCACGGCGATCACCGGCATGACGTGCGTGTGCAGCATGATGGCGCGGCGTACGCGGTTGATCTCCTGCGCACCGGGCAGGGCGCCGCTGGCCTCCAGCGTGCGCACCCAGCGGCGGATGGCCAGGCTGGGCCGCGTGACGATCAGCAGGGTCAGCAGCACCAGGGTCATCTTGACGTGGAACAGCGGCTGGCCGACGTACCACTGCCAGCCCTTGATGCCCCACACCACCCGGGCCACGCCCGAGAGCAGGAGCAGCGCCACCGCCGTCAGGAAAATCCAGTCCAGGCGCAGCAGGCGGCGCACCACGGCGGCATTGAGCCATTCCTCCCGGCACAGGGCCGCCTGACTGGAGGAGAACACCACCATCGCCAGAATGGCCACGATGTGCAGGCTGGCCAGAAACGGTTCGAGAATCACGCAATTACTCCCTGGCGCCAGAACTCGGGGCGCTCGTACTGCATTTTCAAATAGTCAATCCACAGCCGCACGCGTAGCGGCATGTGTTTGCGCTGGGGGAAGATCATATAGATGCCATTGGGCGGTGCGGCAAAATCGTCCAGCACCGGCACCAGGCGGCCAGCGGCGATTTCCGCATCCACCTCCCAGGTGCTGCGCCAGGCAATGCCCCAGCCGCCCAGGCACCAGTCGTGCAGCACCTGCCCGTCGGAACAGTCCAGCGGCCCGCCGGGCTTGACGTGGACGACTTCGCTGCCGCCCTCGGGGCGCTCCACCCGAAAGGCCCAGCCCCGGGTCTGCGAGGCATCGCTGGACAGCGTCAGGCAGTCGTGCTGCGCCAGATCGTGCGGATGCTGCGGGGTGCCGCGCCGCGCCAGGTACTCGGGCGTGGCCACGCACAGGCGCCGGTTGTCGGCCAGCCGCACGCTGACCAGCGACGAATCGGGCAGATCGCCCACGCGCACGGCGCAGTCGTAGCCCTCGGCGGCCAGATCGACCACGCGGTCGGACAGGTTCAGCGAGATCTTCACCTCCGGGTGCCGGTCGTAAAAGCGCGGCACCAGCGGGGCAACGTGGCGGCGGCCAAACCCGGCCGGGGCGGTGATGCGCAAATGCCCGGCGGCCTTGACGCCACCGGCAGAAACGCTGGCCTCGGCATTGCTCACGTCCGAGAGCAGGCGCTGACAATCTTCCAGAAACGCGCTGCCCTCGTGCGTCAGCGTGATGCGCCGCGTGGTGCGCACCATGAGCTTGACGCCCAGATGCTCCTCCAGCGCGTCCAGCCGCCGCCCCATGATGGCCGGAGCCACCCCTTCGGCCTTGGCCGCAGCGGTCAGACTGCCTTTGGTAGCGACAGAGACGAAAGACTCAAAAGCTTTTAGTTTGTCCATAACTGCACCAGGGTGCTAAAAAATTGCAGTAAATATAGCTGCAAGCCAATACCAGCCAGCAGCTACAGCTATTAAAAATAAGAATCAGATACGGGCACTACCCCCGCCCAGGGTTAAAGTGTGGGCCACCTTTGCAGAAAAGTCATGAGTTCTAGGATATGCGCACGGTTTATTTCACCGGCCATTTCTAATACAGTGCCAGCATCCGGGAAGTCTTATATATGACCTGTCGTGCTGCGCCGCCCCCGTGGGCACCCTGAACCGGCACGCGGGCACTGCCCAGGCTCTCCCAACGCTTTCAAATTTTTTATTTTTCAAGAGGTATCCATGACTGCTCGTACCACCGTCCACGGCCTGCAAGTCGCCGACGTGCTGCACCAATTCATCAACACCCAGGTTCTGCCCGGCACCGGCGTGGATTCCGCCGCCTTCTGGCAGGGATTCGACGCCATCGTGCGCGATCTGGCCCCGAAAAACGCCGCCCTGCTGGCCGAACGCGACCGCCTGCAACGCGAGCTGGACACCTGGCACAAGGCCCACCCCGGCCCCATCGCCGACATGGCGGCCTACAAACAGTTCCTGAGCCAGATCGGCTACATGGTCGAACCGCCCCAGGGCGCCAAGACCACCACGGAAAACGTGGACGCCGAACTCTCCAAAATCGCCGGCCCGCAGCTGGTGGTGCCCATCACCAACGCCCGTTACGCCCTGAACGCCGCCAACGCCCGCTGGGGTTCGCTGTACGACGCGCTGTACGGCACCGATGTCATCAGCGAAGACGGCGGCGCGGAAAAGGGCAAGGGCTACAACCCGGTCCGGGGCGCCAAAGTGATCGCTTTCGCCCGCGACTTCCTCGACCAGGCTGCGCCCCTGGCCCAAGGCTCGCACAAGGATGCCACCGGCTACCGCATCGAAGGCGGCCAGCTGGCCGTCAGCCTGCAAGGCGGCGCCAGCACCGGCCTGAAGGATGCGGCCCAGTTCGTCGGCCACCAGGGCGACGCCGCCGCACCCAGCAGCATCCTGCTGACGAACAACGGCCTGCACATCGACATCATCATCAACAAGGCCACCCCCATCGGCCAGAGCGACGCTGCCGGTGTGGCCGACGTGGTGGTGGAAGCCGCCCTGTCCACGATTCTCGACCTGGAAGACTCCGTCGCCGCCGTCGATGCCGAAGACAAGGTGCTGGGCTACAGCAACTGGCTGGGCATCCTCAAGGGCACGCTGACCGAATCCTTTGAAAAAGGCGGCAAGACCATGACGCGCGGCCTGAATGCCGACCGCGTCTACACCGGCGCCAACGGCCAGCCGGTCAAGCTGCATGGCCGCTCGCTGCTGTTCGTGCGCAACGTGGGCCACCTGATGACCAACCCGGCCATCCTGTGGGGCACGGAAGGCAAGGAAATCCCCGAAGGCATCCTGGACGCCGTGGTCACCACCGCCATCGCCATCCATGACCTCAAGGGCCACGGCGCCAACGGCATCCGCAACAGCCGCACCGGCAGCGTCTACATCGTCAAGCCCAAGATGCACGGCCCCGCCGAAGTGGCCTTTGCCAACGAACTGTTCGGCCGCGTCGAGCAACTGCTGGGCCTGCCCGCCGACACCGTCAAGCTGGGCATCATGGACGAAGAGCGCCGCACTTCCGTCAACCTGAAGGCCTGCATCGCCGCCGCACCGGCCCGCGTGGCCTTCATCAACACCGGCTTCCTCGACCGCACCGGCGACGAAATGCACACCGCCATGCAGGCCGGCCCCATGATCCGCAAGGGCGACATGAAAACCAGCGCCTGGCTGGCCGCCTACGAAAAGAACAACGTGCTGGTCGGCCTGACCATGGGCCTGCGCGGCCGTGCCCAGATCGGCAAGGGCATGTGGGCCATGCCCGACCTGATGAAAGCCATGCTGGAGCAGAAAATCGCCCACCCCAAGGCCGGCGCCAACACCGCCTGGGTGCCCTCGCCCACCGGTGCCACCCTGCACGCCCTGCACTACCACCAGGTCAAAGTGGCCAGCGTGCAGGAAGAACTGGAAAAAATCAGCGCCGACACCGAGCGCGACAACATCCTGGCCGACCTGCTGCAAGTGCCGGTCGCCAAAGACCCGAAGTGGACAGAGCAGGAAAAGCAGCAGGAGCTGGACAACAACATCCAGGGCATCCTCGGCTACGTCGTGCGCTGGATCGACCAGGGCGTGGGCTGCTCCAAGGTGCCGGACATCAACGACATCGGCCTGATGGAAGACCGCGCCACCCTGCGCATCTCCAGCCAGCACGTCGCCAACTGGCTGCTGCACGGCATCGTCACCGAAGGCCAGGTCCGCGCCACCTTCCAGCGCATGGCCGCCAAGGTCGACCAGCAGAACGCCAGCGATCCGCTGTACCAGCGCATGCACGACCGCTATGACCAATCCGCCGCCTACCAGGCCGCCTGCGACCTGGTGTTCAAGGGTGTGGAACAGCCCAGCGGCTACACCGAACCGCTGCTGCACGCCTGGCGCCTGAAAGTGAAGGCGGCTGCGCAGGCTTAACCCTTCGCGCCCCCTGCCCCACCGGGCAGGGAAAGCCAGGAAGGCGCCCCAGGGCGCCTTCTTTTTTACCTACACTGTGCGTTTTTGCCCCAGCAGCCCTGCCATGTGCCAACTTCTTGGAATGAATTGCAACACGCCAACCGACGTGCGTTTCAGCTTCTCCGGCTTCACCCAGCGTGCCGGCAACACCGGGGACCATACGGACGGCTGGGGCATCGCCTTCTTCGAGGGCAAGGGGCTGCGCCAGTTCGTCGATCGGGAGCGGGCCAGCACCTCGCCCATCGCGCAGTTGATCCGCAACTACGCCATCAAGAGCGAAAACGTCATCGCCCATATCCGCAAGGCCACCCAGGGCGAGGTCGCCCTGGAAAACTGCCACCCCTTCGTGCGCGAACTCTGGGGCTTGAACTGGGTGTTTGCCCACAACGGCAATCTGGTGGACTTCGCACCCAAGCTGCACAGCCGCTTTCATCCCGTCGGCACCACCGACAGCGAACGGGCCTTCTGCTGGATCATGCAGGAGCTGGCCAAATCCCACGCTGGTATGCCCAGCCTGCACGAACTGAGCATCACCCTGCAAGACCTGGCCCGGCGCATCAGCCCGCACGGCACCTTCAACTTCCTGCTCTCCAACGGTGAAGCGCTGTGGGCGCACGCCACCACCGACCTGTGCTTCATCGAGCGCCGACACCCCTTTGCCACCGCCCATCTGAGCGACGAGGACGTCAGCCTGGATTTTTCCACCTGCACCACCCCCAATGATCGGGTGGCCGTCATCGTCACCGCACCGCTGACCAACAACGAAGTCTGGACCCCCTTCGACAAAGGGCGCATCCATCTTTTCCAGAACGGCCAGCTACTCCTCAAACAATAGCTGTTTGCGCTGATTGCCAGCCGTTTTCAACCCCAATCAACCCCGAGATCGGTCACAGACGCACGACAAACGCTACAAAAAACAAAACCCCCAGTCTTTATGGGACTGGGGGTTTGCCTTGCTATAAGAGCCTGACGATGACCTACTTTCACACGGGAACCCGCACTATCATCGGCGCAGACCTGTTTCACTGTCCTGTTCGGGA
>NZ_JBHSEW010000018.1:0-41729 GCF_042654765.1 Comamonas nitrativorans | reverse complement strand
ATGTGACGGTGCAGATCGCCAAGCGAAGCGAGTTGCACAGCTTCAAGGTCATGCCAAAGCGCTGGGTCGTGGAGCGCAGCTTTGCGTGGCTGGAGAAGAACCGCAGGCTATGGAAGAACTGCGAGCGATGGCTTAATACCAGTTTGCAGTTCGTCCACTTGGCGTTTCTGGCTCTGCTACTCAGGAGATCGTGAACAGGTTCTAAGAACGCGCAACAACGAGTGCGGCTGTTGGCTGCCTTGCGGGCACCATGAAAAGATCGTAAACACGTTCTAACTACGGGATAATTGTCGCTAAAACCGGGGATCTGAAACGGGCCGGCCTGCTCCACTTATGCACACTTCAAGCCATCCGGGCAAGGGCTTGTCAAGCCTTAAACTCAATAGCGCCAAAGCGCGAAGATTCATTTCAACCAATTGATTTTTAATAATTTTTATTAAAAAACTGGGTTTGTAATAAATTCCTTCTCCTGTCGCCGCAGTCGTGTCGTGTGCCGTGGCAAGGAAACTTCCCACAAAGTTATCCACAGAAAAGTCCAATCTCCCCGTGACCTTGCCCGCTGGCCCTCATGTTATCCACATCGCTGTGCATACCCCTTTGCACAGCCAGGTCGGCAGCCTCCTCAGCTACACCCATGACCAGCCCTTGCCCGCAGGGACGGTGGTGCGTGTGCCTTTGGGCCAGCGGGAGCTGATGGGCGTGGCCTGGGCCGCACCCCACGCTGCGGCCCTGCCGCCGGGCGTCGTGCTGCGCCCGGTGGCCGAGGTGCTGGACGCCCTGCCGCCGCTGGATGCGGCCTGGCAGCGGCTGGTGGCCTTTGCCGCCCGCTACTACCAGCGCAGCGTGGGCGAGATCGTGCATACGGCCTTGCCCCCGGCGCTGCGCAAACTCACGGGCGAGCAGTTGAACCGCCGCCTGCACGCGAAAAAGAAACCCCAGGTGGCGACGCAGGACGCTGAAAATTCCGTAGCGCTTACCGCAGAGCAGGTCAGCGTTTGCCAGCAGATTGCACAACACCCCGGCCCCTTCCTGCTGTACGGCAGCACCGGCAGCGGCAAGACCGAGGTGTACCTGCACAGCGTCGCCCAGGCGCTGCAGGCCGACCCGCAGGCCCAGGCGCTGGTGCTGGTGCCCGAGATCAACCTCACCCCCCAGCTGCTGGCGCGGTTCGAGCGCCGCTTTGTGCCCCGGTTCGGCCCCCAGGCGGTGGTCAGCCTGCACAGCGGCCTGACCGAAGCGCAGCGCCTGAAGCACTGGCTGGCCGCGCATACCGGGCAGGCCCGCATCGTGCTGGGCACGCGCATGGCGGTACTGGCCAGCCTGCCGGGGCTGAAGGTCGTCGTCGTCGACGAGGAGCATGACCCCAGCTTCAAACAGGAAGAAGGGGCGCGTTACTCGGCCCGCGACCTGGCCCTGTGGCGCGGGCGCGATGCCGGGGCCAAAGTCATCCTGGGCAGCGCCACCCCGTCGCTGGAAAGCTGGTACGCCTGCCAGCAAGGCCGCTACCAGCGCCTGGACATGCCCAGCCGGGTGGCGGCGGCGGCCCTGCCGGCCGTGCATCTGGTCAATCTGCGCCAGCAGCCGAAATCGACGGTCTTCGCCCCGGCGCTGCTGCAGGCGATCACCGAGCGCATCCAGCGCGGCGAGCAAAGCCTGGTGCTGCTCAACCGCCGGGGCTTTGCCCCGGTGCTGTGGTGCGGCAACTGCGGCTGGAAAAGCGACTGCCCCCATTGCAGCGCCCACCAGGTGTTCCACAAAGGCGAACGGCGGCTGCGCTGCCACCATTGCAGCGCCAGCCAGGCCGTGCCCCGGTGCTGCCCGCAATGCGGCAACCCGGACATCCTGGCCCTGGGCCACGGCACCGAGCAATTGCAGGAGGCGCTGGCGCAGCAGCTGCGCAACGTGCTGCGCCCGGACGGGCAGCCCGCCCGCATCGCCCGCATGGATGCCGACACCACCCAGGGCGCCGGCCAGTTGCAGGAGCAGCTGGCGCAAATCCACGACGGCAGCGTCGATGTGCTGGTGGGCACGCAAATGGTGGCCAAGGGACACGACTTTCGCCGCATGACCCTGGTCGCCGCCGTGGCCCCCGATGCGGCGCTGATGAGCAGCGACTTTCGCGCCCCCGAGCGCCTGTTTGCCCTGCTCATGCAGGCAGCGGGCCGCGCCGGGCGCGATGCCGCCTTCATGCGCCAGCAGGGCAGCCAGGCGCAGATGTGGATTCAGACCCACCAGCCGGAACATGCCCTCTACCAAGCCTTGCAGCACCACGACTACCCCGGCTTTGCCCGGCAGCAGTTGCAGGAGCGCCAGCAGGCCGGGATGCCGCCCTTCGTCTTTCAGGCCCTGGTGCGCTCGGATGCGAAAACGCAGGACGATGCGCAAAAATTTTTGCACGCCGCCGCACAGCAGGCCCGGCAGCTGCCCGCGCTGGCCGGGGTGTTCATCTACCCGCCCATCCCCCTGGCCATGCAACGGGTCGCCAACGTGGAACGCGCCCAGATGCTGATCGAGGCGCCCAGCCGCAGCGCCCTGCAAAAATTTTTGCACGCCTGGCAGCCGCTGCTGCACCAGGTCCGGCAGCAGCACCGGGCGGTGGTGCGCTGGCTGATCGACGTGGACCCGCAGAATCTGTAATTTTTATCAATAAGAGAGCTGTTACCGCTGATATTTCAATGATTTCAGATATAAAAATACCTGAAGTCGTTTATTTATCTGCGGAAACAGCTATTGATTTATAGGCAATTGCGCCCCTTGGTGGATATGCCAGCCGCCCGCCTGCAAATCCGCCACAAAGTCGTCGCCCAGCAGATAGGCGCACTCCCTGGGCCGTTGCTGGCCGATGGCGTCGCCCTCCACCACCCCGGCGGCCGGGTGGCACATGATCAGGCTGCCCGGCTGCACCTGGCGCAGCCACGACTGCATGTGCTGGCGGTAGGCGGCGGGCGTGGGCGCGTCGAAACCGTAGACCCCGGCAAAGCCGTGGTTCAGCGCCAACCCCGCATGGCGCCACAAGCGGGTGGCGGCCCAGCCGCCCAGGGCGGCGATGATGCAGGCTTTGGCATACGACCACAGCCACCCTGCCGGGGCGGTGGAGCGCAGCCAGGGCCGTTCGTGCGCGGCATAGCGGGCAGTGATTTCGGCCAGCAGCGCCTGACGCACGCCGGGCAGCTGGTGGACGTGCTGGTGGCCGTCGATAAAGTCCGGCGGCGTGCCCATGGCGGCCTCGAAGGCGTCGAGCTGTTCGCGCCAGACGGCCTGCCACTGCGCCTGCGTCCAGCGGCCCAGGTAGGCCTGGGCAATGGCCTGCTTCAGGGTCAGCGCCCGGTACATCCCGCCGTGGCTTTCCGTCAGGTTGAAGTGCAGGCCCACGGCCAGATGCGGGCGCAGCGGCTTCAAGTCCTGCGCCGCCGTGTGCCAGCGCGGCGATGTCGCCATGCAGCTGGTGGCGCTGATGCGGCCCTTGCTGGCCAGTTGCAGCACGGCGTGGTCGATGAGCGGGTGCAGGGCGTAATCGTCCACGCACAGCAGGATGGGGCGGGTGGTGGCGGCAGTGGCTGTCATGCAGGGTGGCGGGCCTTGAAGGCCCAGAATTTGCTCAGGATGAAAGTGCCGACGGCCACCAGCACCAGGATGCCCGCCTGGCTCCAGAAGTAATGCCAGTGCAGGCGGTGCAGCGCGATGGCATAGAACAGCTCGTTCACCCCGAAGGACAGGCAGGCCACGGCAAAAAACCGCGCTGCCGACGCCCAGCCTTGCGGCTGGGCGTCGGCAAAGGTGAGCAGCGCATGGCCGTGGTAGCTGACGGCAAAGGCCGTCAGGAACGCCAGCACATTGGCCGCCAGCGGCGCCATGCCCGTGACCGCCACCAGCACGCCGACCGCCAGCAAATGCGTCGCAGCCGCAGCGCCCCCCACCACGATAAATCGTAGCGCCTGCGGCAATGCCAGCAAGCGCTGAAGCAGGTTTTTATACAGATTCATCGCGCCAGGGACTACGGTCTTCATCGCGGGCCACGAGGTAGCTGGGCCGCTGCTTGACCTCGTCGTAGATGCGGCCAATGTATTCGCCCAGGATGCCGATGGACATCAGTTGCACGCCGGAGAACAGCATGATGCTGGCCGCCAGCGTGGGCCAGCCGTTCAGGTCGGAGCCGAACAGCAGCGTCTCCACGGTAATCCAGCCGCCGTACAGCAAGGCGGCCAGCGCCACCAGGGCGCCGATGACGCTCCACACCCGCAGCGGCAGGGTGGTGAACGAGGTCAGCCCCAGCAGCGCCAGCGAACCCAGGCGGCGCAGGTTGAAGCTGGAAGCGCCCGCCGCCCGATCCAGCGGCACAAAGGGCAGCGCCGCCGTCTTGAAGCCGACCCAGGCGTACAGCCCTTTCATGAAGCGGTGGCGCTCGGGCAGAGCCTTCAAGGCATCGGCCACCTTGCGGTCGAGCCAGCGGAAATCCCCGGCGTTGGGCGGCAGCTTGACCGCGTTGCCGGAGTTCATGATGCGGTAGAACAACTGGGTGCCCATGCGCTTGGCACCGCTTTCCGCCCCCCGGTCGGCAATCACGCCGTAGACCATGTCGTAGCCGCCCAGCCATAGGTCGTGCATTTGCGCCAGCAGCTCCAGCGGATGCTGGAAGTCGGCGTCGATCAGCAGCACGGCATTGCCCCGCGCGTGGTCGATGCCCGCCGACAGCGCCGCCTCCTTGCCGAAGTTGCGGGACAGGGCGATGTAACGCAGCGGCAAGCCGCTGGTTTCCACCAGATGCAGGGCCACGTCGTGCGTGCCGTCCCGACTGCCGTCGTTGACGATGAGGATCTCGAAATCCGCCGTCAGTTGGCCCACCGCTTCGGCCAGCGCCGGCACGAAGCGGGGCAGGTTCACCTCTTCGTTGTAGGCCGGCACAACGCAAGACAAGCGCAGCGGCCCGCGCGGCAGCGCGGGCCGCGGAGCGGCCGGGGCATATTCGGCATAGAAGTCCGCAGGAGGTGCGGCAGGCGAGGCAGGGGGCATGTCCGTCATGGGGGCAGATTGTCGCTTACCGCGCACAGGCCGCAGGCACGTAGGCCCGCCAATGCAGCACCCAGGGCTGGCCGTTGAACGGCCAGGCCAGTTCCCACTGGCCACTGTGCCAGGGGCCGTCCTGGGGCAAGCCGTCCATTGGGGCCGGTGGGGCGGGTGTTTGGCCGTCCTGCCACAGCCAAAGTACGCCGCGCGTTTGCAGGCGTTCCAGGCTCACCCAGGGGGAAAAGCGGGCATCGTGGTTGATGAGGACGGAGGGGCCGGAGGCCTGCGCCGTCGTCACCAGGGCGGTCAGCCAGTAATCGCCCGCCACCACGTCCAGGGGGCAGGTACTCACGGCATCCCAGGTGCGCTGGGCCTGCGCGGCCAGGGCCGCCTGGGGCCAGTCGGTGCGTGACGGGCGCTGGCGCCACTGGGCGCCGTAGGCCAGAAACACGTCCGTCAGCAGCGTGATCAGCACCAGCCACACGGCCAGCCCGCGCAGCAGGGGCCGCTGCGCCGCCGGCAGCCACGCCTGCGGCCACACGGCCATCAGCAGCAGGCCGCTGAAGGCCCACATCGGCATCCCCCACATATCGTGGACGCCCAGCCCGGTCACCAGCCCCAGCACCGTGACCAGCAGACCCGAGCCCAGCGCCACGGTCAGCACATAGCCGGGCCAGGCCGTCTGCCAGCGCCATCGGCCCTGCCCGGGGGCGGCCCGCCGCGCCCGCCAGGCAGCAACGGCGGCGATCACCGCCAGCGGCAGGTGGTTGAGCCATTGGGTGAGCAGGAAATCGATGGCAGCGCGGGTCGGATGACTGCTGGAGCGACTGCTGGCATAGGTCAGCGGCAGCCAGTCGTTGCGCACCAGCCAGGCCAGATGCGGCGCGAAAATCGCCAGCCCCAAGACCACGGCCAGCCACGGCCCGCTCTGGCGCAGCACGTGGCGCTGCGCCGCCAGCAGGTACAGCCCCTGCACGATGAGCAGGATCGCCACGGAATACTTGGTCAGCATTCCCACCCCGGCCCACAGCCCCCACAGCAGCCATTGGCGCCTGCGCCCGTCCTGCAGGGCCGCCAGCAGGCTGTGCCCCAGGCCCGCCCAGATCGGCATTTGTGCAATGTTGTGGTTGAACTCCAGCGCCGGGCGCGTGTAATAGACCACCGCCATGGTCAGCAGGGCGGCCAGCAGGGCACGCTGCCGATCGACCAGCCGCAACGCCGTGCGCCAGACCAGGTACAGCGTGGCGGCAATGCACAACTGGCTCAACAAAAACGGCCCGGACTGGCCGAACACCCGGTAAAAACCATGCAGCACCCAGGGCGCCAGGGGCGGATGCTTGTAATAGCCCCATTGCCATTCGCGGCCCCAGGACAGGCTCTCGGCCACATCCAGGGGGAAGCTGCTGGTCAGCAGCGGCGGCAGCACCGACCACGCAGCGATATAGAGCAGCGCCCACGCGGCAATGGGGCGCCAGGCGAGGGCCGGAGGAGAGGTCGGGGGCATGGGGGCAGCGGAGAGGGGCAACAAAGCCGCCGATTGTAGGAAGGCTGGGCTGAACCGCCCGTCTCACTCGCCCGTCAGCCAGGCCACCGCGGCCGAAAAGCTCAGAAACGCCAGGGCGGTACTCACCAGGATGATGCGGGCCACGCGCCCGCCGTGGGCGTCGAAGCGCTCGGCCAGCAGCGAGACATTGCTGGCGCTGGGCAGCGCCGCCGTCAGCACCAGGGCAATGACGGTCGGACGCGAAAGCGGCCAGCCCGCCGCCAGCGCCGCCTGGCAGGCCAGCCAGATCAGCACCGGGTGCAGCACCAGCTTGACCAGCGCCAGCGGCACGTAGTGGCGCGGGGCCACCTGCTCGGACTGGTTGATCTGCGAACGCGCCAGCACCGCGCCGATGGTGAACAGCGCCACGGGCGAGGCCGCATCGGCCAGCATGGCAATGGTTTTGTCCACCGGCCCGGGCAGTTGCCAGTGCAGGGCCGAGGCCACCGCGCCCAGGCCGATCGCCCAGGGCAGGGGATTGACCAGCACGCCCTTGAACGCCATGCGCAGGGCACGCCCGGCGCTGCCCCCGCCCAGCCCCAGGCGCGACAGGGCAATGCACAGCGAGGTGGTGACCACCATGTCCAGCGCAATCGTCATGATGACCGGCCCGGCACTGGCCGCCCCCAGCAGCGCCACCAGCAGCGGCACTCCCATGAAGCCGGAATTGGGAAAGGCCGTGACCAACGCGCCGAAGGCCGCATCGTTCCAGCCCCAGCGGCGCAGGGTGGCGGCCACCGTCCCGGCAATGAGCAGCAGGCCGGCAAACAGGTAAATGGCCGCCGCCACCGGATCGAGCAGCTGCCCGATCGGGGTGCTGGCCCCGAAGCGGAACAACATGCACGGCAGCGCAAAAAACAGCACGAAGCTGTTCAGGCCGCCGATCGCCGTCAGCGGCAGCACCCGCGCCTGCGTGGCGACATAGCCGCACAGCACCAGGGCGAAAAAGGGAAAGGTAACGGTCAGGACGGCCAGCACGGCGGTAAAAAATAGCGCTTATTTTTTCCTGACCTGCTCGAACACGAACAGCAGCACCACGGCGCCGATGACCGAGGCAATCCACCCGGCCGACGAGCCTGCCGGGTACAAGCCCAGGGCCGCACCGCCATAGCCGGCCGCCAGGGAGCCGCCAATGCCCAGCAGGGTGGTCAGGATGAAGCCCAGCTTTTGCGTGCCCGGCATGACGGCCCGGGCGATCAGCCCCACGATAAAGCCGACGACGATGGTGACGATGATGCCCATGGCGATTCCTTGAAAATGGATGACAAAAACGGCCACGAATTGTGGCCGTTTTTACGGTGCGCCCAGAAGGACAAAGGTGAAGAATCTTTAGCGGATCAGCATCACCGGCACGCTGCAGTTGGCCAGCACCTGGGTGCTGACCGAGCCCATCACCAGCCGCCCCAGCGCCCCGTGGCCGTGGGTGCCCATGATGATGAGGTCGTACTTGCCCTCTTCGGCCACGCGGGCGATGACTTCGCCTGCCGGGCCGATTTCGAGCTGCTCCTTGGGGGTGATGCCGCTTTGCTCCAGGTATTTGCGCACGGGGTCCAGCACTTTGGCACCTTCTTCGCTGTAGTACTCGTCGAGCATTTCCTTGCTCAGCACCGCGCGGGCACGCGGAGGCATGGCAGGCATGACCGTCAGGGCCGTAAAGCTGTTGCGCCCGGCGCTGATCAGCTCGTCATGGGCGCCCAGGTAGGCCAGCATTTTTTTGGTGTAGGGGCTGCCATCGACAGCCAGCAAGATTTTCATGGTCATTCTCCCTGTGGTGGGCAGCGCACGATGCCTGTCCTGGGCAAATCATAAGCTTACTTTCTCTACCGGCATCTTCCGACCCCGGCGCTGCCCGGCAGGCGGTCAACGGCGTGGCGCCTTCCGGCCAGCGTTGCATTTTGCCGCTGGCCCTTGTGCGCAAGCAAGACATTCCGGGGAAGAAAACCTGTGTGATAATTTGAATAGGAACTATTTCTATTTATATTCAATCTCATGCCGCTTACCATCTCTCCCCCTCCCCGCACCCATGCTCTCGCACGCCGGCCTGTCGCCCTGGCGGCCTTGCTGTTTTTCGGCACGGCCCATGCGGCCGATGACGTCCTCCTGGCGCAAGCGCCCTCGCACACGCTGCAAGCCGTGACCGTTACGGCCACCATGACCGAGCAGGACGCCCGCACCGCGCCCGCCAGCGTGACGGTGGTGACCGAGGAGGAACTGGCCCAGCGCAACGCTGCCAACCTGCTGGATGCCGTGCGCGGCACGCCGGGGGTGACCTTCCAGGGCCGGCAGGTGGGCGGGCGCAAGACGCTGGCGCTGCGCGGCATGGAAGGCAAGCACACGCTGACGCTGATCGACGGGCGGCGCATCAGCGCCAGCGACGACGTGATCGGCCACTCCGACTACCAGTACGGCTGGCTGCCCATGGCGGCGGTGGAGCGGGTGGAGATCATCCGTGGCCCGCTGTCGGCGCTGTACGGTTCCGAGGCGCTGGGCGGGGTCATCAACCTGATCACGAAAAAGCCCAAGGACCGCTGGATGGCCTCGATCGGCCTGTCCGGTGCGACGGGGCTGGATTCGGATACGGCGGCGGACGCCTTGCGCACCTCGGTCTACGCCGCCGGCCCGCTGGGCGAGAAATTCAATCTGGCCATCAACGCGGAAAAGTCCTACCAGGGCAGCACCGTGCTGCCGGAAGACCGTGCCCAGTCCGAAATCGAGGGCAGCCGCACGCGCAGCCTGGGCCTGACCGCCAGCTGGCAGCCCGTGGCCGGGCATGAAGTGGAGTTCGGCGTACAGGACGGTCTGGAAAAACGCAATTCCGACGACTACAACGGCACCAGCAAAAAGTATTACCACAACCGCTACGAACTGGATCGCAAGCAAAAGCATGTGAGCTGGAATGCCGACTGGGGCAACGACTGGCGCAGCCAGTTGCGGGCCTACCGCAGCGACATCGGCATCCGCAACTTCCGCAACAACGGCGTGGCCGCCACGCGCCCGCAGGACATGCGCGACAGCGTGATCGACGGCCATGCCACCACGCGCTGGGGCAGCCACCAGATCACCGTGGGCGGCGAGTGGCGCAAGGAGGAACTGGTCAATGCCGGGCTGAAAAATGGCCGCGACGAGGCCACGCACAAGGCGCTGTTCGTGCAGGACGAGTTCGCCCTGGGCCAGAACCTGATGGCCACGCTGGGTCTGCGCGGCGACCACCATGAAATCTTTGGTTCCGAAGTCAGCCCCCGCGCCTATCTGGTCTGGGAAGCCAGCCCGAACCTGGTCGTCAAGGGCGGCTACGGCCATGCCTTCAAGGCGCCCACGCTCAAGCAGATTTCGCCCAACTATGTCGGGGCGGAAGGGCCTCACTCCTTCCTGGGCAATGCTGACATCCAGCCCGAGACCTCGAACACCTTCGAGCTGGGCGCCAACTGGCAGGCGATGCCCCAATTGGCGCTGCGGGCCACGGTGTTCCATACCGAGGTGAAAGACCTCATTACCTACCGCCTGCTCAGCATTGATCCCACCACCATTCCACCACGTAGAACTTACCAGTACGACAACGTGGACGCGGCCCGCATCCAGGGGCTGGAAGCCGGTTTCACCTGGGACATCGCCCCGCGCCTGCAATGGAACAACGACGCCACCTGGCTGCACACCCGCGACAAGACCACGGGCAAGCAGCTGAACGACCGCCCGCGCGTGGCGTGGAACTCCAACCTGGTATGGCAGGTGCAGCAATGGCGTACCCAGCTGGGTGCGGAAACCACCGGCAAGCAGCAAAGCGCGGGCGGCGATCTGCCCGCCTACACGCTGTGGAACGCCAGCGTGGGCCGCGCCTGGAAGCTGGGCGGCGAGCGCCAACTGCATATAAGTACCGGCATCCAGAACCTGGGCAACGTGCGGATGCAGGAGGAGTCGCCCAACTTCGGCTGGGCCGAGCAGGGGCGGCGCTTCTTCGTCAATGCGCGGATGGATTTCTAATCTGAAAACAATAGCTTCTTCCGCTTGTTAAATATGGATTTCAGATAGTTTTCTATCTGAAATCCTTTATTTGTCTGCGGAACAAGCTATCGGTAACTATCAATACGGTGTTGGTCTGGCTGTGATGAAAAAATTTTTCCAATTCTGGTGGTTCTGGCTGCTGGCGCTGGGCTGCGGCGCGGCCTGGGCGCAGCAGCCCGGTGCGTTGCCAGCGCCTGCTTCGCAGTCGCAACAGCCGCCGCTGTCGGTGCTGTTCATCGCCACCGGCAACGTTCCGGCAGGCAAGTTCCGCCAACTGGCCGAGATTGCCGCGCCCTATGGCGTGCAGGTGCAGGCCCGGTTCCTGCACCGCATCCCCAAGAACAGCGACGCCGGGCTGTGGCAGGGGCACGATGCGGTGTTCATCGACAGTTACCTGATCGATGAAGTGCGCGAACACCTCGCCCCCGCCCTGCCCCACCTGACGCAGCCGCACATGTGGCTGTACGGCCCGCAGGCCCGGGCCACGGGCCTGCCCGATGCGGTAGCGCAGCCGCTGCACCAGTTCTACGTGAACGGCGGGCGGCAGAACTTCGAGGGCTTTTTCGCCACCTTGAGCGCCCATCTGCGCGGCCAGCCGCCGCCGCAGATCGCCGCGCCGGTGATCTACCCCAAGGCCGCCATCTACCACCCGCAAGCGCCGCAGCAGGTGTTTGCCACCGCGCAGGACTATTTCGCCTGGAAGGGCGTGAACCCCGCCGCCCCGCGCGACCAGCGCCCGGCCATCGTCGGGCTGGCGCTGCACCAGCAGTACATCGCCTCCATCCAGACCGACTTCATCGACGACACCATCGCCCGCATCGAGGCCGGCGGCGCCATCGCCCTGCCCTTCTACACGCCGATGATGGAACCCAAGGGCTTCACCCGGCTGTTGCAGGACGCGGCGGGCCGCCCGCTGGTGGACGTGCTGATCACCACGCAGATCATGCTCAACGCCGAAGACCGGCGCAGCGAATTTGCCGACCTGGGCGTGCCCGTGCTGCAAGCCATGCCCTACCGGCGCGGCGAACCGGCGGACTGGGAAAAAGACCCGCACGGCGTGGCGCTGATGGACGTGCCCTTCTACCTGGCCCAGCCCGAATACGCGGGCGTGACCGACATCCAGGTGGCCGCCGCCACGCGCAAGAGCGACGACCAGATCGTCGCCATCGCCCCGCAGGCCCAGGCCGTGGTGAACAAGGCCGTGCGGCTGGCGAAACTGCAAAGCACGCCCAACGCCGACAAGCAGGTGGCGGTGATGTTCTGGAACTACCCGCCGGGGGAGAAGAACCTCTCGGCCTCGTTCCTCAACGTGCCGCGCAGCCTGCGCCGCGTGCTGGACGGGATGCAGGAAGCGGGCTACGACACCTCGACGCCGCAGGAAGAAGCGCTGATCGAACAGCTCCAGCAACTGCTGGCCCCCGCCTACCGCGAAGGCCGCTTGCAGCCCCTGCTGCAAGCCGGGCTGGCCGAGCTGCTGCCGCTGGCCGACTACCGTGCCTGGCTGAGGCAACTGCCCGACGCCACGCAGGCCGCGCTGAACACAGCCTGGGGCGACCCGGCGCAGTCGCGCATGATCGTGCGCCGGGGCGGGCAGGACTTTTTCGTCATCCCGCGCCTGCAACTGGGCAAGGTCAGCATCCTGCCGCAGCCGCCGCGCTCCGACGGGCAGGTGGACAAGGAGAAGGCCATCTACCACTCCACCACCGCCCTGCCGTCGCACTCCTACTTCGCCACCTACCTGTGGACGCGCCAGCACGCCGATGCGCTCGTCCACTTCGGCACCCACGGCACGCAGGAATGGCTGCCGGGCAAGGAGCGCGGCCTGTCGGTGTACGACCCGCCGCTCTTGGCGCTGGGCGACATCCCCGTGGCCTACCCCTACATTGCCGACAACATCGGCGAAGCCACCCAGGCCAAGCGCCGGGGCCGCGCCACCATCGTCAGCCACCAGACGCCGCCGTTTGCCCCCGGCGGCCTGCACGAGGCGCTGACGCACATGCACGACCTGCTGCACCAGTGGCTGGCGCAGGACGCAGGCGCGGTGAAAGAGCGCATCGCCTTCGACCTGCTGGCCGCCGCGCAGAAAGAGCGGGTGATTGCCGACCTGGGCCTGACCTTGCCCCAAGTGCAGGCCGACTTTGGCGGCTTCGTCGCCACCTTGCACGACCACCTGCACGAGCTGGCGCAAACCGCCCAGCCGCAAGGGCTGCACACCTTCGGCCAGGCGCCCGAAGAACTGCACCGCCTGGGCACCGTGCTGCTGATGCTGGGCCAGGACTTCTGGGAAGCCGCCGCCGCGCACGCCGGCGTGCCGCCGCAAGATGTGGACGAAGCCCTGATCGGCCCCTGGGAAACGCTGGCGCAGACCGTGCCCTACCAGCTCCTGCAACGCCACGTCGTGCAGGGCGAAAGCCTGGATGCCTTGCCCCAGGCGCTGCAACAATCCTTGCAGCAGGCCCGCACCGCCTACGCCAGCCTGGGCGCACAGGGCGAAATCGCCGGGCTGCTGGCCGTGCTGGACGGCCAGTACCTGCCCACCTCCTACGGCGGCGACCCGATCAAGAACCCGGACGCCTACCCCACGGGCCGCAACCTGTATGGCTTCGACCCCTCGCGCGTGCCCACCAGACAGGCGTGGGAAGCGGGCAAGCAGGCCGCCGAGAACCTGATTGCCGAACACATCAAGCTGCACGGCCAGGCGCCCGAAAAACTCACCTTCAGCCTGTGGTCGGTGGAAACCATGCGCCACTTCGGCCTGCTGGAAGCGCAGGCGCTGTGGCTGCTGGGCGTCGAACCGGTGTGGGACGACGGCGGGCGCGTCACCGGCGTGCAACTGGTGCCGCGCGAACAATTGGGCCGCCCGCGCGTGGACGTGGTGCTGTCGGCCACCGGCCTGTACCGCGACCACTTCCCCAACGTCATGAAGCAACTGGCCCAGGCCGCGCTGCTGGCCAGCAATGCCAGGGACGAAGCCGACAACCCCGTGGCCCGCAATGCCCGGCGCATTGCCCAGCAACTTGTTGCCCAGGGGGCCGATGCGCAGGTGGCCGCCCAGGCCGGGGCCACGCGCATCTTTGCCTCGGCCAGCGGCAGCTACGGCACCGGCCTGGACGATGCCGTGCTGGCCACCGACACCTGGCAGGGCAAGGAAGAAGGCGACCGCAAGCTGGCGCAGCTTTACCTGTCGAAAATGCAGTACGCCTACGGCCCCGATGAAAAGCAATGGGGCCAGGCAGGCGTGGCCGGGCTGGAGGGCCGCCAGGGCGTGAACCTGTACGCCGAACACCTCAAGGGCACGCAGGGCGCGGTGCTGTCGCGCAGCTCCAACCTGTACGGGATGCTGACCACGGACGACCCCTTCCAGTACCTGGGCGGCATCGCCCTGGCCGTGCGCCATCTGGACGGCAAGGCGCCCGAGCTGTACATCAGCAACCTGCGCGGCAACGGCGCAGGCCGGGTCGAAGGCGCAGCGCAGTTCCTGGCCAAGGAGCTGGCCACGCGCCAGTTCCACCCCGGCTATATCCAGGGGCTGATGAAGGAAGGCTATGCCGGCACGCTGCAAGTGCTGGATGCCACCAACAACTTCTGGGGCTGGACGGCGGTGGCCCGCGAAATCGTGCGCGACGACCAGTGGCAGGAAATGGTCGATGTCTACGTGCGCGACAAGCACCAGCTGGGCCTGAAAAAGTGGTTTGAGCAGCAGAACCCCCACGCCCTGGCGCAGACCGTGGAGCGGATGCTGGAAGCCGCCCGCCAGGGCTACTGGCAGACCGACGCTGCCACCGTGCAGGAGCTGAAGGAGCGCTGGCAGGATTTGTCCCAGCGCTTTGACGTGCGCACCGACAACGCCGCCTTTGCCGCCATGGTCGGGGCCAGCGCCCAGCCCGGAGCCGGCTTTGGCATGGCCGCACCCGGCGCTGCACCCACGGCGGCGGCGCCCCAGGGCGCCCAAACGGCCCGCTCCTTGCCCGCACCGCCTGCTGCCGCGCCGGAAGCACCCGAACCGCCCGCCGCAGAACCGCCCCCGGCGCCGGAGCTACCGCCCGAACCGGAGCCGGAGCCAGAACCCCCGCCCGTCAGCGGCGTGCTGCTGCAACCCGTCACCGCACCGGATGCGCCGGACGGCCTGCCCTGGCGCCATCTGGCCCTGGGGCTGGCCCTGGCCGCCATCACCGCCGGGGGCGCATGGCGGCAGCGGCGCAAGGCGATAGCGTGAAAAAACAATAGCATCTACCGCTAGCAAAACAAGGATTTAAGAAATATAAATCCTTGAAATCGTTTGAATACCAGCGGTAGCCGCTCCCAAATCAATACCTTTACTGCTCAAGGAGTTCTCCCCATGACCAATCCGATCGAAACGACGATGTACGACATCAGTCAGTTCTTCCTCTACCCCGTGCTGCTGGCGATTGCCGCGCTGTTCGTCCACGCCTTCTACGCCCTGGGCGCCTTTGCCTGGCAGGCGTGGCAGCGTGCCCAGGGCAAGCCGGCGGGCTTCGAACTGCACGCCGTGCGCCGGGCCGACCCCTACCTCGATCTGGTGGCGCTGGAAAGCCTGGCCGTCAAACGCCTGGAATTTGCCCGCATCGCTACCCGCGTGGCGCCCATGCTGGGGCTGGTGGCAACCATGATTCCCATGGGCCCGGCGCTGAAAGCCCTGGCCGACGGCGCCTTGCAGGATGTCTCGCGCAGCCTGATGGTGGCGTTTTCGGCGGTGATTCTGGCGCTGCTGTCGGCGGCCATCAGCTTCACCGTGGTGAACGTGCGCAAGCGCTGGTACTCCGTCGATCTGGCCGCCATCGAGGCGGAATGGATGGCCGCAGCCCACAGCGCCCCCAAAGCGCCGCCCGCGGCTGCCGTCACGCCGATCCAGAAGCAGGAAGCCGCCGCATGAGCTACGCCCACCCGCCCGCCGAACCCATCGCGCACAACGCCACCGCCCAGGCCACCCGCCGCCGCCTGCTGGAGGACAGCGACGAGGACGATCCCATCCTCTCGGTGGTGAACCTGATCGACGTGTTCCTGGTCATCATCGCCGCCCTGCTGCTGGCCGTGGCGCAAAGCCCGGCCAACCCGTTCACCGCCGAGCAGGTCACGGTCATCAAGAACCCGGGCAAGGAGAACATGGAAGTCATCATCAAGGACGGCACCAAGATCGAGCATTACAAGGCCAGCGGCGAGATCGGCGAAGGCCAGGGCGCCAAGGCTGGCGTCGCCTACAAGATGAAGGACGGCACCATGGTCTACGTGCCCGAGGCCGGAGTGGCGCAGTAAGCCCCGGCCGTCACCTCTTCCACCAGGGCGTGCAGCAGCGCCAGCCCCAGCGGCCATTCGCCGTGGCCGCTGGCGATGTTGATGTGCCCGGCGTTTTGCAGGCTGACGAATTCGCTGCCCCAGCCCCGGGCATAGGCACCGGCCAAACGGATGGAGCAGTACGGGTCGTCCCGGCTGGCAACGACGATGCTGCGGTAAGGCAGCGTATGGCTGGGCGCGGGGGCAAAGTCGTTCAGCACCGCGCGGCGTTCCGGGTTGGCCGGGGCCACCAGCAGCGCGGCCCGCACGCGGGCGGCGGCCTGCGGCCCCAGGTGGACGGTGGCCAGGCAGCCCAGGCTGTGCGCCACGATGACCACCGGATGCGGCGCGGCCAGCACGGTGCGCTCCAGCTGCCCGACCCAGGCCGCGCGGGTGGGCGTGACCCAGTCGTCCTGCTCCACGCGCCGGGCCTGGGGCAGGCGCTCGGCCCACAGGCTTTGCCAGTGGCCGGGGCCGCTGCCGCGCCAGCCGGGGACGATGATGATGGAGACGTTGGCGGCATTCGCCGCCGCTGGCGCAGGGATGTCGGGCGTTGTCGTCATGTCGGCGGCTGCTGGCAGTGTGTTCATGCCGTTGCCGGGGCCGGCACGGCGGGTGCGGTCTGCGGGCGGCCCGATGCGCGGAACTGCGCCGGGTGGGCGGGCCGGGGCAGGCCCAGGTGTTCGCGCAGGGTGCGGCCCTGGTAGGCGGTGCGGAACAGTCCCCGGCGTTGCAGTTCGGGAATCACCAGGGCCACGAAGTCCTGCAAGTCGTAGGGCAGCGTGGGGGCCATGATGTTGAAACCGTCCGCCGCGCCGGTGGTGAACCAATGCTCCAGTTCGTCGGCAATGCTTTGCGGCGTGCCCACCACCGTCCAGTGACCACGGGCAGTCGCCACACGCTGGTAGAGCTGGCGCAGAGTGAGGTTTTCGCGCCGCGCCAGGTTCAGGAACAGCGCCTGGCGGCTTTGCCAGCCTTCGGTGGGCGGCAGCTCGGGCACCGGGCCATCCAGCGGATAGGCGGAAAAGTCGAAGCCGCCGACGAAGCTGGAGAGCAGGCCCAGGCCCACCGCAGGGTCGATCAGCGCCTGCAAACGGTCGTATTTCTCCTGGGCCTCGGCCTGGGTGCGGCCCACCACGGGGGAGACGCCGGGCAGGATTTTCAAGGCATCGGGGCTGCGGCCCTGCGCGGGCAGGCGGTCTTTCAGGCTGCGGTAGAAGGCGCGGGCATCCTCCACCGACTGGTGGGCGGTAAAGACCAGCTCGGCCGTGGCGGCGGCCAGCTCCTGCCCGTCCTCGGACGAGCCGGCCTGCACCATCACCGGGTAGCCCTGGGGCGGGCGCTGGCTTTGCAAGGCGCCCTGCACGCGGTAGTGTCGGCCCTGGTGGTCCAGCCGGTGCAGCTTGGCGGGGTCGAAGTAGCGGCCCGCCTGCTGGTCGAGCAGCAGGGCGTCGTCCTCGAAGCTGTCCCACAGCCCCTTGACCACGTCCACGTATTCCCGCGCCCGTTCGTAGCGCTGGGCGTGGGCCAGTTGCTGTTCCAGGCCGAAGATGCGGGCCTCGTGGTCGGAGCCGGAAGTCACCAGATTCCAGCCAGCGCGGCCCGCACTCAGGTGGTCGAGCGAGGCCAGCTTGCGGGCCAGGTGGTAGGGCGGCAGGTAGGTGGTGGAGACGGTGCCGACCAGGCCGATGCGCTCGGTCACGCCCGCCAGCGCGGCCAGCAGGGCCAGCGGCTCGAACTGGTGCGGCGGGGCGTTGCGCGACAAGAGGTCGGCGCTGCTGCCGGGCAGGCCCATGGTGTCGGCGCTGAAGATGGCGTCGAACAGCCCCGCCTCGGCAATGCGGGCCAGTTGCTGGTAGTGCTGCAAGCGCAGCGCGGCAGAGGGATCGACATCGGGGTGGCGCCAGGCGGCGACGTGGTGGCCCACGCCGAACAGGAAGGCGCCAAGGTGCAGTTGGCGGGGTGCGGTGCGCATGGGGGACTGCCTTTCTCGAAAAAAGAGCCGTGCAGGTGCGGGCGGCGGCAGGCCGCCCTGCGGCCTACAGCTTGGCGATGGAGACTTCGGTGGATTTGACGAGGGCGACGACGTCCGAGCCGATGGCCAGGTTCAACTCGTCCACCGAACGGGTGGTGATGACCGAGGTGACGATGCCCCAGGGCGTTTCCACGTCGATTTCCGAGACGACATCGCCCCGGATGATTTCGCGCACCTTGCCTTTGAACTGGTTGCGCACGTTGATGGCTTGAATGGACATGGTTTTCTCCTTGAAAAGTCCGTTGCAGAAAGGAATGGAAAAAGTGCGGCCCTCAGACGGCCCAGCGCAGGCCGTGCGCGGGCGTGCCGGGCCAGGGGTCGGCGCTGTCCTGCGGCCCAGTGGGTGTTGTCGGCGCGGCGGGTTTTTGCAGCACGCGCTCCAGAATGCGCTGCTCCAGGGCGGCAAAGGCGGCGTCGTGGATGCGCGGGCGCGGCAGGTCGATGCGCTGGTCGAGGGCAATGCGCCCGTCCTCGATCAGCACCACGCGGTCGGCCAGGGCCACGGCCTCCTGCACGTCGTGCGTCACCAGCAGGGCGGTAAAGCCGCTGGCCTGCCACAGGGATTCGATCAGGCGGTGCATCTCGATGCGGGTGAGCGCATCCAGCGCCCCCAGCGGCTCGTCCAGCAGCAACAGGCGCGGCTGGTGTACCAGCGCCCGGGCCAGGGCCACGCGCTGGCGCTGGCCGCCGGACAGGCGGGCCGGCCATTCGTCCTGGCGCTCGGCCAGGCCCACACGCTCCAGCACCTGGGCAGCCGCCGGGCGCTGGTCGGGGGGCAAGCCCAGGGCCACGTTGTCCAGCACGCGCCGCCAGGGCAGCAGCCGGGCGTCCTGGAACATGATGCGGGTGCTGTCCGACAGGCCGGTCAGGGGCGCACCGTCCAGTTGCACGCTGCCGCTGCTGGCCTGTTCCAGCCCGGCCACCAGGCGCAGCAGCGTGCTTTTGCCGCAGCCGCTGCGGCCCACGATGGCGACGAACTCGCCCGGCGCAATGTGCAACTGCGTCTGGTGCAGCACCTCGCGCTGGCCGTAGCGCTTGCCCAGGCCGAGCAAATCCAGGCGTGCGCCGCCGGGGCTGTGCGAACCGGCGGGAAGGGGGGATGTGTTTTTTTGAGTCAAAGCGGCCTCCGGGCGCTTCTTGGCAAAGCGCCGATAGCTATTGATAAAGGTGCTGTTTCCGCAGTTGAATAAACGATTTCAGATATGAAAGATGCTGAAATTCTTTATTTATCGGCAGTAAAAGCTATCAAAATGAAGTTGATTAAGGCGCTAGTGCTGATAGCCGGGATGCCAGCGCAGCCACCAGCGTTCCAGGGCGCGGGCAAAGCCGTCGGCCAGCTTGCCCAGCAGGGCGTACAACAGGATGCCCACCAGCACGATGTCGGTCTGCAGGAACTCGCGGGCGTTCATCGTCAGGTAGCCGATGCCGGCCTGGGCAGAGATCGTCTCGGCCACGATCAGGATCACCCACATCAGCCCCAGCGAAAAGCGCAGCCCCACCAGGATGGACGACAGTGCGCCGGGCAGCACGATCTGGCGGTACAGCTGCCAGCGCGACAGGCCGTAGGCCCGGCCCATTTCGATCAACCCCGGATCGACGCCCCGGATGCCGTGGAAGGTGTTCAGGTAGATGGGAAAGAACACCGACACGGCGATGAGGAACAGCTTGGCCGCCTCGTCGATGCCGAACCACAGGATGACCAGCGGAATCAGCGCCAGCGCCGGAATGTTGCGGGCCATCTGGATGCTGGTGTCCAGCAGCGTCTCTGCCGGGCGCACCGAGCCGGTGAGCAGGCCCAGCGCCAGGCCCAGCCCGCCGCCAATGGCCAGCCCGGTCAGGGCGCGGACGGTGCTGACCTGCACATGCGCCCACAGCTCGCCGGAGGCGGCCAGCGCCCAGGCCGCGTGCAGCACGTCCAGCGGGGCGGGCAATACCCGGCTGGACAGCCAGCCCCAGTGGGCCGCGCCCTGCCACAAGGCCAGCAGCGCCAGGGGCAGCAGCCAGGGCAGCAGCTTGCGGAAGGCATTGCGCAAAACCGCCTGGGCCGCAGCAGGCCGGATCGGGGCGGCCAGGGCAGAGGACGACAGCGTCTGCCCGGTGAGGGTGGGAATCGGCATGAACAACCTCCGGCAATCAGTAGGAAATGGCGAAATGCAGGCCGCGCAGCGGCTGGCGCAGCCCCCAGGCGCGGGCCGTGGTGTCCAGCAGGGATTGCAGGCGCGGGGGCAAGGGGAGGGGCAAAGTAGCGGTGTGCATGGCGTGGCTCCTTCAGACCGGCGCGGCCTGGCGCAGGTCGAGTTTTTTCGGGATCAGCTTCAGGTCGAAGAAGGTGTCGGCAATGCTTTGCTGCTCGGCCAGAATCTCCGGCGTCACCGGCACCACGCCCAGGGGCGAGCGTTGCAGGTGCAGTGCGGTAATGGCCGGCTCCAGGCCCAGCACGGCTGCCAGCTCCTGCGCCGCCGCATCCCGGTGCTGCCCGGCCCAGGCTTCGATGGCGTTCACCTCTTCGATGGCAATGCGCAGCACGTCGGCGTTCTGGGTGGCGAAGTGGCGCGAGGTGAAGTAGTACCCCCGGTTGTTCACCACCCCCGTGGCATCGGCCAGCACCCGTGCGCCCAGGGTGTGCTGCGCTGCGGCCAGGAAAGGATCCCAGATCGCCCAGGCGTCCACCGCGCCGCGCTCGAACGCGGCCCGCGCGTCGGCGGGGGCCAGAAAGACCGATTGCACGTCGCCATAGCGCAGGCCGTGCTGCTCCAGCAGCTTGACCAGGAAGTAATGCACGTTCGAGCCTTTGTTGTAGGCCACGCGCCTGCCCCTGAGGTCGACCACCGTGCGGATGGGCGAGTGCTGCGGCACCACCACCGCCTCCAGCGCCGGGCGCGGCACCGAGGCACCGGCATACACCAGGGGCGCACCGGCGGCCTGGGCGAAGATGGGCGGCGCTTCGCCCACGTTGCCGAAGTCGATGGAGCCGACGTTCAGCGCCTCCAGCTGCACCGGCCCGGCGGTGAATTCCGCCCAGGTCACCTGCACGCCCAGCGGGGCCAGGCGCTGCTCCAGCGTGCCGCGCTGTTTGAGGATGGACAGCCAGCCTTTTTGATAGCCAATCCGCAGCGTGCGGCGGCCCGATTGCGCCCAGGCAGCGCGGCCTGCGCCCAGGGTGGCGGCGGCAGCCAGCCCGGCGACGACGAACTGGCGGCGGGTGGAAGAAGAAAACGGGGAAGAAGTCATACAAGCTCCGATAAGGGGTGGGCGGCGCGTGGGCAAAGCTGCGCCCTTGCCGCGCACGCGGGTTCTGAAAAAAGGGGGGGAAAAGGAAAGGCGCGGGCCGCAATGGCCCCCGTGCCAAGCGTTCGTCAGGCGTGCATCAAACGCTACATCGCACCTGTGCGAACGGCACCGGGGCGAAGGCGGCAGCCGGGTCCGGCACGGGGCGCAGGGCGTCGGTGATCAGCGTGTCCACGGCATCGTCCAGGCGGGCGGCGATGTCCGACCCCACGGTGTACGGGCCTTGTGCAGTGGCGGTGATCTGGGCATCGCTGGCATAAATGCCCGGCAGGATGTGGCGGGCCGCCAGCGACTGCAACACGGGCCGCAGCGCGTAATCCAGCGCCAGCATGTGGTGCGGACTGCCGCCGGTGGCCAGCGGCAGCACCGTCTTGCCCTGCAAGGCGGTTTGCGGCAGCAAATCCAGAAAGACTTTCAGCAACCCGCTGTACGCCGCCTTGTACACCGGCGTGGCCACCACCAGCACCCGGGCTGCGGCCACCTGGGCAGCGGCCCGGGCAATGTCGGGGTGCCGGGTATCGGCCAGCAGCAGCGCCTGGGCGGCCAGATTACGCAGAGGAAGGTGCTGCACCGGCGCCCCCCGCGCTTGCAGGCGCTGACCGGCGGCATCGAGCAGGGCGGCGGAGCGGGAGTGGAGCGAAGGACTGGCGGCAATCAGCAGGACGGGCATGGCGGGTTCCAGGGGTTTCTTGTAGTGACTGGGTGAATACGTGGAACGCATTCTGGAAGCCATTGCTTAAAACTGGAACCAATATGTTCTTAGTTTTTAATTACTCAAACATCTAAAAACCCGCCGAAGCGGGTTTTCTGGATGCCCGCCTGCGCGGGCAGGACATCACCCCGCCAGCCGCTGTGCCAGCGCCTGCCGGGCCTGCTCCAGTGCCGCAGGCAGGCGCTCGCCCAGCTTGGCGAAATGCTCGGCGTGCGACTCCAGTTCCTGCGCCCAGGCGCTGCTGTCCAGGCTGGTGACGCTGGCAAATTGTTCAGCGCTGAAATCCAGCCCCTGCCAGTGCAGATCGTCATAGCGCGGGGCGATGCCGAAGGCGGTTTCCGTGCCGCCCGCCTGGCCTTGCAGACGTTGCAGCAGCCAATGCAGCACGCGCATGTTCTCGCCGTAGCCGGGCCAGACGAACTTGCCGTCCGCGCCCTTGCGGAACCAGTTCACGCAGTAGATGCGCGGCAGGGCGGCGCCTTGCGCCTGGAGTTGTGCGCCCAGGTCCAGCCAGTGCTGGAAGTAGTCGCCCATGTGGTAGCCGCAGAAGGGCAGCATGGCAAACGGGTCGCGGCGCACCACGCCCTGCTGGCCGAAGGCAGCCGCCGTGGTTTCGCTGCCCATGGTGGCGGCCATGTAGACGCCTTCGACCCAGTTGCGGGCCTCGGTCGCCAGCGGCACGGTGCTGGAGCGCCGCCCGCCGAAGATGAAGGCGTCGATCTTCACGCCCCGGGGGTCGTCCCAGGCCGGGTCGAGCACCGGGTTGTTCGTCGCCGCGACGGTGAAGCGGGCGTTGGGGTGGGCGGCCTTGGCCCCGGTTTCCCTGGCAATGGCGGGCGTCCAGTCGCGGCCCTGCCAGTCGATCAGGTGCGCGGGCAGTTCGCCGCCGTGGTCGGCTTCCAGCCCTTCCCACCAGACGTCGCCGTCGTCGGTCAGCGCCACGTTGGTGAAGATCACGTCGCGGTGCAGGCTGTCCATGCAGTTGGGGTTGGTCTGCTGGTTGGTGCCGGGGGCCACGCCGAAGTAGCCCGCTTCGGGGTTGATGGCCCGCAGGCTGCCGTCGGCCTGGGGCTGAATCCAGGCGATGTCGTCGCCCACGGTGGTGACGCTCCAGCCCGCGAAACCCTCGGGCGGCACCAGCATGGAGAAGTTGGTCTTGCCGCAGGCGCTGGGGAAGGCCGCGGCCACATGGTGCTTGACGCCCTGGGGATTGGTCACGCCCAGGATGAGCATGTGTTCGGCCAGCCAGCCCTGGTCCTGCCCCATCTTGGAGGCAATGCGCAGCGCCAGGCACTTCTTGCCCAGCAGGGCGTTGCCGCCGTAGCCGGAGCCATAGCTCCAGATTTCGCGCGTTTCGGGGAAGTGGACGATGTATTTCGTCGTCGGGTTGCAGGGCCAGGCGGTGGCATCGGTTTGGCCCTCGGCCAGCGGTGCGCCGACGGTGTGCATGCAGGGCACGAAGGGGCCATCGGCCCCCAGCACGTCGTACACGGCGCGGCCCATGCGTGTCATCAGCCGCATGTTCACGGCGACGTAGGCGCTGTCGGTCAGCTCCACGCCGATCTGCGCAATCGGGCTGCCCAGCGGCCCCATCGAGAACGGAATCACGTACAGGGTGCGCCCGCGCATGCAGCCGGCAAACAGCGGCTGCAAGGTGGAGCGCATGGCCTCCGGGGCCATCCAGTTGTTGGTGGGGCCGGCGTCGGCCTCGCGCTCGGAGCAGATGAAGGTGCGGTCTTCCACCCGCGCCACGTCGGACGGGTCGGTGCGGGCCAGGTAGCTGTCCGGGCGCTTGGCCGGGTTCAGGCGGGTGAACGTACCGGCATCGACCAGCTGCTGGCACAGCGCGTCGTACTCCTGCTGGCTGCCATCGCACCAGTGGATGGATTGGGGCTGGCACAGGGCAACCATGTCGGCAATCCAGGCAATCAGGCCGGTGTGTTGCACATGGGGGGGGACGTTCAAATCCAAAGGCATCGTGAGAATCTCCTGTTTCGCGCGTTTGTGTAATAAGTTGAGGTTGGCGGCCATCCTAGGAAGCGGCGGGAGGGTGCACCAGCGGGCTTTCCGCAATAAAAAAAGCAGCCTGAGGATAAGCTGCTTTGACTTTGGGGTTAGCCCCCTTTGGTCAAGGATGCTCTGCATACACCGTCGCGCCGCCTGCATCGCGGCACTCGGGCAGAACATCCCTAGCGCAACAAGGCCAGCGTCCAGCGCCCCGACTGGTTGGCCTGGGCCTGCATGGCAAAACCCATGTGCTGCAGGATCATGGCGCGGCTCTGGTTGGAGATTTCCTTGGCCAAGTCGGCATCCACCATGCGCCCCCGGGCGGCGGAGGTGTTTTCGTGCGCGATGTCGATGTTCTGGATGGCCGTTTCAAACCGGTTCTGCACCGCCCCCAGGCTGGCGCGGGAGCTGCTGACCTTGTCGATGGCGCTGTCGATGCGCTGCAATGCCTCCCACGCGCCGGACTGGGTACTCAAGTCCATGCCGCGCAAGCCCTGGGTCTGCCGGGCCTGGCCCTGGGCGGCGAAGTCGTTGCTGCCGCTGGCGGCAACGGCCACATTGGCGGGGTCTTGCCCGGGGTCGACGGTGGCGCGGTATTCGATGCTGCTGCCGTCCTCACCGACAAAAGCGGTCACGCCCGAGGCTTCGCTGTTCTTGTTGATGGCCTGCACGAACTTGCCCAGGGCCTCGTCCCCGGTCAATTCGCTGTCCTGCTGCATCACGGTGGAGTAATTTTTGCCGTCCGCACCGGTGACGGTCACCGTCACATCCCCGGCGGCCAGGTCTGCCTGCAGATGGGATTTTTTGGCGTCGTCCACGGCCACCGTGGCGCTGGCGTAGGTGCTTTGCCCCAGGGCGTCGGCCTGGGTGTTGGCCATACCGCCGACGGTGACGCTGTCCCCGGCTCGCGGGCCGACCTGGAAGGTGGCGGCGCCAAAGCTGCCATCGAGCAGTTTCTGCCCGTTGAAGCGGGTGGTCTTGGCGACGCGATCGACCTCGCCGGTGAGCTGGTCAAACTCTTTCTGCAATGCCTGGCGGTCGGCGCTGTTCAGCGTGCCGTTGCCCGCCTGCACGGCCAGTTCGCGCATCCGTTGCAGGCTGTCGCTGGTCTTGGACAGCGCCCCGTCGGCGGTTTGCGCCAGCGAGATGCCGTCCGAGGTATCGCGGGCCACCTGGCTCAGGCCCCGGATATTGCCCAGAAAGCGCTCGGCAATGGACATGCCGGCGGCATCGTCCCTGGCGCTGTTGATGCGCATCCCCGACGACAGGCGCTGCATCGCCGTGGACAGCAGGTGGCTGGATTTGTAGAGGTTGGATTGCGAGAACAACGCCAGGGTGCTGGTATTAATGCCGGTCATGGTGCTGCCTCCTTGTGCAGAAAGGGGCGCGATACCCTCGCGCCATTGCTCAGAATTTAAGCACATCGGCACTGCTTGTCAAAACCGGGCGCTCCATCCCGGCCACGCCAGCGTGGGCAAGTTCCTACAATCGCGCCCATGACCTTGCCCCGTACCCTGCCCCACTACACCCGCGCCCGGCAACTGCCCGCCATCCTGCAACAACGCATTGCGATTCTGGATGGCGCCATGGGCACCATGATCCAGCGCTTCAAGCTCACCGAGGCCCAGTACCGGGGCGAGCGCTTTGCCGACTTCGCCCACGACGTGAAGGGCAACAACGAGCTGCTCTCGCTCACCCGCCCGGACGTGATCCGCGACATCCACGAAGGCTATCTGGCCGCCGGGGCCGACCTGATCGAAACCAACACCTTCGGCGCCACCAGCATCGCCCAGGACGATTACCACATGGGCCATCTGGCCTACGAGATGAACCTGGAAAGCGCCCGGCTGGCCCGCGCCGCGTGCGACAAGTTTTCCACGCCCGACCACCCGCGCTTCGTGGCCGGGGCGCTGGGCCCCACGCCCAAGACGGCCAGCATCAGCCCGGACGTGAACGACCCCGGCGCCCGCAACATCACCTTCGAGCAATTACGCGTGGCCTACCTGGAGCAGACCCTGGGCCTGATCGCAGGCGGCGCGGACGTGATTCTGGTCGAGACGATTTTCGACACCCTGAACGCCAAGGCCGCGCTGTTCGCCGTGGACGAGGCTTTCGAGCAAAGCGGCGAGGTGCTGCCGATCATGATCAGCGGCACGGTAACCGACGCCTCGGGCCGCATCCTGTCAGGGCAGACCGTCACCGCCTTCTGGCACAGCGTGCGCCATGCCAACCCGCTGTCGGTCGGCCTGAACTGCGCCCTGGGCGCGGCGCTGATGCGCCCCTACATCCAGGAGCTGGCCAAGGCCGCGCCGGACACCTTCATCAGCTGCTACCCCAACGCCGGCCTGCCCAACCCGATGAGCGACACCGGCTTCGACGAAACCCCCGAAGTCACCAGCCGCCTGGTCCACGAGTTTGCCGCCGAGGGGCTGGTGAACATCCTGGGCGGCTGCTGCGGCACCACGCCCGACCACATCGGCGCGATTGCCCGGGCCGTCGCGCCCGTGCCCACGCGCAAGCTGTTTTATGGGGCACAGGAATAAACCATAGCTTTTTCCGCTTGTCACTCAATGATTTCAAGGTATTTTTTATCTGAAATCCTTACATGACAAGCGGAAGCAGCTATCAATAAAACAACCCGGAGACACCCATGAAAAAAGTTTTGCACAACCTGCGCGTGCTGGAAATCGGCGGCCTGGGCCCCGGCCCGTTCTGCGCCATGCACCTGGCCGACCTGGGGGCCGACGTGATCTCGCTGGTGCGCCCCGGCAACGGCGGCACGCCGATCACGGGCGATCTGCTCAACCGGGGCAAGCGCTCGGTGTTCGCCGACCTCAAATCCCCCGAAGGCCGCCAGCTGGTGCTGCAACTGGTAGCGCAGGCCGACATCCTGATCGAAGGGATGCGCCCCGGCAGCATGGAGCGCCTGGGCCTGGGCCCGCAGGAATGCCACGCCATCAACCCCGCCCTGGTCTATGGCCGCATGACCGGCTGGGGCCAGAGCGGCCCGCTGGCACACACCGCCGGGCACGACGTCAACTACGCCGCACTGAGCGGGGCCATGTGGGGTTGCAGCCCGGCGGATGCCCGCCCCGTGCCCCCCTTTGGCGTGCTGGGCGACATCGGCGGCGGGGCGCTGTACCTGATGACGGGGCTGCTGGCCGGGGTGCTGCAGGCGCGTGCCAGCGGCCAGGGCACGGTGGTGGATGCGGCCATCGTCGATGGCGCGGCGCACATGCTCAACCTCAACCTCAGCATGCGGGCCACCGGCCTGGTGGGCGACACGCGCAGCGCCAGCCTGCACACCACGGCGCCGTTCTACGACACCTACGTCTGCGCCGATGGCGAACACATCGTCATCGGCCCCATCGAGCCGCAGTTCTACCGGTTGCTGCTGCAACGGCTGGGCCTGGAGGGCGACCCGGACTTCACCGGCGACCAGTGGGACCGCAGCGCCTGGCCCCGCCGCCGCGCCCGGCTGGCGGCCCTGTTCCTGCACCACCCGCAGGCCCACTGGCAAGCCCTGCTGGAAGGCTCGGATGCCTGCTTTGCCGCCGTCCTCAGCCCCCAGGCGGCGCTGCACCACCCGCACCTGCAAGCGCGGGGCGTGTATGCCCAGCCCGACGGCACGCTGCAAGCCAGCCCGGCCCCGCGCTTTGGCGCTGCGCCCTACCCCATCAACCCCGCCGGCCCGGCCGGGGCGCACACCGAGGCGCTGCGGCAAACCCTGGCCCAGGGCGGCAGCGGCTGGCGGGCATAGGACGTAATCCCGCACGAGGCGCAGTGCAGGTTGCCATCTGCGCAGCTGAACGCCGTTTTTTCAAAGAGTGAAAGAGGCCCACCATGTCCCCCGATTTTGTTGCTGCCCTGCGCCAGCGCTTTGCCGACCAATGCTCCACCGCCGCCGCCGTGTGCGAACAGCATGGCCGTGACGAAGGCTCGATCACCGCACCGCCGCCGGGCGCCGTGGTGTTTGCCGAATCCACCCGGGACGTGCAGGACGCCGTGCGCCTGTGTGCCGAATACGGCGTGCCCATCATTGCCTACGGCGCAGGCACCTCACTGGAAGGGCATCTGCTGGCCGTGCAGGGCGGCATCAGCCTGGACGTAAGCCGCATGAACCAGGTGCTGCGCGTGAATGCCGAGGACATGACCGTCACCGTGCAGCCCGGCATCCGGCGCAAGGCGCTCAACGAGGCCATCAAGGATTTGGGCCTGTTCTTCCCCATCGACCCCGGCGCGGATGCCACCCTCGGCGGCATGACCGCCACCCGCGCCAGCGGCACCAATGCCGTGCGCTACGGCACCATGCGCGAAAACGTGCTGGCGCTGCAAGCCGTCACGGCCCAAGGCGAAGTCATCCGCACCGGCAACCGCGCCAAGAAAAGCGCGGCGGGCTACGACCTGACGCGCCTGCTGGTCGGCAGCGAAGGCACGCTGGGCATCTTCACCGAAATCACCCTGCGCCTGCACCCCCTGCCCGAAGCGGTGCGGGCGGCCACCTGCACCTTTGCCAGCATCGACGACGCCGTCCACGCCGTCATCCAGACCATCCAGCTGGGCGTGCCCATTGCCCGGGTCGAGCTGCTCGACGCCGCCACCGTCGGCATGGTCAATCGCTACAGCCAGCTTGCCCTGCGCGAAGCGCCCATGCTGCTGATGGAGTTCCACGGCTCCCCGGCGGGCGTGCAGGAGCAGGTGGAAACGGTGCAGGCCATCGCCGCCGAACACCGGGCGCAGGACTTTGTCTGGGCCGACACGCCCGAGGAGCGCACCCGTTTGTTCACCGCCCGGCACAACGCCTACTTTGCCGGGGTGCAAAGCCGCCCCGGCTGCCGCTGCATCACCACCGATGCCTGCGTGCCCATCTCGCGCCTGGCCGATGCCCTGCTGGCTTCGGTGCAGGACGCGCAGGACAGCGCCATCCCCTTCTTCCTCGTCGGCCACGTGGGCGACGGCAACTTTCACTTCGGCTACCTGATCGACCCCGATGACCCCGCCGAACGCGACCGCGCCGAGCAGCTCAACCACCGCCTGGTCAGCCGCGCCATCGCCATGGACGGCACCTGCACCGGCGAGCATGGCATCGGCATCCACAAACAGGCGTTCCTGCGCGAGGAATGCGGCGACGGTGCGATTGCCATGATGCAGGCCATCAAGGCCGCGCTCGACCCGCAGGGCATCCTGAATCCGGGCAAGGTGTTTGCGGCTTAGAACCTGCGCTTCTCCTCCACCGAATGTTTAAATTATCGACATTTTAAAAATGCAGAACTTTGGCAATGGTGGTTTTCCGTATTTTTGTATTCCATTTTCATCAGACAGACGTTGTCTGATGCGGTTTTCGAGGGTTTTCCTGTTTATGAAAATCGATAAATTTTTTTAGAATCGCTAAATTTCCATGGTCTGCACCCCTTGGTGCGTGGGCCTGTTGTGCCCTTTTCAAGGGGCGTTGAAGTTATGCAACCGATCTCTATCGCGCCCGCCTCTGCGTGCGCCAGCCGACCCATTCGCTGCTTCTCGTTCCTGAAAGAGACGAGTACGGTTTTTCACCAGGCAGATCCTTTTGCCGTTTCGGAATACGTCAATGAGCATGTCGGCAACCATGGCCTGAGCCTGCAACGGGGAGGATGGAGTGGTAAAGCCGCTTTGGCCCACCGCAAATTTGGCAACATCGACCTGTGCCGACTGGCCTATGGCAGCCAGGCGCGGATTGTTTCAGAGCGGTTGCGCGACATCTACCACCTGCAATTCATTTTGCGCGGTCAATGCCGTTACGAGCTGGACCATGACAGCATCAACCTGTCGGCGGGGCAGTTGATGCTCATTAACCCCGATGACCCGGTTGATCTGACGTACTCCGAGGATTGCGAAAAATTCATCCTGCGCCTGCCTACGTACCTGCTGCACAACACCTGCACCGAACACCAGTGGCAGCACCCCCAGGAGGGCATTCGCTTCAAGCCCATGCCCTACCGTTTTGATTCCCTCGAAAGCCTGCTGTACCTGCTCACCCTGATTTGCCAGGAGGCCGAGGCCGAGAGCCTTCAGCCGCAACTGCTCAACCATTACAGCCGCGTGATCGCCACCAAGCTGATGACCATGTTGAACCACAATGTATCGTTGGAAAAGCCGACGTTGATGGACGTCTCTTTTGAGAGCCTGGTGCATTACATCGACGACAACATCAAGAGCGACCTGTGCGTGGAAAACCTGGCTGCCCAGGCACGCATGAGCATGCGGTCGATCTACCACCTGTTCGAGCGGCACGCCAAAACCACGCCCAAGCACTTTATTCGGCAAAGAAAACTGCAGGCCGTGCACAACGCCCTGATGGATCCGAGCAGCCAGTTCGCCAACATCACTGCGCTGGCGCTGGAGTACGGCTTTACCCACCTGGGCCGCTTTGCCGAAACCTACCGCGAGACTTTTGGCCAGCTGCCCTCCGAGGTGCTGAAGCAGCGCTAGGCACCTGGGCACGGGGCACTGACGGCCATCGAAGGCTTCAATTCAAGACCAAGGCCAGCGCAAACGACAGAAACAGCACCGAGGCGAGGTTGCCGATCAGCACCATGGAGGCGACCTTTTCCGGCTCCTGGTGGTAGCGCTCGGCGAACATGAAGTTGAGCACGGCAGGTGGCAAGGCACCAAACACCAACAGCAGCGCCTGCTCGGTGCGCGGCAGCGTGACCAGCTGCAGGATGAGCCAGGCCAGGGCCATGCCAATGGCCGGGCGCAGTACAGCGCCGAACAGGCCGAAGCCGATCGATTCAATGCGTGCGCTGGCGATGCGCACCCCAAGGCCGAAAAGCATCAGCGGAATGGAGACCTCGCCGAGCATACGAATCGAGGTCAGCAGCGGTGGCCAGACCTCGAACTGGGTGATGCTTACCAGCAGGCCGAGGAACGCGGCGACCACCGTAGGGACTTTCCACACCGTAAACCAGCGAACCCGACGGTCAAACAACCAGACACCAAAGGAGTAGTGCAGCAGGTTGGAGACCATGAACAACACCACCATGGGGGCCAGCGCCTGCTCGCCGAACGCCAGCACGACCAGCGGCAACCCCAGGTTGCCGCAGTTGTTGAACATGACCGGCGGCACCAAGGTCTTGACGGAAATGCCGGTTCCCCGTGCAACGGTCCAAGCCAGAACGCCGGAGCCAACCACGGCCAGCGTGCCGGCCAGCACCAGCGGCAGGTAGGCGCTGATATCCAACGCCTTGTTGGCCAGTGCAGCAAAAACCAGCGCCGGCACGAAGACATCCATGTTCAGCTTGTTGGCGTGCGACAGGTCGGGCTGGAGGGTGCGCCCGACACCGTAGCCGAGCGCGATGATGACAAACATCGGAAACAGGATTTCAATGATTCGAAGCAGCATGGGGCTTACACAGCACAAACAAGAAAAATACGAAGAAGGGCGAGAAGAGCGGTTCCCTCCTATTGACGACGAGGGGGCGCTGGATGCTACGGCCTGGATCGGGGGCGCAAGAGAAAGTGGGCCACCAGGCCAATGACGATGCCCCAGAAGGCCGAACCCAGGCCCAGCCAGCTCATGCCGGAGGCGGTGGCGACAAAGGTGATAACGGCGGCCTCGCGCTGGTCGGCCTCGGCCAGGGTGCCAGCCAGGTTGGCGGCAATTGCCCCCAGTAGCGCCAGACCGGCCAGCACGGCAATGAAGGCTGAGGGCAGGGCGGCGAACAGTCCGATGATGGCACCGCTGAAGCAGCCGCCGACCAAGTAGAACGCGCCATTGGCGATTCCGGCAACATAGCGTTTGCTGGGGTCATCGTGGGCTTCCTTGCCGGTACACAGGGCAGCAGTGATGGCGGCAATCACGATGCTGATGCCCCCCACCATCGCCACACTCAGTGAAGCCAGGCTGGTAATGGCCACAATGGGTTTGGCTGGGGTGGAGTAGCCCGCGCCGCGCAAAATCGCCATGCCGGGCAGAAACTGCCCGGTCAGGCTGACCAGCACCAGTGGCAGCGCCAGGCTGAGAATGGCACCGCTATGCCATTCGGGTGCGATGAAAATGGGCCAGGTGGGTGACAGATCCATCTCGCCCACCGCCAGGCCGCCGGTGCTGATGGCGCTCAAGGCCACCCCGGTGAGCAGCACCAGCACGAGGAAGTAGCGTGGGAAAAAGCGTTTCCATAACAGGTAGGCCAACACCATTCCAAAAGTCAGCAGCGGCATGCTGGCGGCCGGTTGAAAGGCCCCGGTACCAAACTGGAACAGGATGCCGGCCATCATGCCGAAGGCGATGCCTTTGGGGATGCGCTGCATCAGCCAGTCAAAGCTGCCCGACAGGCCAATCGCTAGCAAGATCGCACCCGCCACCAAGTAAGCCCCGACGGCCTGATGGATGTTGATGTCAGGAAACAGCGTGATCAGCAGCGCCGTGCCGGGGGCCGACCAGGCCGTGACCACGGGGACCCTGAGCCACCAGCTCAAGACGATGCCCGAGATGGCCGCGCCAATCGAGATGCCCCACACCCAGGAGGCCATCATCGCGGGCGACACCCCGGCCGATTGTCCCGCCTGAAAGAAGATCAGCAGCGGCCCGGAGTAGGAGATCAGGACGGCCAAAAAACCGGCCGTCAGGGCAGAAACGGAAAAATCCCGCGACAAAGACATGGCAATCCCTTAGAACCTGTTGGTGCAGGCGGTTTTGCGCCGCAACACCAGTGGCCGCCCGCCGTGGGTGCGCTGCACCAGCCAGGTGGCCAGGGCCGAGTCCAGGTGCTGGACATGCCCTGGAAGCCAATCCTGCAAGGCCTGGGCCAGCTCCCGGCACCAGGCCGCATTGCCCTCCTGGTCTTCGCGCAGGGCTTCGCGCACGGCGTTGACCGAGGCCAGCACCTTGGCGTGCTCATCAAGGTGACAGTCACCCGGTGGGAAGTGGGTGCTGCGCATCCAGTGGTCTTCCTCGTCGAAATGCGCCTGCGCATGGATGGCAAAGGCATCGAGCGCTGCGAGCAAGCCATCGTCCGGGGCTTGCAGCACAGCGTTCAAGCATTCCACGAATTCTCGGTGGGTGTCGTCCATGGCGCTGTGCCCGACCAGATAGCCATCGTCCCAGACGAAGGGTGCTGGCAGTGCCGTATTCACACCGATCCTCCCAGGCCGACGGGGGCCGGTGCCGTGTTCACAATTTGCGAAAAAAGCGCCTCGTATTCCCCGCGCTTTCCCTGCCAGGGGTTGTCGTTGGCCAGAAAGGCGGCCTCAATCGCCGCCCAGTCTTCTGGCAGCAGGTGCTGGCGTGCCAGGGGGAAGATTTCGTGCTCTTCGGTGTTCATGTGCTGCCACTCATCGGCCACGTAGTCGTTGAGGGTGGCAAAGAATGCCGAAAAGCCGGTCTCCCCCGCCGTTTGGTAGCTTTCCAGCGCTGTGCGCAGGGCGTGGATGCGCTTGCCGCCAGTTTGGTGCTCGGCTTCCAGCCGCGCGAGGATGGGGTTGGCCGCATCGGTGCGCATGCGCAGCAGGGCAAACAGGTATTCGTTTTCCTTGGGATGGTGGAGCTTTTCGGGCACCTCTTCCATGTAGCGAATCATGGCTGCGTAGAGCGCAAAGTCCACTTTCATCCGCCCGTCCCGGATGCCGGTCGCGATGGTGCGCATACCGTTGAGCATGGCAGCCAGCGCCTGGTGCTCATCGTGAATCATGTCCAGGGCTTTGTATTGCATGTCGATCTCCTTGTCGAGCGGCGTGGCTCAGACCCCGAGGTGGGTTTGAATCAGGGTGGGGTTGTTCTGCACCTCGGCACTGGTGCCGTCAAACACGATTTGGCCTTTCACCAGAATCATGGCCCGGTCGCAGATGCTGGTGACCGCTCCATGGTTCTTGTCCACGATCACCGTGGCGATGCCCGTGGTGCGAATCTCCTTGATGATGCGCCAGATCTCCATGGCGATCAGCGGGGCCAGGCCCTCGGTGGCCTCGTCCAGAATCAGCAGGTCGGGATTGGTCATCAGCGCACGGCCAATGGTGAGCATTTGCTGCTCGCCACCCGACAGTTGCCAGCCGCCGTTGTTGATGCGCTCGCCCAGGCGCGGGAAGGTGGCCATCACGCGGTCGAACGTCCACTCGCGCCGCCCATCGACACCGGCCCGTGCCGACATCTGCAGGTTTTCGCGCACCGTCAGGCTTTTGAAAATGCCGCGCCCCTCGGGCACATAGGCAATCCCTTGCTGGGCGATCTGGTAGGTGCGTGCCTTGCTGCGGTCGTCGCCGCGCACCAGCACGCGGCCATGGCGCGGACGCACCACGCCCAGCATGCTCTTGATGAGCGTGGATTTGCCCATGCCGTTGCGCCCCATCAGGGCAATGCCCTCGCCTTCGCGGATATGGAAGTCGATGCCGTGCAGGATGTGGCTGGCGCCGTAGTAGGTGTGGATTTCTTTGGCTTCAAGCAGCATGTTAGACATGGAAACTCTCCTCCGTCCCCAGATAGGCCTGTTGCACAGCAACGCTGGCCTTGATTTGCGCTGGTGGCCCGCATTCGAGCAACAGGCCATTGACCATCACGGTGATCATGTCGGCCACGGCGAATACGGCATCCATGTCGTGTTCGACCAGCAGGATGCCGCGCGTTTGGCGCAGGCGCTTGAGCACCTCGACCATGCTGGCAGATTCTTCCGAGCCCATGCCCGCCAGCGGTTCATCGAGCAGCAGCACCTGTGCATCGGTGGCCAGCACCATGGCAATTTCCAGCTGGCGCTGCTCGCCGTGGCTGAGTACGCCCGAGATCCAATCGACGCGCTTGCCCAGACCGGCTTCGTCGATGCAGGCGCGGGCTTTTTCCAGCGTCCACTGCTGCTGCATGGCCTTGCTGAAAATGCGCCAGGGTTGCTGGCGGCGCGACTGTGCGGCCAGGCGCACGTTCTCCAGCACGGTGAACTGCGGGAAGATGTTGGTGCGCTGGTAGCTGCGCCCAATGCCGACCTGCGAGCGCTGTGCGGCTGTCAGGTGCGTGATGTCCCGGCCCATGAACTCGATCTTGCCCTCGCTGGGCGGCAGATCACCCGAGAGCATGTTGATGCAGGTCGATTTGCCCGCCCCGTTGGGGCCGAGCAGCACATGGATCATGCCGCGCTCCAGCGTCACGTCCAGGTCTTGGTTGGCCACCAGACCGCCAAAGCGACGCGTCAGCTTGGTCGCTTGGAGCAACACTTCTTTGCTTGCATTCGCGCTCATTTGGCTTCTCCCCCTTGCAGGGCACGCTGGATGCGGCCTGGCACACCGGCCAGACCACCGGGCAGGAACAGCACCACGCCCACAATCACCCCACCCAGCAACAGTTGCCAGTATTTGGTCAGATCGGTAAAGATTTCGCGCATGGCCTCCAGGGCAAAGGCCCCGACGATGGCCCCGCCCAGGCTGCCCATGCCACCCAGAATCACCATCATCAACACGTTGCCCGACTCATGCCAGGACAGCAGCTCCGGCGTAACAAAGCCCAGCAGCGCGGCGTACAGGAAACCGGCCAGCCCCCCCAGGGCACCGGCCAGCGTGAAGGCCCCCAGCTTGTAGCGAAAGGTGGTGTAGCCTAGCGATTGCATCCGGTGCTCGTTGCTTTTGATGCCAATCAGCACACGGCCAAAGGGCGACTGCAACACGCGGTGCAGGAACAGGTACACCAGCACCAGCATCCCCAGGATGAAATAGAACATGTGCACCTCGTTGTTGAGGTCAAAAGGCTCCCAGCCGAAGATGGACGTTGAAGGCTTGTTGTTCAGGTACATCCCGTCCGAGCCACCGCCCAGCGGCGTGTCGTGGAAGATGAAATACACCATCTGTGCAAAGGCCAGCGTCACCATGATGAAGTAGATGCCCTTGGTGCGTAGCACAAACAGGCCGATCACCAAGGCCGCCAAGGCGGCGATCCCGACCGAGGTTGGCAGGGCCAGCCACAGGTTGGCCGTTTCATAGCGCACGGTCAGCAGCGCGGCGGCGTAGGCCGCGATACCGAAATAGGCCGCATGGCCAAAGCTGACCAAGCCGGTAAAACCCACCAGCAGGTCCAGACTCATGGCGAAGATGGCCATGATCAGCACCTTGCCGATGATCTCGATGTAGAAGGATTCCCCCGACAGCGGCACGCAGGCAATGGCGGCCAGGGCAAGCAGTTTGACGATCAGCGAAGCGTGTATGTTTTTCATGGCATCAACCTTTCTTCAGGATGCCTTCGGGGCGCCAGAGCAGCACCACCGCCATCACCACATAGACCACGATGCCCGAGACTTCGGGAATCAGCACTTTGCCGAAGGTGTCGGCAAACCCCACGATCAGCGCTGCCACCAAAGCGCCCCAGATCGAGCCGATGCCACCGATGACCACGATCACAAACGAAATGATCAGCACATGGCTGCCCATGTTGGGGAACACCGAAGAGATGGGCGCAGCCAGCATCCCCGCCAGTGCGGCCATGGCCACGCCCAGCGCGAACACCACGCGGTAAATCATGTCGATGTTGATGCCCAGCGACTCGACCATGCCCCGGTCGTCGTTGCCGGCCCGGATCATCATGCCCAGACGGGTGCGCCGGATCAGGTAGTACAAGGCCACGGCCAGCACGATGCACACCAGCGAGATGGCCAGGCGATAGACCGGGTAGCTCAACACATCCGTCAGCGGGATGGAGGCGCTCAGAAAATCCGGAATGGTCACCCCATGCACATCGTCGCCCACCAGCAGGCTGCGCAGTTGTTCAAAAATCAGAATCAAGCCGTAGGTCAGCAGCACTTGTTCCAAGTGGTCACGCTTGTACAGGTGCGAGAACAGCGCCCACTCCAGGAAAGCGCCAAAAATCAGTGCCAGCGGTATGCCCAGCACCATGGCCATGACGAGGCTGCCCGTGGCGCTGGTCAGCACAAAAGCCAGGTAAGCGCCGATCATGTAGAAACTACCGTGCGCCAGATTGATGATCCCCATGATGCCGAACACCAGCGTCAGCCCGCTTGCCACCAAGAAAAGTAGCAAACCGTACTGCAGCGAGTTCAGCGTCTGGATCAGGAAGTTTGCAAAATCCATGACTATCCCCCGCCCGGCAGGACGCAGCCTGCCGGGACGACAAAAACTTGCGGTATTAAAGGTGCGGAGAGAAAGTCAGTGGCTTACAGCTTGCAGCCGCGTGCCGGGTCTTCCAGCTTGGGGGACACCACTTCGAGCATGATGTTGCCGCCGCTCTTGACCTGGCGCATGTAGATGTCTTGCACCGGGTTGTGGGCGCGTGACAGGGTGAACTGACCGCGTGGGCTGTCGATGGTGGCCGATTCCATGCCCTTGATGACCACGTCCTTTTTGGCGGGGTCGCCAGCAGCGGCACGCAGGCCCGCTTCGTACATCTGCGCCGCATCGTAGCCCTGCATGGCGTACACGTCGGGCTGTATCTTGTACTTGGCGACGTACTTGGCGCGGAAGGCCACATCTTTGGCGTTGGTCAGGCCGTCGGCGTAGTGCAGCGTGGTCAGCAGCCCCTCGCCCGCTGCGCCCATGGCATCCAGGTTGCCATCGGTCAGGAAGCCGGGGCCATACAGCGGGATGCTGCTCTTCAGGCCCGCTGCCGCGTAGTCGCTGACAAACTTGGCCGCACCCGCGCCCGCAAAGAAGACAAACACCGCATCGGGCTTGAGCGAGGCAATCTCGGTCAGGAAGGGCTGGAACTCCACGTTCGGGAAGGGCAGGGTCATCTCCTTGACCACCTTGCCGCCGCCTTTTTCAAACGCTTCCTTGAAGCCGGCCACCGATTCTTCGCCGAAGGAATACTTCCAGGTCACGGTGGCGATGTTCTTCAGCCCCTTTTTGGCCAGCGCCTCGCCCATGGCGTAGGACGGCTGCCAGGCCGAGAACGACGAGCGGAAGATGTAGGGCGAGCACAGCGAGCCGGTCAGATCGTTGGCACCCGCGTTGGAGACGATCATGATCGTCTTGCTGTCGCGTGCCACCTTGGCCATGGCCAGCGCCACGCCCGAGTGGGCCGTGCCGATCAGCACATCCACCTTCTCGCGCGAGACCAGCTTCTTGGCATTCTCGGTGGCCTTGGCCGGGTTGGACTCATCGTCCACCACAGCGTACTCCACCTCGCGGCCGCCCAGCTTGCCGCCGTTTTCTTCCACGTACTGCTTAAAGCCATTGGTCATGGCCGTGCCCAGGGCGGCGTAGGTGCCGGTGTAGGGCAGCATCAGGCCCACTTTGACCTTGTCGCTGGCCGCGTGGGCTGCGCCGGCCAGGCAGGCCAGTGTGAGTAGTGCAGTGGTCTTCAGTTTGAATGCCATGGGGGGTGTCTCCTAACGTTGTTGGTGTTGCAGGCGTAGGTTAGGGGCACCCTGTCCCAGCGGAATATCCAGTTCCTGCACAACTCGTATCCATTTCATGCAAAACGACAGTTTCTGCACAGAACGGATAGTTATCGTGCAGAAAACGGATATTTAGCAACTTTTCCCCCGCCTACCATGACCGCTCCATACCACCAGAAACAAGGAGACCGCGACCATGGGCATCACCAAGGAATATCTCGACTCACTGCTCGAGAAAGACAAAGCCAAAGGCAAATTCCGCTGCAAACGCGAAATGTTCACCAGCCCGGAGTTGTTCGAGCTGGAGATGAAGCACATCTTTGAAGGCAACTGGGTGTATCTGGCCCACGAAAGCCAACTGCCCAAGATCAACGACTACTACACCACCAAAATTGGGCGCCAGCCGGTCTTCATCACGCGCAACAAGGACAACCAGCTCAACTGCTTCATCAACTCTTGCGCACACCGGGGTGCCACGCTCACGCGCTTCAAGCATGGCAACAAGGGCAGCTTCACCTGTCCCTTCCACGGCTGGACGTTCAACAACTCGGGCAAGCTGCTCAAGATCAAAGATCCCACCGAAACCGGCTATCCCGCCAGCTTCAACTGCGAAGGCTCGCACGACCTCAAGAAAGTCCCACGCTTTGAGTCCTACCGTGGTTTTCTGTTTGCCAGCCTGAACGCCGACGTGCAGCCCCTGGAAGCATTTTTGGGCGAAGCCAAAGTCATCATCGACATGATCGTGGACCAGTCGCCCGAGGGCCTGGAAGTGCTGCGCGGCTCTTCCTCCTACGTGTACGAAGGCAACTGGAAGCTACAGGCCGAAAACGGTGCCGACGGCTACCACGTCACCGCTACGCACTGGAACTACGCCGCCACCCAGGCGCAGCGCAAGAGCCGCGACAGCGGCGACGACATCAACGCCATGAGCGCGGGTGGCTGGGCCAAGAAAGGCGGCGGCTCCTACTCGTTCGAGAACGGCCACCTGCTGCTGTGGACGCGCTGGGACAACCCCGAAGACCGTCCACTGATGGAGCAGCGCGAGCGCTTGGTCCAAGCGTTCGGCGAGGCCAAGGCCGAGTGGATGATCAACAACTCGCGCAACCTGTGCGTGTACCCCAACGTGTACTTGATGGACCAGTTCAGCTCGCAAATCCGCGTGTTCCGCCCGCTGTCCGTCGATCGCACCGAAGTCACCATCTACTGCATCGCGCCCAAGGGCGAATCGGCCGAGGCACGTGCCCGCCGCATCCGCCAGTACGAAGATTTCTTTAACGCCACTGGCATGGCCACGCCGGACGACCTGGAAGAATTCCGCGCCTGCCAGGAAGGCTTCATGGGCCGGGCACTGGAGTGGAACGACATGTCGCGTGGTGCTGAGCATTGGGTGGAAGGCCCCGATGCCGAAGCCGACAAAATCGGACTCAAGCCCATTCTGTCGGGTATCAAGACCGAAGACGAAGGCCTCTACGTGGCCCAGCACAGCTACTGGCTGGAGCAAATGCGTGTCGCCGTTGCTGCCGAGTCCGACGAATCTGCTGCCAAGTAAGCCCAAGCCCCAAGGAGACCATTGATATGTCGATTTCTTACGAAAACCTGGGTGCCTTCCTGTACCGCGAAGCCCGTTACCTGGACGAGCGCGATTGGGACAACTGGCTGGCCCTGTACGCTGAAAACTGCACCTTCTGGGTGCCTGCCTGGGACGATGACGGTACGCTGACCGAAGACCCGCAAAGCGAAATCTCGCTCATCTGGTACGGCCGCCGCGCCGGTCTGGAAGACCGCGTGTTCCGCATCCGTACCGAGCGCTCCAGCGCCACCATCCCCGACACCCGCACCAACCACCACATCAGCAACATCGAGGTGCTGGAGCAGGACGAGAAAACGGTCAAGCTGCGCTTCAACTGGCACACCATGAGCGTGCGCTACAACCACACCGACCACTTCTGTGGCACCAGCTTCTACACCCTGGACGTGACCGGCGAGCAGCCCATCATTCAGGAAAAAAAAGTCGTTCTGAAGACCGATTACGTTCGCCACGTTCTGGACGTGTACCACATCTAAGAACCTGTTCACGATCTCGGCGCGAAGGGGTGCGGGATGCGGATCGGGATGGGCTGCCAGGCGCAAACCGCAGCCATAGCGGTGCTATGGCGAGGATTTGCAACGCCGCAGAGCGCCCGAGGCCGCGACTGCACACCCGCGCGGAGATCGTGAACAGGTTCTAAGAACCGGTCTAACCCTGCCCCGACCTCTGGGCGGCCCCTTGGAGCGGGCCGCCATGCGGCCTGCGCCCTCTGATCTCAAAAGGTGCGGTGCGGGCCGGTTTTCCCTCTTGGAGATGAACATGACTTTCAAAATCGCCCTGAACTTCGAGGACGGCGTGACCCGCTTCATCGACTGCAATGCTTCGGAAACGGTGGCCGATGCTGCCTACCGCCAGGGTGTCAACGTACCCATCGACTGCCGCGATGGCGCGTGTGGTGCTTGCAAATGCAAGGCCGAGTCCGGCCAATACGAACTGGGCTTTTACATCGAGGATGCCATGAGCGAGGAAGAAGCCCGCCTGGGCCAGGTGCTTACCTGCCAGATGTTCCCCAAAAGCGATTGCGTGGTGAACGTGCCCGTCTCGTCCGAGGTGTGCAAGATCAAGCAAGCCACCCTGACCGCGACCATCGAAGCCGTACACCAGCTCTCGCCCAGCACCATCGGCCTGGTGCTGCAAGGTCCCAGCCTGAACAAACTGTCCTTCCTGCCGGGCCAGTACGCCAACCTGGAAGTGCCCGGCACCCCCCACACCCGCGCCTACTCCTTCAGCGCCATGCCGCGCGATGACAAGGTGAGCTTCCTGATTCGCAACGTGCCCGACGGCCTGATGAGCGGCTACCTGACCGGTCGCGCCCAGCCCGGTGACACCATCAAGCTGGCAGGCCCCATCGGCAGCTTCTACCTGCGCGACGTCACCCGCCCGGTGCTGATGCTGGCCGGCGGCACCGGGCTGGCCCCCTTCCTGGCCATGCTCGACAAGCTGACTGCCCAGGGCGGCAGCGTCCACCCCGTCCACCTGATCTACGGCGTCAACACCGATGCCGACGTCGTGGCGCTTGACCGCCTGGATGCCTTCAAGGCGGCCCTGCCCAACTTCAGCTACGCCGTGTGCGTGGTCGCCGACGACAGCCGCTGGCCCAAGAAAGGCTACGTCACCCACCACCTGGAGCCGACCCAACTGCACCACGGCAACGTCGATATCTATCTGTGCGGCCCCCCGCCCATGGTCGAAGCCGTGGCCAGCCATCTGCGTGAGCAAGCGATTGAACCCGCGAACTTTCACTACGAAAAATTCGCTGCCAGCGTCTAAGCCATCACTCTCACCTTCCTGAATTCAAAACCAAAACCCTAGGAGACTTTTCATGCAACGCATCGCTACAAGCCTGACCACCACTTTGCTCCTGTGTGCCGGGTCCATCGCCTCGGCCCAGGCCCAGAACGTCACCCTCTACGGCCTGGTGGACACCGGCGTGGAACGCCTGGACAACACCAGCACCGGCGGCA
>NZ_JBHSEW010000017.1:0-48613 GCF_042654765.1 Comamonas nitrativorans | reverse complement strand
AAACGGAATTGAAGTGAACTTCACTTCATATTCACATGAGCATTCAATGGCAAACTTCTATCCACCACCAAATACCCACGCTTATCGGCTGTATCTTGTTAAAGATCACAAACAGAAGTCTTTCAACTTCCAAGCACCGCTGCAATCAGCGAAGCCTTGTATTCTAGCACAGCGTTTTGCTGCTTGTCCGAAAAAACTTAAAAAGATTTTTTAGACCCTTCGCAAACTTCTCCAACACATCGGCCGGTTCGTTTAGCGAAGCCTCGCATTCTACACAGAATTTTGAGTAGCTGGCAAGTGGTGAAGAATTTTTTCTTCCCGGCTGCCGAAGCTTTCGATCCGATCTGCCGGCCACCGCCGTTGCGAGGGAGCGGACTATAGCACCGTTTTTACGGGTTTCCCCGAAGACGCTCAAACTTTGCAGGCCAGCTCCAGCGCATCGATGAACAGGGCGGCAACGTCACAGCCGGTTTGCTGCTGGATTTCCTGGAAGCAGGTGGGGCTGGTGACGTTGATCTCGGTGATGTGTTCACCGATCACGTCCAGGCCGATGAGCAGCAGGCCACGGGGCGCCAGTTGTGCGCCGATGGCTTCGGCCATGGCCTGGTTGGAGGGACTGAGCGGCTGGGCAACGCCTTTGCCGCCAGCGGCGAGGTTGCCCCGCACTTCGTTGCCTTGCGGAATGCGGGCCAGGCAAAAGGGCACGGGCTTGCCGCCGATGATGAGGACACGCTTGTCGCCAGCGCTGATTTCCGGCAGGAATTTTTGCACCATGACGCTGGTGCGTCCGCCCTGGTTGAGGGTTTCGATGATGGAGCCGAGGTTCAGCCCGTCGGCCTTGACCCGGAAGATGCCCATGCCGCCCATGCCGTCCAGGGGCTTCAGGATGATGTCCTGGTGCTGGGCATGGAAGGCACGGATGGCCTGGGCATCCCGAGTGACCAGGGTGGGGCCGAGGAATTGGGGGAACTCCATGACGGCCAGTTTTTCCGGGTGTTCCCGCAAGGCTGCCGGGCTGTTGAAGACTTTGGCGCCTTCCCGCTCGGCCTGGGAGAGCAGGTGGGTGGCGTAGAAGAACTCGCTGTCGAACGGCGGGTCTTTGCGCATCAGGCTGGCGTCGAAGCTGGCGACGCTGCGGGTTTCCGTGTGCAGCACGTCGAACCAGTCGGCACTGCCCGGAGCGGCATCGGTGATGCGGATCTGCCGCACCTGGGCCTGCGCCTGTCCGCCTGCCTGCCATTGCAGGTGCTGCGGCTCGCAGGCGTAGAGGGTGTGCCCCCGGCGCTGGGCCTCGCGCATCATGGCGAAGGTGGTGTCTTTCTTGGTGTTGAAGGCTTCGAGTGGATCGGCGATGAAAAGCAGTTGCATGGCAGTAGAAGAAAAAGTTAAGTCGTGGGGCGCACGGGCAGCTTCTGCACCAGCAGCACGGCGGCACCAGCCACCACGCCCCAGAAGGCCGAGCCTACGCCAGCCAGCGTGACCCCACTGAGGGTAACGAGAAAGGTGACGATGGCCGCTTCCCGGCGGCGCTCATCGGCCAGCGCCACGCTCAGGCCACCGGCGATGCTGCCCAGCAGGGCGAAACCGGCCACGGCCAGCACCAGCGCCTGGGGAAAGGCCAGCAGCAGGCCGGTGACGACGGCGGCGTACAACCCCAATACCAGATACGCCACGCCACACACCACGGCGGCGGTGTAGCGCCGGGCGGGGTCGGGATGCGCCTCGGGGCCGGTACACAGGGCGGCGGTGATGGCGGCAAAGTTGATGGCGTAGCCGCCGAAAGGGGCCAGCACGGCACTGGCCGCCCCGGTCAGGCCGACGATGCCGGACACGGGGACGGCGTAGCCCGCTGACCGCATGACGATCACCCCCGGCAGGTTTTGCGACGCCATGGTGACGACGAACAGAGGAATGCCCAGGCTGACGAAGGCTTGCCAGGTAAAGACCGGCGTCGTCCACTGCGGCACGGCCAGCGCCCACTGCACCTGTTCCCAGTGCATCCGGCCTTGCAGGGCGGCGGCCAGGATGCCGACCAGCAGCGTCCACAGCACCACGTAGCGCGGTTGGTAATGCTTGCCCAGGATGTAGGCGGCCAGCATGGGCAGCACGATGGCCGGGCCGCTGGCGGCGGCGGCAAAGGCGTCCATGCCGAATTTCGCCAGCACCCCGGCCAGCAGGGCCGAGGCCAGCGCCACGGGGATGCGGGCCATCAGGCGCTCGAAAATGCCGGTGGCGCCGCACAGGAAAATCAGCACGGCACTGCCGATGAAGGCACCGATGGCCTGCTCCATGCCGAACTGGCCTGCCGCACCGCCTGCGGCCAATACGGCGGCGCCGGGGGTCGACCACGCCACCATGACCGGCTGGCGCAACCACAGCGAGGGGACGATGCAGCACAACCCCACGCCCAGGCACAGCGCCCAGACCCAGGAGGTGATTTGCGCACTGCTGGCGCCGAAGGATTGCGCGGCCTGAAACACCAGGGCGATGGAGCTGGTGAAGCCCACCAGCACCGCCACCAAGCCCGCCACTACGGTAGAGAGACTGATATCGCGCCAAAACTGCACGGCTGCCGGCCCTTTCCTGCGCTGCATCCCCACCGGGGCAGAAATTAAAACAAGAGCTGCTAGCACTGATGAATAAACGATTTCAACACTAAAAGTATCTGAAATCGTTTGTTTTCAGGCGGTAGCAGCTATCCAAATAAAGAAACACGCCTCGGATTATTCGTACACCTCGGCGTCCGGGTCGGTCGCTTCCAGTTCGTAGCTGGCGGCCAGCATGGCCAGGCGGCCGATCACGCCATACATATAGAAGCGGTTCGGTGCGCTGGCGCCGGGGTGCAGGCCGGGCTGGGGCATTTGCGCACTGTGGGCAAAGGCCAGCGGCACGTAGCTGGAGCCGGGGGCGTTGAGATTTTCATCCACGCCGCGCTCGGGGTGCATGCGGTAGAAGCCGCCGACCACGTAACGGTCCATGGTGTAGACGACCGGTTCGGCCACGGCATCGTGCATCCGTTCGGAGGTCTGCACGCCTTCCTGCACGATCACGTCGTGTACCGAGACGCCATCGCGCACGAAGCCCAGCTTCTCGCCCGCCGTGGCCAGCAGGCCGGGCAGTTCCTTGGCGTCGCGCACGGTCATGATGCCCTGGCCGTAGGTGCCGTTGTCGGCCTTGACCATGACGAAGGGCTTTTCCTTGATGCCGTATTCCTTGTATTTGCGCCGGATTTTGGCCAGCAGCGCATCGACCTGGGTGGTCAGGTTCTCCATCCCGCTGCCCTGGCCGAAGTCCAGCCCCTCGGCCTTGGCGAACAGCGGGTGGATCAGCCAGTGGTCGATGCCCAGCATCTTGCCGAAGCGCTTGGCCACTTCCTCGTAGCTTTGGAAGTGGCGCGATTTGCGCCGCACGCTCCAGCTGGCGTGCAGGGGCGGCAGCAGGTATTGCTCGTAGATTTCTTCCAGGATGCCCGGCACCCCGGCGGACAGGTCGTTGTTCAGCAGGATGGTGCAGGGGTCGAAGTGCTTGACGCCCAGGCGGCGCTTGGTGCGCACCACGGGCTCCAGCACCACGCTCTGGCCGGTCGGCAGGTTGATTTCCACCGGCTTTTTCACCTCGGGGCTGATCGAGCCGAAGCGCACGTTCAGTCCGGACATCTTGAAAATGCGCTGCAGCTGCGCCAGGCTGGCCAGGTAGGAGGGCGAACGGTTGTTGTTCTCGGGGATGATGAGCAGGTTGCGGGCCTCGGGGCAGATTTTCTCGATCGAGGCCATCGTCGCCTGCACCGCCAGGGGCAGCATCGGCTCGGTCAGGTTGTTCCAGCCGCTGGGAAACAGGTTGGTGTCCACCGGCGCCAGCTTGAAGCCCGAGTTGCGCAGATCGATGGAGGCGTAGAACGGCGGCGTATGCTCCATCCACTCCAGGCGGAACCAGCGTTCGATCGCCGGGGTGGAGTCGATGATGCGTTGCTCAAGCTCGTTGATGGGGCCGGTCAAGGCCGTAATAAAGTGCGGAACCATGAATGCCCTCTATAGACAATGGAGGCCGATTGTAGGGAGTGCTGACAAACCTGGGCCAGTTTTTGTTCCCCGGTGCCCGGCGGCAGCCCGCATCAGCGGCGCCAGAAAGCGGGCGTGAGCAAGGCCATGAAACTCAGAATCTCCAGCCGGCCCAACAACATACCCAGGGTGCAGACCCAGATCTGAAAATCGCTGAGTACGGCGTAATTGGACGCCGGCCCCAGCGCCCCCAGCCCCGGCCCGGTGCAATGCACGCTGGCGATCACGGCGGAGAAGGCCGTCACCGGGTCGAGGTCGGTCAGCAGCAGCACCATGCTCAGGGTGATGATGGTGGCCCCGTAGACCAGCATGAAGGCCAGCACGGAAAAAATCATCGGGCTGTCGATCACCTTGCCGCCCACCACCACGGGCTGCACGGCACGGGGATGCACCAGGCGCGTCATCTCGCGGCGGGCCTGCTGGAACAGGATCAGCATCCGCATCATCTTGATGCCGCCGCCGGTGGAACCGGCACTGGTCGCCACGCCGGACAGGAACAGCATCAGCACCGGGGCAAACACCGGCCACGTCAGGTAATCGGTGGTGGCAAAGCCGGTGGTCGTCGCCACCGACACGACATGGAACACCCCGTAGCGCAGCGCATCCAGCGGCCCGTACACGCCCTTGGCCCACAGCAGCAGCGCCACCAGCAGGCCGCCGCCCAGCAGCACGCCGATGGTGGCCCGCATCTCCGGGTCATGCCAGAAGCTGCGCCAGTTGCCTTTGCGCAGGGCGATGAAATACAGGGCAAAGTTGCAGCTGGCCAGCAGCATGAAGATAAGGGCAATGAACTCCAGCAGCGGTGACTGGAAGTAGCCAAAGCTGGCGTCGTGCGGGGACAGGCCGCCCAGGCTCACCGTGGTGAACATGTGCATCACCGCATCCAGCGGTGCCATGCCGCCCAGCCAGAAGGCCAGGGCGCAGACGATGGAAAACAGGCTGTATACCCCCCACAGGCCCTTGGCCGTGCCTGCCATGCGCGGGGTGAGCTTGGTGTCCTTGATCGGCCCGGCGGCCTCGGCGCGGAACAGCTGGCTGCCCCCCACGCCCAGCAGCGGCAGCAGCGCCACGGCCAGGATCAGGATGCCCATGCCGCCCATCCACTGCAAAAAGGTGCGCCAGATGTTCAGCGAAACGGGCAGATCGTCCAGCCCCGACAGCACCGTGGCCCCGGTGGTGGTCAGGCCCGACACCGCTTCAAAGTAGGCGTGGGTGAAGGAAATCGGCTGGCCCAGCGCCAGCATCACGCCCCAGATCGGCAGCGCCCCGCACAGGGGCAGGCTGACCCAGGCAAAGGTGACCAGAATCACCCCGTGGCGCGGCTGCAAATCCTGTTTGTACGGAAACAGCCCCCACCACAGTCCCAGCCCGGCCAGGGCCGTCAGCCCCATGGCCAGCGGCCAGACGACGGTCATCCCGTCGCGCTGGTAGTGCGAGATTGCCCAGGGCAGCGCCATGGACAGGGCGAACAGCAGCAGCAGCGTGCCCAGCACGCGCAGAACGGGTAAGACGTCACGCATAGCGGCTTGAAACCTGTGTGAACCAGTGCCTAGAAAAACGTCGCGCCGACGCGAAACAGCCGCTCCACATCGGCCACCAGCCGCTTGTGCGGCAGGAAGAACACCACGTGGTCGTTGCTTTGCAGCACGGTATTGCTGCGCGGGAAGATGACCTGCGGCTCGGCCTGCGCCGCTGCCGCATCCGGTGCCGGCGTGCCCAGGGATTCATCGGGCAGGCCACGCACGATCAGGCCGATATGCACATCTTCCGGCAGGCGCAGGTCGCCCACTTCGCGCCCCACCACGCGGGAGGTTTTGCGGTCGCCGCGCACCACGATCTCCAGCGCCTCGGCCACGCCCCGGCGCAGGCTGTGTACGGCCTGCACGTCGCCCTTGCGCACGTGGGCCAGCAGCTCGCCCAGCATGGCCTGCGAAGGGGTCAGGGCAATGTCGATCTGCGTGCCGTGCATCAGGTCGGCGTAGCTGCGCTGGTTGATGAGCGACAGCACGCGCCGCGCCCCCAGGCGCTTGGCCAGCAGGCTGGCCATGATGTTGTTCTCGTCGTCGTCGGTCAGGGCCAGGAAGAAATCGACGTCCTCGATATGCTCCTCCATCAGCAGGTCTTCGTCGGCAGAACTGCCGTGCAGCACCAGCACTTCCTCGGGCAGTTGCGCGGCCAGGGCCTGGCAGCGTGCGGCGTTGGCCTCCAGCAGCTTGATGTTGAAGCGCCCGGGTTCGCCGGCCAGTTCCTGCGCCAGACGCTGGCCGACGCGGCTGCCCCCGGCAATCATGATGCGCCGCACCACACGCGGCGGCATCCCCGGTGCGCTGTAGAACAGTTGCAGGATTTCCTTCAGATGCTCGCGCCCGGCGATGACGAAAATCTCGTCCCCCGGCTCGATGCGCGTGCCCCCGTCGCAGCGCACGAAACGGTCGGGGCCGTCGGCAAAGCGCCGGTAAATCGCCACCACGCGCAAGGGCAGCGCCGGCGTGTGCGTCCGCAGCCCCTCGATGGTCAGCCCCGTGGCCTGCGCCCCCAGCCGCGCCCGCACCGAGGCCAGGCAGGCCCGCCCCCCGGCAAAGCTGCGCACCTGCAGCGAGGCCGGGAACTCGATCAGCTTGCTGATGTAGCGGGTCAGCGACGCTTCCGGGCAGATGATGGCGTCCACCGCAAAGCCCTCCGGCCCCATCAGCGGCTGCTCCACCTCGAAGCCCGAGGAGCGCACCCGCGCAATGCGCGTCGGGATGTTGTAGAGCATGTGCGCGATCTTGCAGCACACCAGATTGGTTTCGTCCTGGGCCGCACAGGCGATGAGCAGGTCGGTATCCCGCGCCCCGGCCTCGCCCAGCACCTTGGCGTCGATGCCGTCGCCTTCCACGCAGCGCAGGTCGAAGCGGTCTTGCAGCTCGCGCAGGCGCTGGCCGTTGGTGTCGATGACGGTGATGTCGTTGCGCTCGGACACCAGGCTCTCGGCCACGCTGTAGCCAACCCGGCCTGCGCCCAGAATGATGATTTTCATATCAGCGGCGCACTTGCCCCTCGCCCAGCACCACGTATTTGAGCGAGGTCAGCCCCTCGATGCCCACCGGCCCACGGGCGTGGAATTTGTCGGTGCTGATGCCGATCTCCGCGCCCAGACCGTACTCGAAGCCATCGGCAAAGCGCGTGCTGGCATTGACCATGACGCTGGACGAATCCACCTCGCGCAGAAACCGCTGCGCGTGCAAGTGGTCGCGCGTCAGGATGGCCTCGGTATGGCCGCTGGAATAGCGGTTGATATGCGCAATCGCCGCCTCCAGCCCGTCCACCACCTTGATGCTGATGATGGGAGCCAGGTACTCGGCGCTCCAGTCGTCTTCGGTGGCATCGGCCAAAGTGGCGCCCGGCACCGATGCCAGCAGCGCCTTGCTGGCGGGGCAGACGCGCATTTCCACGCCCTTGGCGGCAAACACGGCGCCGATGCGCGGCAGGAAATCCGCCGCCACGCCACGGGCCACCAGCAGGCTTTCGCTGGCGTTGCAGGGGCTGTATTTCTGCGTTTTGGCGTTGTCCGTCACGGTCACGGCCATGTCCAGATCGCAGGGATCGTCCACGTAGGTGTGGCAATTGCCGTCCAGGTGCTTGATGACGGGCACCTTGGCCTCAGCGCTGATGCGCTCGATCAGCCCCTTGCCGCCGCGCGGAATGATCACGTCCACGAACTGCGGCATGGTGATCAGCGCCCCGACGGCAGCGCGGTCGGTAGTCGGCACCAGCTGCACGCCGTGCGCGGGCAGGCCCGCTTCCTCCAGCGCCTGCACCACCAGCGCGGCCAGCGCCTGGTTGGAGGCCAGGGCCTCGGAACCGCCGCGCAGGATGCAGGCATTGCCGCTTTTGATCGACAGGCTGGCCGCCTCGATGGTCACGTTCGGGCGGCTTTCGTAAATCATGCCGAACACGCCGATGGGCACGCGCATCTGCCCCACGCGGATGCCGCTGGGCTGCTGCTTCATGCCCATGATCTCGCCAATGATGTCGGGCATGACGGCCAGCTGCTCGCAGCCCTGGGCGCAGGTTTCCAGCACTTGCGGCGTCAGGCGCAGGCGATCGACCATGGGGGCGGCCAGACCCGCCGCCTGGGCGCGTTCGATGTCCTGCGCGTTGTGTACGGCCAGTGCATCGACATTGCTGCGCAGCAAGCGGGCCAGACTGCGCAGCGCCTGGTTTTTCTGCGCGGCGCTGGCCTGCGCCATCTGCGCTGCCGCCGTTTTGGCCTGGGCGCCCAGGCGCAGCATGAGTTCGGGGGTGGAATCCGGGGAATGGGTGGCGGTAGTCATGTGCGGATTTTCACCGAGAACGCCCCATCAGCGTCGTCACAACCAACGCACACGGCCTACACTGCCGGGAATCCCCCTCAACCACCAGGAGAAGCACCATGACCACCGGCCACGCCCTGATGCAATTGCAAGCCCTGCACGACAACCTGCTGCGCTACGAGGAATGCGCCGTCAGCGCCAGCGCACTGAGCGAGCAGGCCCGCGCCTCCACCGATCTGCTGTCCAGCCTGCCGCCGCGCTACGGCGAGGTACTGCTGCAACTGCTGGATCGCCTGGAAGCCAGCACCCTGGCCGCCGAGGAAAGCTGCACCTTCAACCAGCAGGAGCTGCGCGACAACCTGTACGGCTGGGTGGACAAGGCCCGGGAACAGCTGGACAGCGCCGACCAGCGTTCCTAAAAACATAGCTTTTACCGCACGTATTCATTAAATTTCAAGATAAAAAATATCTGAAATCATTGAAAAACAAGCGGTACAAGCTATCTTTTCAACATCCAATCACGCCACATAACGAATCTCCGGGTAATCCGTCCGGGGCAAACGGTCACGCAAAAAGGCCAGCAGCCGCTCGATCAAGGGCAGCTTGCCCGCCTCGTCCGGCCACACCAGGTAATAGCCGTCGCCGGTGCCCACGGCGGTTTTCCAGGGCAGCACCAGTTGCCCGGCGGCCAGCGCGTCCTGGCACAGCGCCAGATCGCCCACCGCAATGCCGTGCCCGGCCATGGCCGCGGTATTGCCCTGCTCCAGCGTGTCGAACACCTGGCCGTGACGCAAATCCAGCGCTTGCGGGTGGCCGGACTTTTCCAGCCAGCGCCGCCAGTCGCGCCGGTCGGGCGAGGGGTGCAGCAGCGCCTGCCCGATCAGCGATGGCGGTTGCGGGCCAGCGCCGTCCACCAGCGCGGGCGCACAAATCGGAATCAGCCACTCGTCGAACAGCAGGGCGCTGCGCGTGCCCGCGCCAAAGTGCCCTGTGCCCAGCAAGATGGCGCAGTCGTACGGCTCGGTGGCGAAATCGACGGCGTCGATGTCCATCCAGATGCTGCTGGCCTGCACCTCGAACCCCGGTGCGGTATCTCTGAAAGCGTGCAGGCCGCCCAGCAGCCAGCGCATGGTCAGGGTGGACGGGGCCTTGAGCCGCAAGGTATTGCGCTGGCCGTGAAACAGGGCACAGGCCGCCTCGATGCGCTGAAAACCCTGGCGCAACTGCACGGCCAGCATCTCGCCCTGCGGCGTCAGCGCCAGCCGGGGGCCGGTGCGCAGGAACAGCTTGCAGCCAAAGTGCGTCTCTAGCGTTTTCAGGTGTTTGCTGATCGTGCTTTGCGTCACGTGCAGCGCCTGCCCGGCCAGCGTGACCGACCCCATGCGGGCCACGCACTCGAACGCCCGCAGCGCATACAGCGGCGGCAATGTGGGAACCATGCGTTTCACTCCTCGAAGGCCACAGTTTTTTCCATTATTCAAAGCGGGGGCAGGCTTGCAGAATCCGGCCCATGAACTACCCGCTGCTGCTCGCCTACACGCTGTCCATTGTCTTGCTGATCGCCACCCCCGGCCCGGTGGTGGCGCTGGTGCTGAACACCGCCGCCAGCGCCGGACGGCGGCAGGCTTTTTGCACGATTTTGGGCACCAATGGCGCTTCGCTGCTGCTCATCGGCCTGTCCAGCCTGGTCATTTCCGGCCTGTTGCTGGTGCGCGATGGCTGGCTCGTCGGCCTGAGCCTGCTCGGCAGCCTGGTGCTGCTGTGGTACGCGGCCACTGCACTGCGCAGCGCCTGGGGTAGCGCGGCAACCGTGGATACCCCCCATGCCACGCCCCTGCCCCGTGCCCGGTCGGGCAACGCTGCCGCCATCGTGCAGGGGCTGCTGGTGGGCCTGTCCAACCCCAAGGACATCGTGTTCTTTGTCGCCTTCTTCCCGCAATTCATCGCCATCACCACCCGGCCATCCACCAGTCTGGCCGTGCTGACGGCCCTGTGGGTGGCGGCAGATTTTCTGATTCTGCTGGGCTACGCCACGCTGCTGCGCACGGCGTTTTTCCAGCGACACCGGCACTGGGTGGCGCGGCTTTCGGCCCTGTTCCTGCTGGCGGTGGCCGTGGGCGGGTTGGGGTACGCCGTCCACGGCCTGCTGTTTACGCCATCGCCGTGATGATGCCACCGCCCATGCAGACCTCGCCGTCATACAGCACAGCTGTCTGGCCGGGCGTCACCGCCCACTGCGGCTGCGCCGTGCAGTACCTGGGTGAAGTACCCCGCCTGCACTTGGACGGACAGCAGGCCAAGGCACCTTAACGCCAGAGTTCAGCGGCGGCCCATCAGGGCCGTCCGCTGCAACGGATCGTTGGGCGACGCACCAAGACTAGTTAAGGACATCCACAGCCTTTACATCGATCTCGGGGCTTTCCATGAAGTCCTTTTCAACTTCGCCTCTGATGCGAACTCGGGTTTTTTCGTTGATGGCGGGGCCAAGAAAAATATCGCTGTCTATCTCTACCCGTATCTGGTCTTTTCCGTCGGAGAAAATGTACTTTTCAGTGGTGAGTTGCTTGACGATGTGGCCGCTAATATCCACCGGGGAGTCGTCTTTGGCGGATAGAGCAGCCGCCACGGATTGAATGGGTGCTTGAGCGCCAGGCCCTGTGTACTGTGCTGCGGCATTGATTGAAGAAAGCACCAGCACAGGAAAAGCCAACAATGCAGTTTTCGAAGCTTTCATGAATATCTCCTATTGAGGTTGAAAATGGCAACTATTGAAGCACGCGGCGGCACCCAACGGCCAAGGTAAGCGGCTGGCCGAAGGCCAGTCCGCTTGACCACAGAGTTAGACCCGCAGGCCAAAAGGGAGCGCCCAGCCTTGGAGACGGACGCGACCCACGAAAAAGCGCTGCACCACCGAGGCGGCGTAGCAAATGAAAAATAATAGCTGTCTGTGCATACTATACAAGGGCTAAAAACCAAAAAAGCTTAAAATTTGCGCAATGCAACCAGGCGAAACCCAGCAGAGCGCCCAAACCCACAATCCCAACCGCTTGAAAACCTGAATGCAGTTTGAAAAAGCATGGTTTGAATATAGCGGGTTTTAAAAAAGACTAACGCCTGAATTAAGCCGCATGGCGAAGCAACGTCGGCTTGAATGAATTGTTAGGTGCTAAATTTGGTGCCCGCCAACATACTGGTTTGCGTTTAATGGAGACTACTCCACCCCGGTAATAATCCCGCCCCCCAAACACACGTCCCCGTCATACAACACCGCACTTTGCCCCGGTGTGGCGGCCCATTGGGGCTGGGCGCGGCAGTCCAGGGTAAAGGTGCTGCCATCAGCCTGCACCAGCTCGGTGGCCGCATCCGGCTGGCGGTAGCGGGTTTTGCTGCCGTAGGCGCCCGGCGCCGGGGCGTGGCCGGCCACCCAGCTGACCTGATCGGCCTGCACCTGGGTGGACAGTAGCCAGGGATGGTCATGACCTTGCACCACGACCAGGGTGTTTTTCGCTACGTCCTTGCGGGCGACAAACCACGGCGCATGGTCGCCTGCGCCCCGGGCGGCACCTTTTTCCTTCACGCCGCCGATGCCCAGGCCGGAGCGCTGGCCCAGGGTGTAGAACGACAGGCCGACGTGCTGGCCCAGCTTGCGGCCCCGGTCATCGACGATGGGGCCGGGTTCCTTGCTGATGTAGCGGTTGAGAAATTCGCGGAAGGGTCGCTCGCCGATAAAGCAGATGCCGGTGGAATCCTTTTTCTTGGCGTTGGGCAGGGCTAGTTCCTGGGCGATGCGGCGCACCTCGGTCTTGCACAGGTGGCCGATGGGGAACAGTGCCTTGGAGAGCTGCGCCTGGTTCAGCCGGTGCAGGAAGTAGCTTTGGTCCTTGCTCGCGTCCACGCCCTTCAGTAGCTCGAACAGGCCGGTGGCGGCGTTCTGGCGCACGCGGGCGTAGTGGCCGGTGGCGATTTTTTCGGCGCCCAGGCGCATGGCGTGGTCGAGGAAGGCCTTGAACTTGATCTCGGCATTGCACAGCACGTCCGGGTTGGGCGTGCGGCCTGCCTGGTATTCGCGCAGGAACTCGGCAAACACGCGGTCTTTGTAGTCGGCCGCGAAATTCACATGCTCGATCTCGATGCCCAGCACGTCGGCCACGCTGGCGGCATCCAGGAAGTCCTGGCGGCTGGAGCAGAACTCCGAGTCGTCATCGTCTTCCCAGTTTTTCATGAAGATGCCCACCACCTCATGGCCCTGCTGCTTCAGGACATGGGCGGTAACGGCGGAATCCACGCCGCCGGACAGGCCGACGACTACACGTTGTTTTTTCATGGGGCGCAATTATCGGTTTTTGCCGCCATCGCCGGCTGGCCGTGGCCTTCTTCCCCGCTGAGCGCATCCACGATCTGCCGATTGCTGTAATCCGACGAGCGCTGGTACAGCGCCAGACCGAACTGCGGCAGCATGGCGATCAGATGGTCGATGACTTCGCCCTGCGTGGCCTCGTAGTCCACCCAGGCGGTGGCCACGGTAAAGGCATACACCTGCAGCGGGATGCCCAGGGCGGTCGGCTCCTGCACGCGCACCATCAGAATCATGCCGGGGGCGGTGTTGATGCCGGGGTGCGCCTGCAGATACGCCAGGGCATAGGCGCGGAAGGCCGCCAGATTGGTGTGGCCGGGCGGCGCGGCCTGAAAAAATTTTTCCATCAGCGGCCATTGCGCCAGGCGGCTGCGCTGGGCGGGCGTGAGGGGGGCCACCGTGGCCGCATCGATGGGCAGCGCCCGCATGATGCGCCGCCCGCCACCGGCGAACATGCTGCGCCAGTTCTTGAAACTTTCACTCATCAGCTTCCAGGTGGGAATGCTGGTGATGGTCTTGTCCCAGTTCTGCACCTTGACGGTGTTCAGGTTGATTTCGACCACCGCGCCGTCGGCGTTTTCCTTGGGCATCTCGATCCAGTCGCCCACGCGCAGCATATCGTTGCTGGCCAGTTGCACCCCGGCGACGAAGGACAGAATGGTGTCCTTGAACACCAGCATCAGCACCGCCGACATCGCGCCCAGGCCCGACAGCAGCAGCAGCGGGGAGCGGTCGAGCAGCGTGGCCGCGATCAGCAGCAGCGCGACGATGGCCACCACCAGCTTGCCCAGCTGCACATAGCTCTTGATGGTGCGCGTTTGCGAGGCGCGGGGGCCGTCGTACGCCTCGTAGGCATCGTTGAGTGCATCGAGCAGCGCCGCCACGGCCCGCGCGACGTGGTAGACGGTGAAGGCCGCCGCCAGGTTGTGCAGCGTGTTGGCCGCCGGTGCGGCCAGATGGGGCACGCCGTACACGCCTTGCTGCATGACGATGGAGGGCACGGCCTTGGCAACGCGGCGCAGCACGTCGTCGTGCAAAACGATGTGCAGCCAGCCGCGCCCCCACTGCTCGCGCCCGTGGCGCACCACGCGCAGCAACACCACGCGGGCGATCACGCCGGCCACCGTGGCCAGCACGGCCAACACCACCAGACCCACGGCGGCCTTGGCCCAGGGCTGTAAATCTGCAAAAGCTGCGCTGAAGAACTCCACGCATCCTCCTTTTTCTGGAAAAACGTTCTCAATCCGCCCCCAGGAGTGGGGGCACCTAAAATGCCAGGGTTTGGCAGCGTCCGGCTGCTGTTTTCTTTACCGCGCCCCACGCCCTCTTCCCTGACTCCCTGACCATGCAAGACAAATACAACCACCTCGAAGTCGAATCCGCCGCGCAGACGCACTGGCAAATGCACGATGCCTACCGTGTCACGGAAGACAAAGACCGGAAAAAGTTCTACGCCTGCTCCATGCTGCCCTACCCCAGCGGCAAGCTGCACATGGGGCACGTGCGCAACTACACCATCAACGACATGCTCACGCGCCAGTTGCGCATGCAGGGCTGGAACGTGCTGATGCCCATGGGCTGGGATGCCTTTGGCCTGCCCGCCGAAAACGCGGCGCTGAAGAACAAGGTGCCGCCCGCCCGGTGGACGTACGACAACATTGCCTACATGAAGAAGCAGATGCAGGCGATGGGCCTGGCCATCGACTGGAGCCGCGAGGTGGCCACCTGCGACCCCGAGTATTACAAATGGAACCAGTGGCTGTTTCTGAAAATGCTGGAAAAAGGCATTGCCTACCGCAAAACCCAGGTGGTGAACTGGGACCCGGTCGACCAGACCGTGCTGGCCAACGAGCAGGTGATCGACGGGCGCGGCTGGCGCACCGGCGCCCTGGTGGAAAAGCGCGAAATCCCCGGCTACTACCTGAAGATCACCGACTACGCGCAGGAGCTGCTCGACCACGTGCAGGTCGGCGGCGACAAGGCCACGCTGACCGGCTGGCCCGACAAGGTGCGGCTGATGCAGGAGAACTGGATCGGCAAGTCCAGCGGCGTGCGCTTTGCCTTCACGCACGACATCCAGGACAGCAGCGGCCAGCTGATTCAAGACGGCAGGATGTACGTCTTCACCACCCGCGCCGACACCATCATGGGCGTGACCTTCTGCGCCGTCGCGCCCGAACACCCGCTGGCCCAGCACGCAGCGGCCGGCAATGAAAAACTTGCCGCCTTCATCGAGGAATGCAAAAAGGGCGGCACGACCGAGGCCGAACTGGCGCTGAAAGAAAAAGAGGGCATGGCCACCGGCCTGTTCGTCACCCACCCGCTGACGGGCCAGCAAGTCGAAGTATGGGTCGGCAACTACGTGCTGATGAGCTACGGCGACGGCGCCGTGATGGGCGTGCCCGCCCACGACGAACGCGACTTTGCCTTTGCGCTGAAATACCGGTTGCCCATTGCGCAGGTGGTGGCCGTGGAAGGCGAAACCTTCAGCACCGCCGCCTGGGCCGAGTGGTACGGCGACAAGCAGAAATGCGTGTGCGTGAACTCCGGCGTGCTGGACGGCCTGAACCACGCGCAGGCCGTCGACAAGGTCGCCGCCCTGCTGGCCGACAAAGGCCTGGGCGAGAAAAAAACCACCTGGCGCCTGCGCGACTGGGGCGTGAGCCGCCAGCGCTACTGGGGCACACCGATTCCCATCATCCACTGCGCCGATTGCGGCCCGCAGCCCGTGCCCGAGCAGGATTTGCCCGTGGTGCTGCCGCCCGATCTGGTGCCGGACGGCAGCGGCAACCCGCTGGTCAAGTCCGAAGTCTTCCACGCTGGCGTGACCTGCCCCTGCTGCGGCAAGCCCGCGCGGCGCGAGACGGACACCATGGACACCTTCGTCGATTCGTCCTGGTACTTCATGCGCTATTGCGACGCGCACAACCACGATGCCATGGTGGGAGCAGGTTCGGACTACTGGATGCCGATGGATCAGTACATCGGCGGCATCGAACACGCCATCCTGCACCTGCTGTACGCCCGTTTCTGGACCAAGGTCATGCGTGACCTGGGGCTGGTGAAGGTGGACGAGCCGTTCACCAAGCTGCTGACGCAGGGCATGGTGCTGAACCACATCTACAGCCGCAAGAGCGCCAAGGGCGCCAAGGACTACTTCTGGCCGCACGACGTGGAACATGTGCTGGACGACAGCGGCAAGGTCGTCGGCGCCAAGCTGAAAAACGCTGCCGAGAGCAGCGACGGCCTGCTGCCGGTGGGCACCGCCATCGACTACGAGGGCGTGGGCACCATGTCCAAATCGAAGAACAACGGCGTCGATCCCCAGCACCTGATCGAGAAATACGGTGCCGACACCGCGCGGCTGTACACCATGTTCACCGCCCCGCCCGAGCTGACGCTGGAGTGGAACGACGCCGCCGTCGAAGGCAGCTACCGCTTTCTGCGCCGCGTCTACAACTTCGGCCACAAGCTGCTGGGCATCAACTACGTGCCCGCCATTGCCCTGGCGCTGTCTGCCGACAGCCTGGACGACATCACCTTCGATGCGCCCGCCAAGGCGCTGCGCCTGGAAGTCCACACCGTGCTGAAGCAGGTGGATTACGACTACCAGCGGATGCAATACAACACCGTCGTCTCCGGCGCGATGAAGATGCTCAACGCGCTAGAAGGCTTCAAGGGCCTGGACAGCGCCGAAGGCCAGATTGCCGCCATCGAAAGCTTCGGCATCCTGCTGCGCGTGCTGTACCCGGCCACGCCGCACCTGACCCATGTGCTGTGGCAGGAACTGGGCTACGCCAAAAAGCAAGGCGACCTGCTGGACGCCGCCTGGCCCCAGGTCGACCCCAAGGCACTGGAGCAGGACGAGCTGGAGCTGGTGCTGCAAGTCAACGGCAAGCTGCGCGGCAGCGTGCGCGTGCCCGCCAGCGCCGACAAGGCCGAAATCGAACGCCTGGCCCTGGCCAGCGCCGATGCGCAAAAGCACATGCAGGGCGCCGCGCCGAAAAAAGTGGTGGTCGTGCCAGGCCGCCTGATCAACATCGTGGTGTAGGCCATGCAAGCATCCAAACGCCGCCTCCTGACGCTGCTGGCCAGCGCCCCCTTGCTGGGCCTGACCGGCTGCGGCTTTGCCCTGCGCGGGCGGGCGCAGTACGCCTTCGGCTCGCTCTACCTGCAGGCGCCCGAAGGCTCCGAACTGGGCCGGGCGCTGCTGCGCCAGCTCGCCGCCTCCAGCCACGACCTGCAACTGCTGCTGCCCCCGCAGGCCAGCCAGGATGCCGACGTCACCCTGCGCCTGCTGGGCGAACGCCAGCAGCGCGTGGTGCTGGCCAAAACCGTGGCCGGGCAGGTGCGCGAGCTGCAACTGCGCCTGTACGTGCGCTTCAGCCTGATCGGCAAGGATGGCCGGGTCTGGATCGAAGACAGCGAGATCGAACAGACCCGCGACATGAGCTACAGCGAAACCCTGACCCTGGCCAAGGACGAGGAAGAAGCCAGCCTGGTGCGCGACATGCGCCAGGACATCGCCCAGCAGTTGCTGCGCCGCCTGGCGCTGGTGCAGCCCCCGCCGCCAGCGGCCCAATGACCGCCCAGTAACCATCGTATGACCTGCGTATGCAACTGGCGCTGAACCAACTGGCGGGCCATCTGGCCAAGGGCCTGCGCCCGCTCTACACCCTGCACGGCGACGAGCCGCTGCAATTGCAGGAAGCCGCCGACGCCATCCGCAGCGCCGCCCGCGCTGCCGGGTATGCCGAGCGCAGCGTGTTCACCGTGCAGGGCGCCCACTTCGACTGGAGCAGCGTGCTGGCCGCCGGCAGTGCCCTGAGCCTGTTTGCCGACCGGCAGATCATCGAACTGCGCATCCCCAGCGGCAAACCCGGCGGCAAGGACGGCAGCGCCGCCCTGGCGCAACTGGCCCAGCAGGCCGGGCAGGCACAGGACGTGCTGACCCTCGTCCACCTGCCGCGCCTGGACGCCGCCAGCAAGAAAACCGCCTGGTTCACCGCGCTGGACACGCACGGCGTCCACATCCCCGTCCACCCGATCGAGCGCGAACAGCTGCCCGGCTGGATTGCCCAGCGCCTCAAGGCCCAGGGCCAGCACGTCGCCAGCGGCGAGGCCGGGCAGCGCAGCCTGGCGTTTTTTGCCGATCAGGTCGAAGGCAACCTGCTGGCCGCGCACCAGGAGGTGCAAAAGCTCGGCCTGCTCTACCCCGCCGGGGAATTGACGCAGGAACACATCGCGCAGGCCGTCGCCAACGTGGCCCGCTACGACGTGTTCAAACTCTCCGAAGCCGTGCTGGGCGGCGACCTGGAGCGCACCACGCGCATGCTGGACGGCCTGCAGGCCGAGGGCGTGGCCGAAGTGCTGGTGCATTGGACGCTGGCCGAAGACATCCGCAACCTGCAACGCGCCCGCACGGCGCTGGACGCGGGCGAACCGCTGCCGCTGGTGCTGCGCCAACTGCGCGTCTGGGGCAAGAAGGAACAGCTCTTCGCCCAGCTGCTGCCCCGGCTGCGCCCGGCCACCCTGGCCAAGCTGCTGCTGGCGGCGCACCAGGTGGACGGCATCGTCAAGGGCCTGCGCCTGCCCGGCTGGCCGCAGGACGGCTGGCAGGCGCTGCACCGGCTGGCCTTCGAACTGGCCCAGGCGGCGCGGGCGCGATAAACAAAAAAAGGAGCTTCTTCCGCTTTATTCACCTGGATTTCAGCATTAAAAATACCTGAAATCCTTTGGTAATCAGCGGAAGCAGCTCCTTTTTCTAACTTTTGCTTTTACGCAGTGAGCCGTTGCAGCGCTTCGCGGTACTTGGCCGCCGTTTTCTCGATCACGTCCTGCGACAGGCGCGGCGCCGGGGCCTTCTTGTCCCACAGCTTGCCGTTCACCTTGGCCTGCTCCAGCCAGTCGCGCACGAACTGCTTGTCGTAGCTGGGCGGGTTCTCGCCGGCGGCCAGCGCGGCTTCGTAGCCCTCCACCGGCCAGTAGCGCGAGCTGTCGGGGGTCAGCACCTCGTCCATCAGCACCAGGGTGCCGTCTTCGGTCAGGCCGAACTCGAACTTGGTGTCGGCAATGATCATGCCCTTGGCCAGGGCGATTTCGGCGGCCTCCTGGTAGATGCGGATGGCCGTGTCACGAATTTGCGCCGCCAGTTTCTCGCCCACCATCTCCACCGTGCGCTCGTACGTGATGTTCTCGTCGTGGTCGCCCATTTCGGCCTTGGCGGCCGGGGTGTAGATGGGCTGGGGCAGCTTGGCCGCATTCGTCAGCCCGGCAGGCAGGGGCACGCCGCAGACGGACTGCGATTCCTGGTACTCCTTCCAGCCGCTGCCGGCCAGATAGCCGCGCACCACCGCCTCGATCAGCACGGGTTTCAGGCGCTTGACCAGCATGGCGCGGCCCTGCACCTGGGGCACTTCGGCCGGCGTGACGACGCTCTCGGGCGCTTCGCCGGTAAGGTGGTTGGGGCAGATATGGCCCAGCTTGTCGAACCAGAACAGCGCCATCTGCGTGAGCAGCTCGCCCTTGCCGGGAATCGGCTCGCCCATGATGACGTCGAAGGCCGACAGGCGATCGCTGGCCACCATGAGAATGCGGTCGTCCCCCACGGCGTAGTTGTCACGCACCTTGCCACGCGCCAGCAGCGGCAGGGAGGTGATGTTCGAGGTGTGCAAGGCAGGGGTGCTAGGCGTAGTCATAATGCGCAAACGTTGAAAACAAAAAATGGCCGGACAGCCAACCGTTCATTCTAATTGCCCCTCCGCCGCACCACCGGCGCAGCGTAGAAACCACAGTCTCTGGGCATATGTTGGGGGAAATCCCTCTTGCAGTTGCAATCAGCCGCAAATAGGTACATCCTTAACACTTGGGCCATCGCTTCGGTGAAGTGGCCCAACATTTTTTTGTCGCGTGCAGCACCCAATGACGTAATCCATGAATCGCCTTGCCTCCATCCTGCCATCCGCCCAAGTCCTTGTCGGCGTGGATGCCACCAGCAAAAAACGCGCTTTTGAAGAAGCTGGACTGTTGTTTGAAGGCTTGCACGGCCTGTCGCGTGCCTTGATTACCGATAGCCTGTTCGCCCGCGAACGCCTGGGCTCGACCGGCCTGGGCCACGGCGTGGCCATCCCGCATGGCCGCATCAAGGGCTTGAAAGCCCCCATGGCCGCCGTCTTCCAGCTGGCCGGCCCGATCGGCTTCGACGCGCCGGACGAGCAACCCGTCAGCCTGCTGATCTTCCTGCTCGTGCCCGAAGCGGCCACGCAGCAGCACCTGGAAGTGCTGTCGGAAATCGCCGAACTGCTCAGCAACAGCCAATTGCGCGAAGCGCTGAAAACCACGCAAAACGCCACCGAGCTGCACCAGATCATCGCCAACTGGCAGGCAACGACCAGCGCCTGAGGCGCCTTTTCAGCCATGCGCCATAAAGCGATCAATGCCGACAAGCTGTTCGACGCCTTCCGCCAGTCGCTGGGCTGGCGCTGGGCCGCCGGCCACGGCAATCCGGAGCGGCGCTTCGACGAAATGGCCGTGCGCTCGGCCCGTTCCGGCGCCGATCTGGTCGGCTACCTGAACTACATCCACCCCTATCGCCTGCAGGTACTGGGCGAGCGTGAAATCGCTTACCTGACCAACGCCACCGACGCCGATTGCGAACGCCGCGTGCAGCGCATCACCAGTCTGGAACCGCCCGTGCTGGTGCTGGCCGACGGGCAGACCGCACCGGCGCAACTCATCGCCATGTGCGAACGGGCGCACATTCCGCTGTTCGCCACCCAGGAGGCCGCCGCCTTCGTCATCGACGTGCTGCGGGCCTACCTGTCCAAACACTTTGCCGACCGCACCACGGTGCATGGCGTGTTCATGGACATTCTGGGCATGGGGGTACTCATCACCGGCGAATCCGGCCTGGGCAAAAGCGAGCTGGGACTGGAGCTGATCACCCGGGGCCACGGTCTGGTGGCCGACGACGCGGTGGATCTGTACCGCATCAACCAGGCCACGATCGAGGGCAAATGCCCCGAACTGCTGCGCAACCTGCTGGAAGTGCGCGGCATCGGCCTGCTGGACATCCGCGCCATCTTTGGCGAAACCGCCGTGCGCCGCAAGATGCGCCTGAAACTCATCGTCCACCTGGTGCGCAAGGAAACCATGGAGCGCGACTACGAACGCCTGCCGCAGGAGCCACTCACGCAGGACGTGCTGGGCGTGGCCGTGCGCAAGGTGGTCGTGCCCGTGGTGGCCGGGCGCAACATGTCGGTGCTGGTCGAAGCCGCCGTGCGCAACTCCATCCTGCAGCTGCGCGGCATCGACACCTACGAAGAGTTCGTCGAACGCCACCGCCGCGCCATGGAGCGCGACATGGGCGGCAACGCCTGATTCTTTACTTTTTCTTGCGGCAGTCGGCGCACACGCCGTACAGCGACATGGAGTGGTCCTGAATCGCCCAGCCCAGGCGATCGGCCACCTGGAGCTGGCGCTTCTCGATCTCGGGGTCGTAAAACTCCTCGACCTTGCCGCAGTGCGTGCAGACCAGGTGGTCGTGGTGCTGGCCTTCGTTCAGCTCGTACACCGCCTTGCCGCTTTCAAAATTGCTGCGCAGCAAAATGCCCGCCTGCTCGAACTGCGTCAGCACCCGGTACACCGTGGCCAGACCGATGTCGGAGCGGTCGTCCAACAGCACCCGGAAGACATCCTCGGCAGTCATGTGGCGCTGCTTGCCCGTCTGGAAAATTTCCAGGATTTTCAAACGGGGCAAAGTGGCCTTCAGACCGGTGCTTTTCAAGTTTTCAATATTGTTCATCGCGTAACCGTAAACGAAAGACAACAGACCCGGCAACCTGTGCCGCGCTGTAAAACCAGAGGGGGTAACGCCGCAGCCGCCCAGCCAGGGCGGCTGCCACTACAATCTGCGCATCATATCCGGCCCTCATTACCTATGTCCGCTCAAGCCCGTTGTCGCGCCGCTCTGGCCCTGATTCTGCCCTTTGCCCTGGCTGCCTGCGGCAACATGGGCGACGCCTCCCGTTCCGCCATGCACAAGATCACCCCGTACAAGGTGGATGTGGTGCAGGGCAATTTCGTCTCCAAGGAGCAGGTGCAGGCACTGCAGCCGGGCATGAGCCGCCAGCAGGTGCGCGAGATCCTGGGCTCGCCGCTGCTGACCAGCGTCTTTCACGCCGACCGTTGGGAATACGTTTTCACCATGAAGCGCAAGGGCGTGCCGGAGCAGACGCGCAAGCTGGCCGTCTTCTTCCACGGCGATGCCTTCGACCGCGCAGAAGGCGATGAAATGCCTTCAGAAGAAGAATTCATTGCCTCCCTGAGCAAGCCCAAAGGCAAGCTCAAAATCCCGCAGCTCGAAGCCACACCCGAGCAGCTGGCCAAATACCCCGCCCGCCACGACACCCAGGACGCGGCCGGCAGCACGGTCACATCGGCCCCTGCCGTCCAGCGCAGCTACCCGCCGCTTGAGCGCGACTGATTGTTTTCCCGACCGACCATGAGCAGCACTTCTCCCCTTCGCATCGCCGTTGCCGGCGCCAGTGGCCGCATGGGCCACATGTTGATCGAGGCCATCCAGGCCAGCGCCGACTGTCGGCTGACCGCCGCCCTTGACCAGCCCGCCAGCCCCAGCCTGGGCCAGGACGCCGCCGCCTTCCTGGGCCAGACCAGCGGCGTGGCCATCGAAGCCGACCTGCGCAGCGCCCTGTCCAAGGCCGATTTTTTGATCGATTTCACCCGCCCCGAAGGCACGCTGGCCCACTTGCAGGTGTGCGCCGAACTGGGCGTGAAAGCCGTGATCGGCACCACCGGCTTCGACGACGCGGGCAAGGCGGCCATTGCCGCAGCGGCGCAAAAAACCGCCGTCGTCTTTGCCCCGAACATGAGCGTGGGCGTGAACGTCACGCTGAAATTGCTGGAACTGGCCGCGCAGGCCCTGCCCGGCTACGACATCGAAATCGTCGAGGCGCACCACAAACACAAGGTGGATGCCCCCTCGGGCACGGCCTTGAAGATGGGCGAGGTCATTGCCGCCGCACAAAACACCGCCCTGGCGGATCGCGCGGTGTACGAGCGCTACGGCCACACCGGCGCCCGCACGCCCGGCAGCATCGGCTTTGCCACCATTCGCGGCGGCGACATCGTGGGCGACCACACCGTGCTGTTTGCCGGCACGGGCGAGCGCATCGAGATCAGCCACAAATCCTCCAGCCGCGCCGGTTACGCCGAGGGCAGCGTGCAGGCGGTGCGCTTTCTGGCGCAGCAAGCCACGGGGCTGTTCGATATGTTTGACGTGCTCAGGCTGCGCTAAACGCTCCCATCCATAAAAAAATCCCGCCTGGGCAACCAAGGCGGGATTTTTGTTGTGGGCTGGTGCGGCTTAGAACGGTTATGCCCACTAAAAAATGTTGTGATCTCAACCACGTTACCGGCAAGCGCGACACCAAGGCTGAACAGAAAAGGTTGTGAATGTCCTATTTGAGGTAACTCCGAACCTCACGCACAAGTCGTAAGCCCGCCTGGGAGACTGGAAACGGCTCCTGAATTTAGCGAATACCACCCACAAGCGTTCACGTCGACGTCCACCCATGGCCATGTTGGACAAAGTATAGGTAGCAAACTTTTCTGCAGACTTGTCATCGACTGCGCTTGCCCAATGAGGGAAGTCCTCCGTTCACGCCCCAACCAGAAAGGCCTCCCCAGTTCATAGTCTTGAGCCCACCGCGGAATACGCCGCTGTATTTTGAGTACAGCACTCGTTGCCTAGGCTCCCGAGGCTGGTGCCTCATGCCGCTGATGTATGGCAATGGCTGCCCAAGCTTAAGCGTAATTACCGGCGGGCGGTTGTTCTGCGCCTTCTGCTTGACGACAGGCACAGGCTTTTTGTAGACCTGCTTTGGCTCCAAGGTGAAGGCAACGAAAAAGTTCTTTCCCTCTTCAAACAAGGTGAATGGCGCTTTGAAGAGTCTGTCTTTCCTCTGTCCTAGCAACTGCATGGGGTCAGCCACCTCCACGCCTCGAAGGCCATCCAAGGGCAGGTAGACCTTCTGCTCAGGCGTCAACGATACGTCGTCGAAGTCAATTCCGATGGAGTCTGGAGGGCTCCCTGACCACTGGAGCAGCAACTCCGTCAGCAGGTCCACGGCACGCGCCCGAGCGTCTGGATTGATGTAGGCATCAAGCTCCTTGCGATTACTCAGCAAAAATACCGACGCATCGGAGGGTGTGACAAGCCTTTGTGGATAGGCGCTGAGCAGTGCAGCCAGCGCGTTGGGCGCACTGAAAAGGGCCTCCAGACGAGCGCTTTGCTTTTCATTCAAAACGAGTTGATGCTTGACTCTAATGGCCTCAAGCGGTTCAGGTCGTTTACTCACGGGAGGGCAGATTTGCCCGGCTTCTTGCTGATTGGTTTTTGATGTCTATTTGAATTGGCTGGAGAGACCGTTAGGTTATTTGCGGCCACGTGCCTCTCCGAGCGTTTTCCTTCATCTCTGCAAACACGTGATTCAGGCTTAGGAGCTAATCTCGCTTTGGGCGACTTGGATTTACGATGGGGCAGGTTTTTCGACTTCTTTACCCCTTTGTCATCCGCCCTAAAAACACGAATTTTCCCCGGACCAATCGACATAACTGTCCTCCAAAATTTCAGTCTACATATCAGCTCATAGTATCGCTATACCGCTGCAACTTCTCGACCGCCCGCTCGGCGTCCTCCAGGCTGAGCTTGCCCGAAATCAGGCGAGGCAGCAGGTGATCACGAACCCGAGATGTAGGAGAGGAAGTCTGCCATGTATCAAAGCCGAGATGCGTAAATCTGAGCGTCCAATGGCTGGCGCTCTGCTGAATTCTGGCTTCGGCGAACACCTATGCGACGGATGTCGATGACATTCGTCTTAGCCTCAACCGACTCATCTTCAAGGTCTTCGGACCGATAGCGTGCAGCAGTGACAAGGCGGTCTAATTTTTGAGTAGTTAGAAATTGTCCCGTCGAAAGTCTTTCAAGCAGGTCTACGCACGCCTCTTGCAACTCACGATACAGAATCGTCAAGCAACTACAAACAAAGTGAATCGAGTTCGCTGCACGTCCTTTGTTGCGAAATTTCCCAAGGTAAAGCGTGACCTCATGAACCGGAAGTCCACCAACTTTCAGGAACAGGGAGTGTCTTTCACTGTTTCGAAACTCAATTCTCTGAGCAACAAATTTTTCGTCTATCAACAAATTTCTTTTTTGTATGGTTTAGTTCTCAGGACGCTACTACAAAAATAAAATGTGAGCAAATAAAAACCCGCCACTCAAAGTAGAGGACGGGTCTAAATCAACATAATTTACCTAGGTAGGAACTAGAACGGAATATCGTCGTCACCAAAGTCGTCAAAGCCCGCCGTGGGGCGCTGCGCTGCCGGTTGTGCGGGCGGCGGCGGGGCGATCGGGGCGGCAGCGGGGGCCGGGCGCGGGGCAGGTTGCTGTTGCTGGGACTGCTGGTATTGCGGCGCGGACTGTTGGCGCTGCGGGGCAGCGTAGTTGCTGTTGCCGTAGCCTTCGTTGCTGCCGTAGCCGCCGTCGTTTTGCTGCTGGCTGCGGCCACCGAGCATTTGCAGGGTGTCGGCGCGGATTTCGGTGGCGTAGCGCTCCTGGCCGGTTTGCTGGTCCATCCATTTGCGGGTGCGGATCGCGCCTTCGACGTAGACCTGCGAGCCTTTGCGCAGGTACTGCCCGGCGATTTCAGCGAGTCGGCCATTGAAGACGACGCGGTGCCATTCGGTGGCTTCGCGGTTTTCGCCAGTGTTCTTGTCGCGCCATTTGTCGGTGGTGGCGATGGTGACGTTGGCGACTTGATCGCCGCTGGGGAAGGTGCGCACTTCGGGGTCGCGCCCGAGGTTGCCGACCAGGATGACTTTATTGACGGATGCCATGATGAGCTTTTCCTTTTGCAGCCCAGGTGTTCAAGGGGAGGAGCCTGGGCCAAATCGTTGAAACGGCCCCTCCGGCAGGCCGCAGGTGCGCAGCATAACGCAAGGCGCTTATTTTAAATATATGAGCTGTTTCCGATTCATATATAACGATTTCAGATGATTTTAATATTGAAATCGTTACTTTATCAGCGGAAACAGCTATGGTTTATCTAGCATTGGCGTGTAGGCGATCCATGGCGGTATTGCCAGGCGTGACCAAGCTCTGCCAGCCGTTCGGGCGTACCCACGTCCGTCCAGCGCCCGGCGTACAGGCTGGCGCCGACGCGCCCGGCGTCCATGGCGCGGCGCAGCAGGGGGCCGAGGGGCGCAGATTCGCCGGCGGGATTGCCCGGCGCCATCGGGCACCAGGGCGGCGCAAACAGTTCGGCTTTCAATAGCGCGATGGTGCTGTAGGTGTAGCGCGGCGCGGTGCTGTCTTCGGGCAGGTTCAGGGCGCGGCCAGCGTGCAGGCCGAAGTCGCCCTGCGGGTGGTGCGCCGGGTTGGGCACCAGCCATACATGGGCCAGATCGCTGCTGGCGGCAAAGGCGGCGTGGGCCGCGGCGCTGAAAACGAAGTCCGGTACAAACACGTCGCCCGCTGCCAGCCAGAACACCGGCGGCAGTTGCGGCAGGGCGCGGGCAATGCCGCCCGCCGTCTCCAGCGCGTGGCCGAAGTCCTGCTGCTCGTGCGAGTAGCGCAGGCGCAGCGGGGTGCCGTGCCAGGCCGCATTCAGGTGTTGCGGAATCTGCTCGCCCAGCCAGGCGGTATTCACCAGCACCTGCTGCACGCCGTCGCGCAGCAGGGCGGCAATGTGCCAGTCGAGCAGGGGGCGGCCCTGCACGGGCAGCAGCGGCTTGGGGGTGTGGTCGGTCAGCGGGCGCATCCGCTCGCCGCGTCCGGCGGCCAGCAGCATGGCCGCCATGTCAGTGTGTGCAGAGTGTGGAGCAGGCATAGCCCGCCACTGTAGTACCTCGGCCTGCCGGGACTAATGTAACCACGTGGAAACCCGAACGATCGGGGCCGTTAAAATCCGAGGTTTTTCCATTCACCCACTCGGAGCTTCTCTCCCATGGCAAACACCCAGACGATGGCCAACGCAATCCGCGCCCTGGCCATGGACGCTGTTCAACAAGCCAAGTCCGGCCATCCCGGCGCCCCCATGGGCATGGCCGACATGGCCGTGGCGCTGTGGGGCCAGCATCTGCAGCACAACCCGGCCAACCCGCACTGGGCCAACCGCGACCGCTTCGTGCTGTCCAACGGCCACGGCTCGATGCTGATCTACGCGCTCTTGCACCTGACGGGCTACGCCCTGCCGATCGAGGAGCTGAAAAACTTCCGCCAGCTGGGCAGCAAGACCGCCGGCCACCCCGAAGTGGGACATACCCCCGGCGTGGAAACCACCACCGGCCCGCTGGGCCAGGGCATCACCAACGCCGTGGGCATGGCGCTGGCCGAGAAGCTGCTGGCGGCCGAATTCAACCGCGACGGCCATGAAATCGTCGATCACCACACCTACGTTTTCCTGGGCGACGGCTGCCTGATGGAAGGCGTGAGCCACGAAGCCTGCGCCCTGGCCGGTGCCTGGAAACTGAACAAGCTGATCGCCCTGTGGGACGACAACGGCATCAGCATCGACGGGCAGGTCACCCCCTGGTTCGGCGACGACACCCCCGCCCGTTTTGCTGCCTATGGCTGGAACGTGATCCGCGCCGTGGACGGCCACGATGCCGAGGCCGTCAGCGCCGCCCTCACCCTGGCGAAAAAGAGCCTGGACAAGCCCACGCTGATCTGCTGCAAGACCAGCATCGGCTTTGGCTCGCCCAACCGCGCGGGCACGGCCAAGGCGCACGGCGAGCCGCTGGGTGCCGAAGAAATCGCCCTGACCCGCGCCGCCCTGGGCTGGAACCACGGCCCATTTGAAATCCCCGCCGACGTGTACGCCGCCTGGGATGCCAAGGCCGCCGGTGCCAAGGCCGAAGCCGCCTGGAACGAGCGCTTTGCCGCCTACGCCGCCGCCTACCCCGCGCAGGCCGCCGCCTTCACCCGCCGCATGCAGGGCGAACTGCCCGCCAACTTTGCCGAAATCGCCGCGCAAATCGCCTCGCAGGCGCACGACGAAGCCGCCACCGTGGCCACGCGCAAGGCCAGCCAATTGGCGCTGGAAGGCTTGACCGCCGCCCTGCCCGAACTGCTGGGCGGCAGCGCCGACCTGACCGGTTCCAACCTCACCAACACCAAAAGCACCCCCGCCCTGCGCGTGGATGCCAGCGGCAACGTGGTCAAGACCGAAGACGGCCGGATCGGCCGCCACATCAACTACGGCGTGCGCGAGTTCGGCATGGCCGCCATCATGAACGGCATCGCCCTGCACGGCGGCTACATCCCCTACGGCGGCACCTTCATGACGTTCAGCGACTACAGCCGCAACGCCATCCGCATGGCCGCGCTGATGCGCCAGCGCGTGGTGCATGTGCTGACGCACGACTCCATCGGCCTGGGCGAAGACGGCCCCACGCACCAGCCCATCGAACACGCCGCCAGCCTGCGCCTGATTCCCGGCCTGGACGTGTGGCGCCCCGCCGACACCGCCGAAACCGCCGTGGCCTGGACGCTGGCCCTGGCCCAGGCCGACCGCCCCACCGCACTGCTGCTGTCGCGCCAGAACCTGCCCTATCTGGCCAAGAGCGAAGCGGCGCTCGACCAGATCGCCAACGGCGCCTACGTGCTGAGCGAAGCGCAAGGCGGCGCGGCGCAGGCCGTGATCATCGCCACCGGCTCGGAAGTGCAGCTGGCGCTACAGGCGCAGCAGCTGCTGGCAGCCGAGAATATCCCCGTGCGCGTGGTTTCCATGCCCAGCACCAGCGTCTTCGACCGCCAGAGCGACGAAGTGCAGGCCGCCGTGCTGCCCGACGACGTGCCGCGCATCGCCGTGGAAATGGGCAGCAGCGATGGCTGGTGGAAGTACGGCGTCAGCGCCGTGGTCGGCATCGACCGCTTTGGCGACTCGGCCCCCGCGCCGGTGCTGTTCGAGCATTTCGGCTTCACCGCCGCCAACGTGGCCGCCACCGTCAAGCAGGTGCTGGCGTAACGGCTGCCCCCGGTTTCGTTTTTTTCTTTCGCCATTTATCCAGAAAGTAGAGGCAACTATGGCTATCAAGATTGGTATCAACGGTTTTGGCCGCATTGGCCGCATGGTGTTCCGCGCGTGCGTGCAGAACTTCTCGGACATCGAAGTGGTCGGCATCAACGACCTGCTGGAACCGGACTACCTGGCCTACATGCTCAAGTACGACAGCGTGCATGGCCGCTTCAAGGGCGACGTGGCGGTGCAGGACGGCAACCTGATCGTCAATGGCAAGACCATCCGCCTGACGCAGGAGCGCGACCCCGCCAACCTGAAGTGGAACGAAGTCGGCGCCGACGTGGTGATCGAAGCCACCGGCCTGTTCCTGGACGATGCCAGCGCCCGCAAGCACATCGCTGCCGGCGCCAAGAAGGTGCTGATGTCCGCCCCGTCCAAGGACAGCACCCCCATGTTCGTCTTCGGCGTGAACCACGCCACCTACGCCGGCCAGGACATCGTCTCCAACGCCAGCTGCACCACCAACTGCCTGGCCCCCGTGGCCAAGGTGCTGAACGACAAATGGGGCATCAAGCGCGGCCTGATGACCACCGTCCATGCCGCCACCGCCACGCAGAAAACCGTGGACGGCCCCAGCAACAAAGACTGGCGCGGTGGCCGTGGCATTCTGGAAAACATCATCCCCAGCAGCACCGGCGCGGCCAAGGCGGTGGGCGTGGTCATCCCCGAGCTGAACAAAAAGCTCACCGGCATGAGCTTCCGCGTGCCCACGTCGGACGTGTCCGTGGTCGACCTGACCGTGGAGCTGGAAAAAGAAGCCGATTACGCCGAAATCTGCGCCGAAATGAAGGCCCAGTCCGAAGGCGCCCTGAAAGGCGTGCTGGCCTACACCCAGGACAAGGTGGTGGCCACCGACTTCCGTGGCGAGAGCTGCACCAGCGTGTTCGACGCCGAAGCCGGCATCGCCCTGGACAAGACCTTCCTGAAGGTCGTTGCCTGGTACGACAACGAATGGGGCTACTCCAACAAGTGCCTGGAAATGGTGCGCGTCGTCGCTGCCAAATAAGACCAGTGCCGATGCCAGGTCAGAGCCGGTGAGACGGTAAGACAGTCTGAGTCGGCAGCAATCGAAAAGCCAGTGCTTGCAAGAGCGCTGGCTTTTTTCATGCCGTGACGACGGCCTGCGGCGGGAGGATTTTTCTGTAAACGGTGTTGTCAATATGGAAAAATTTGTTACTTTTTTATAGCAAAGACCGCTGGTATAGTGGTGCCGCTTATTTGTAACAAAAATGTCAAGAGAGGGAAAACACCATGAATTTCATTCTGGGCTATGCACGCCACGTACTGCTGATCGGCCTGATCCTGCTGGGGGTGGGCGGCTACCTGCTCTACCAGAGCGCCACCGGCGGCGGCATCCCCAAGCAGGCGGCGCTCACCGTGGTCAGCGGCGAGGTGCAGCAAGCCCGCCAGGTCACGGTCACCAAGAAACGCCGCCGTGGCGGTGAAACCCAGTCTTATTACTACGAGGTCGACCTCCAGCCGCAAAACGGCGAGCCGTTGACCATCAAGCTGCCCTCGCTGGTGCCCGAAGCCGCCGTGCAGGCCATGGCCAATGCCGAGGTGATCGAGGTCGGCTACGACGCCGCCAGCGACGACAACATGGCGTATTCGGTGAGCGGCGACGGCGAGCCCCTGCTGCCCTACGCCCAGATGGCCGAATACATGCAGCAGGACGCCGACCGCAGCAGCGCCGAGGCACCGCTGATGATGGGCGCAGGCCTGCTGCTGGCCGTACTCGGCGGTCTGGGGATGCGCTGGCGCAAGCAGCGCCTCCAGCGCCAGGAAGCGCAGGAAGAACAGGCAACGGCCTGATCGCCCTTCCCTTACCCGTCTGCAAAAACCGCTGCCTTTTTGGCAGCGGTTTTTTTATTGCGCAGGGTGCCCCGACAGATGATTTTTCTGCAGGGACGCAACGGGCACGGCAAAAAACAAGAACCGGATTTCATTAAAAAAAAGGAGCTTATTCCGCTCTTCAATCAACAATTCCATTGCCTTTTATTTTGAAAAATATTGAAAACAGATCGGAGAAAGCTATTGAAAAAATAGCGTTGCAAGCTGTTTTTGCAGCCAGGGCTAATCGCACTGAAGTCTGCGGATATGTAGAAAAAACAACTTTTTATAGATTTTTTTCATGAATATGCCTTTAATTTAAGCAATTTCAACAAATTCCCCGGTTTTTACCCTCTTTCATACCAACGTTATGCAAAAAAGTAGGGGGTGTAGACCATAAAAAAACCAATAATTGCGGGGACGCCTTGTTCCCCCGGGCCTTCGGTCACGCGCCGAGCCATGACCCAGCGGAACAAGGCGCTGCTGCCTGGGCGCTGACAAAAAAGCGCCCTGGCGGCGCTGCACCCAGAACACCGTTTTATTTTTCAGCGAGAGTGTGACCATGCGTCAAGAAAGCGACTTCCTCGGTTCCAAGGACCTGCCCGATACCGCCTACTGGGGCGTCCATGCCGCCCGTGCGGTGGAGAACTTCCCCATCACCGGCCACAGCGTGGCGCAGATGCCCAACCTGATCCGCGCTTTTGCCTATGTGAAAAAAGCCGCCGCCGCCGCCAACCTGGCCATGGGCGTGATCGACGCCCGGCAGGCCGAAGCCATCGCCAAAGCCTGTGATGACGTGGCCGCCGGTCAATTCGACGAGCATTTCGTCGTGGACGTGCTGCAAGGCGGTGCGGGCACTTCGACCAACATGAACGCCAACGAAGTGATCGCCAACCGTGCGCTGGAAATCATTGGCCAGCCCAAGGGCGCTTACGCGGCCATCCACCCCAACGACCATGTGAACGCCTCGCAATCGACCAACGACACCTACCCCACGGCGGTGAAGCTGGCCACCTACTTCGGCATTCAGGACCTGCTGGCCGCCCTGGCCGCGCTGCGCGGCGCTTTCCAGGCCAAGTCGGAAGAGTTCAAGGACATCCTGAAAATCGGCCGCACCCAGTTGCAGGACGCCGTGCCGATGACCCTGGGGCAGGAATTTGCCGCCTTTGTCTCGATGGTCGCCGCCGACGAAAAACGCCTGCGCGAATCGGCCAGCCTGCTGTGCGAAGTGAACATGGGCGGCACGGCCATCGGCACCGGCATCAACGCCCCGGTGGGCTACGCCGATGTCGTCACGGCCAAGCTGGCCGAGTTCTCGGGCGTGCCGGTGGTGAAAGCCGCAGACATGATTGCCGGTACCGCCGATACCGGCGTGTTTGCCGACATTTCGGGCATCCTGAAGCGCATTGCCGTCAAACTCTCCAAGATCAGCAACGACCTGCGCCTGCTGTCCTCGGGCCCGCAAGCCGGCGTCGGCGACATCAAGCTGCCGGCCCGCCAGGCCGGCTCGTCCATCATGCCCGGCAAGGTCAATCCGGTGATTCCGGAAGTGATGAACATCGCCTGCTTTGAAGTCATCGGCAACGATGCGGCGATCACCATGGCCGTGGAAGCCGGGCAGTTGCAGCTCAATGCCTTCGAGCCGCTGATGGCCTGGGCGCTGCACAAAAGCCTGCGCCACCTGGCGGCGGCCTGCCGCACGCTGCAGGTCAACTGCGTCGAAGGCATCGAGGCCAACACCTCCCTGCTGGATGCGCGTATCAACGAGTCGGTCACGCTGGTGACGGCGCTGAACCCGCTGATCGGCTACGAAAAAGCCGCCAAGATCGCCAAGACCGCGATTGCCAACGGCAAGCCCATCGCCCAGGTGGCCGAAGACCTGGGCATCATGAACCAGGAAAAGATGCAGTCGCTGCTGGTGGCCGACAAGCTCACCACCCCGGGGGCGCTGACTGCAGCCTGAGCGCCTGTCCGGCTGCCGCAGCAGCCGGTACAGCTGACGGCATAAAAAAACAGGCCCTCGCAAGAGGGCCTGCCTGTTTTACCCGTCAGATGCCGGGTTTATAGCGGGCTTATACCGTGTCTTCCACCCCACGGACGCTTTCGCGACCGTTCTTGTCTTTGACTTTGTCGAGGTCGGTTTCCACGGCACGGCGCAGTTTTTCCAGTGCGGCGGAGAAGGCATCCTTGACCTTTTCGGCCTCGGCGTTCACCGCAATCGGCGGACGGCCATTGGCACGGGTCTCCAGTACGCACTTCTTGCCGGGGCCGCCGGTGCTTTTGAGGGCATCGACTTCGGAGAGGAAGACCTCCACGCGCACCACGTATTCTTTCAGGCGCGAGAGTTTGGCATTCACCTCTTCCTGGGCCCATTGCGCCAGGGAATCACCGCCCTGGATGGAATCGTCGGCATGAACTTGTACTTGCATCCATATCCTCCTTTTTCACGCTCACTGCAGGTGAGTGCAGTGCAAAATCCGGTGGTGCCAGCGGCATTTTTCCACCGACCTGGGTACATCCTAAACCCAAAATGCCCCCGGAAAAACATTCGTCCCCAAGAATCGGCCCTAGGTGACAAAACCCCCACCAGGGGTTACAACCAGGGGCGTCACGCTGGTTTCATTCCATGTCTTTACCCGCTTCCCACCGCTTGAAAATCGGCCTTTCGGCCTGCTTCTCCCACGCCGATCCCTCGCGGCCGCTGTTTACCGGCAAGACGCTGCAATACGTCGAGCAGTCCATCGCCCACTGGATCATGTCCGCCGGGGCGATGGTGGTGATGGTGCCCTGCCCGACGGGCGAGACGGCTAAGGGCGATGTCACCCTGGCGCATTACGCCGACTGGCTCGACGGCGTGGTCATGCACGGCGGCGCCGACGTCTGGCCCGGCAGCTATGGCGAAGAACCTTTGCGCCCCGAATGGCTGGGCGACCGGGTGCGCGACCTGTACGACCTGGCCGTGGTCGAGGCCTTCAGCCAGGCCGGCAAGCCGATTTTTGGTGTTTGCCGGGGTTTGCAGCTGATCAACGTGGCCTTTGGCGGCACGCTTTACCAGGACATCCTGACCCAGGTGCCCGGCGCCCAGGTGCATCGCAATGCCCATGCCTATGACCGCCACCAGCACGATATCGAGGTGATCGAAGGCTCGCACCTGGCGCAGCTCTACCCCGGCGTGCGCACGGCGCGGGTCAACAGCATCCACCACCAGGCGATCAAGCAGGTGGCCCCCGGCTTTGCCGTGGAGGCCTGGAGCCTGCCCGACGGCATTGCCGAAGCCATTTACCGGCAAAGCCGGGGCAAGAGCTATGTGGCGGCAACGCAGTGGCACCCGGAATTTCATATTCCCGAATGCCCGACGCTGGAAAGCCGCCCGCTGCTCGACGATTTTCTGGCGGCCTGTGCCCTGGCCAAGCAGCGTCCGGCCCGCAGCCACAGCCCCTTCCAGATCCGCGACCGGGCGGCGCGGCTGCTGCGCCGGGCGCTGTTGCGCTCACGCTAAAATCGTAGCTCGCAACGCTTGTCCCTTCTGTGCAAAAGCGCAAAAACACTCATAAATCGGTACTCAAGATTTTCCAGCGGGAGCATCGCTCCCTGTTTGGCGAAATCCTGGACTGGATGCTCACGCCCCTGCTGCTGCTGTGGCCGCTGAGTCTGGCGCTGACCTGGCTGGTCGCGCAGTCGCTGGCCAACAAGCCGTTCGACCGGGCGCTGGAATACAACGCCCATGCGCTGGCGCAGCAGGTGGAGATCGAGTCCGATGGCCGCATCGGTTTCAACCAGGCACTGGCCGCCTACGAGGTGCTGCGCACCGACGAGGCCGACCTGATGTACTACCAGGTGCGCACCCAGGGCGGGCAGTGGATTGCCGGGGAGCACGATTTTCCGGTTTTGCACGACACCCCGACCCCGCCGCTGGGACAGGTCGTGCTGCGTGACGATGAGCTGCGCGGCATCGCCATCCGGGTGGCGGCGCTGTGGATTCAACTGCCCCTGCCTTCCGGGGGGCCGGTGCTGATCCAGGTGGCCGAGACACGGGAGAAGCGCAGCATGCTGGCCGCCGAAATCATCAAGGGCGTGATGCTGCCGCAGTTCGCCATCCTGCCGCTGGCGGTGCTGCTGGTCTGGCTGGCGCTGGCCCGGGGCATCCAGCCGCTGCACCGTCTGGAGGAGCGCATCCGCGCCCGCAAGCCCGAAGACCTCTCGCCCCTGAACCTGCGCTCCGTCCCCCAGGAGGTGCTGCCCCTGGTCGATGCGGTGAATGACCTGCTGCAGCGCCTCAATGAATCGCTGGCCACGCAAAAGCGTTTTCTGGCCGATGCCGCGCACCAGTTGAAAACCCCGCTGGCCGGCCTGCGGATGCAGGCCGACCTGGCCCTGCGCCTGGACGTCAGCGCCGAGGAACTGAAGCGCTCGCTGCAGCTGATCAGCCGCTCCAGCATCCGCGCCACGCACACGGTCAACCAATTGCTGGCGCTGGCCCGGGCCGAGGGCGGCAGCGCCAGCCTGCAGCGCCAGCCGTGCAATCTGGTGGCGTTGATGGTGGCGGTGGTGCAGGACGTGCTGCCCCTGGCCCTGGCGAAAAATACCGATCTGGGCTACGAGGGAGCCGACGAGGAGGACGCCGGGGTCTGGGTACTCGGCAGCCCGACCCTGCTGCAGGAGCTGATGAGCAATCTGATTACCAATGCCATCCACTACAGCCCCTCGACGCCCGAGCGCCCGGCCGTGGTCACGGCGCGGGTGCTGCCCGACCCTTTCAGCGGCCATGTCGTGTTGCAGGTGGAGGACAACGGCCCCGGTATTGCCGACGAGGAAAAGAGCCTGGTACTCCAGCCCTTTTACCGCGTCCTGGGCAACGAGGCCGACGGCTCCGGGCTGGGGCTGCCCATCGTCCAGGAAATTGCCATCCAGCACGGCGGCACGCTGTTTGTGCAGGATGCCCACCCGGGGCGCAAGCCGCCGGGCGCCTGTATGAGCGTGCGCCTGCCGGTCTGCGATGCGCCTGCGGATGCGTATTAAAAAGGAGCTGCTACCGCTGGTATTCAAAGGATTTCAGGGTTGAAACCATCTGAAATCCAATGAGCACCAGCGGTAGCAGCTCCTTTTTTATGAATAAAGACGTTCTTAAGTCGGCGGCGCGGACACGGCAGCGGCCAGGGTTTCGTACTCGGCCACGCTGACTTCTTCGGCGCGGCGTTGCAGGTCGAAGTCGCCGGCAAACCCTTTGCCTTCCAGCCAGCGCCCCAGGGTGTTGCGCAAAATCTTGCGCCGCTGGCTGAAGGCCACCTGCACCAGTTCCTCCAGCACGGCCCGCTCCAGCCGGGCCGGGGCGCTGCGCGGCAGCATCCGCACCACGGCGCTGTTGACCCTGGGCGGCGGGGAAAAGCTCTCGGGCGGCACGAACAGCACGTTTTCCATGGCATAGCGCCATTGCAGCATCACCGTCAGGCGGCCATAGTCCGCCGTGGCCGGTTGCGCCACCATGCGGTCGATCACCTCTTTTTGCAGCATGAAGTGCTGATCCTGCACCGCATCGACGTGATCGAGCAGGTGAAACAGGATGGGGCTGGAGATGTTGTACGGCAGGTTGCCCACCACGCGCAGCCGGGGCACGCCCAGTTCGGCCGCCAGGGCGGTGAAATCGACCTTCAGCACATCGCTTTCCACCACCTTCAGCCCCTGGCGGCCCCGCAGCCGGGCGGCCAGATCGCGGTCCAGTTCGATCACCGTGAGCTGGCCCAGGCGTTCGAGCAGCGGCTGGGTCAGCGCCATCAGGCCCGGGCCGATCTCCACCACGGGCTGGCCGGGCTGGGGGCCGATGGCCCGCACGATGTTGTCGATGATGCCGTCATCGACCAGGAAGTTCTGGCCGAAGCGCTTGCGGGCGATGTGCTGGGCGGGTGGCTTCACTGGCCGTTCGCCTCGGTGTTGCGGTATTCCACGTAGGCCTGGCCGCGCAGCTCCTGCAGCCAGTTGGCATAGGCCTTTTCCAGCTTTTCCTCGCGCACCACGTTGCGCAGCATTTCGCGCTGCTGGCGCGGGTTGAGGGTGACCTGGCGGCGGTCTTCCAGCTGAATCAGGTGCACGCCAAAGCGCGAGACGATGGGCTGGCTGATCTCGCCCGGCTGCAGGCGGTCGAGTGCCTGCTCGAACTCCGGCACGAACTGGCCTGGGCTGGACCAGCCCAGGTCGCCGCCTTCGGGGGCGCTGCCGTCCTGCGAATACTGCTGGGCCAACTGGGCAAAGCTGGCCTGGCCGCGCTCGATGCGCTGGCGCAGCTCTTGCAGCTGCGCGGCGGCCTGCTCTTCGCTCATCTGGGCCGAGGGGCGCAGCAGGATGTGGCGGGCGTGGTTCTGCGTGACGACGCTGGGCACGCCGGTGGCGCTTTTATCCAGCACCACCAGAATGTGGAATCCGGCGGGCGAGCGCAGCGGCCCGATCAGGCCGCCCACGGGGGTCGTGCCCACGGCCTGCACGAAAGCCTGGGGATAGCGGTCGGCCGGGCGCAGGCCCATTTCAGGCTCGCCCGCATCCGAGTAGCGCTTGGCCACGGTCTGCAGGTCGACGCCGCTGCGCAGCGCCTGCACGGCCTGCTGGGCGCGTTGCTCCAGCTCGTGCGTCTGGGCGGCGGGGGCGTTTTCCGGCACGGCGATCAGGATGTGGCCCAGGTTGAGCGCCTGGGCCGGGCCCTGGTCGCCGCGCTGCTTCTGCTCGGCCAGGTATTGGTCGATGTCCTGGTCGGTGACTTTGACGCGGCCGTTCACGTCGCGCTCGCGCAGGCGCTGCATCATCAGCTGGTCGCGGATTTCCTGGCGGAAGCGCGTTTCGCTGATGCCCTGGCGGCGCAACTCGGCCTGCAGGTCGGCCAGGGTGCCGCCGCTTTGCGCGGCCACGTTCAGCACGGCCTGCTGCACGGCAAAGTCGTCCACGCGGATGCCGGTTTCGCGGGCCTGCTGCACCTGGGCTTTTTCGGCGATCAGGCGTTCGAGTACCTCGGGCGCCAGTTGCGCCAGCGTGGGCAGGGACTGGCTGCCTTGCTGGGCCATGGCCTGCAACACGCGCTGGCTGCGCACTTGCACCTCGTTGCGGGTGATCGGCTCGGAATTGACGATGGCGACGATGAAGTCCGCCGTCCGGGGGCCGGCCACCGGGGTGGGGGTGGCCGACTGGGTCAGGGCTTTTTCCAGGCTGGTCTGGGCCGGCTGGCCTGGGGCATCCTGGGCCGTGGGGGCTGCGTTGCTGGCGCAAGCCAGAACCAGGCAGGTCAGGCCGAGGGTGAACGGGTGGGACAGAGTGTTCAGGCGAAGCATCGTGGCAGGCTGGGGAAAGAAAAGGGATTAATCGTAATTGCTGAAGCGGCTGGGCGCAGCCGGGGCCTGGCTGCGCAGGCTTTGGTAGCCGGGGACATGCTCCTGCAGGCTGGACAGCGGGTCGGCGCCCAGGCTCAGGCGCGAGAAGCCGACGAATTCGAGCTGGAACAGCAGCCGGGTATTGGCCCGGGTGACGCTGTTCTGCAGGCGTTCGACCACCACGCGGCCAATCCAGCAGCAGCTGTCGTATTCGAAGCCGATGACGGTATCGACCAGCTTCTTGTCGGACAGGCTGTAGTTCAGGCGCCCGACACTGTACCAGCGGCCCTTGGCAGCGGGGCCGTTGCCCGGGGTCTGCGCCCTGGCGGCGGCGTTCAGCGGCCATTGCCAGCCCAGGTCGATCTGCTCGCTGCCCTGGTTGGCGATCTGGGTGCTGTTTTCGCGCTGGTAGCGGTAGGCGGCACTGACCACCTTGAACGGCCCGGGGCTATAGCGCCCGGTAACGGCCGAGCGCGTGGTGCGCTGGATGTCGCGGTTGTACTGCACCAGGGCGTCGGTGGCCCAGCGGGTGCCCCACTTGACGCCGGCGCCGACCAGGATGTCCGACCAGCCCTTGGTCCCCGGCGCGTCGTAGCCCAGGGTGGCACGCTGGTCGGCCAGACGCAGGCGCTGGGCCACGCCGAAGCGGGCAACCTCGGCGCCGGTGTCGGCATTCAGGTAGCGGGTGGTCAGGCCCAGGGTGACCATGTGGTTGTCGGCAATGCGGTCGTGGCCGGTGTAGCTGTTTTCGCTGTAGATGCTGGTCAGGTTGAAGTCCGACAGCGCCGTGTCGTACAGCGGCAGCATGGACTGGTCGCGGTAGGGCGTATAGGTGTAGAAGGCACGCGGCTCCAGCGTTTGCACGTAGCTGCGCCCGCGCACCTGGGTGGGGCGCTCGAAGATCAGGCCGCTGTCCAGGCTGGCGGTGGGCACGGCCAGCGAGTGGCTGCTGGCGCGGCCGGGCCGGTCGTTTTCAAAGCGGTAGTTGGCCGTGTGCAGTTGCAGTTTGGGCGTGACGAAGCTGCCCGGGCGCAGGAAGGGCCGGGCCACCTGGGCGGCAAAGTAGCTGCGCTGGCCGTTGTCGATGTGCTGGCGCCCGTCCACGGTGCGGGCGCGGTAGCGGGTGGTGTCGGCTTCCAGGCTCCAGTCCAGCCCCAGCGGGTTGTGCAGCGCCAGCGGGGTGTAGCGCCATTGCAGTTGCGGCAGGCGGTCGAACGGCGGGGTGATGGGAGCGTCCACGTCCTGCAGGGTCTGCCATTTCTGCGCCCGCGCCAGCAGGCTGTGGCCGTCCCGCGCCCAGGACAGGGCGCCGTGGCTTTCGATCAGGCGCTCGTTGGTCAGGCCGCCGCTGCCGGGCAGGGAGAAGTCGCGCCAGTAGTCGTTGTCGCTGACGCGGTGGATTTTCCAGTCGGCCCGCAGCCCGGCCAGCAGCGGGGACAGGTCGGCCTGGTTGCGCCAGGCGTAGGACCAGCGGTCGCGCTCGCGCAGGCGGTCGTCGGGCATGTAGTTGAGGGTCAGATCGCCGCTGAACTGCCGCTCCAGGTAGCGAAATTCGGTGCCCAGGTTCACGCCGCGCTTGCTCATCAGCGTGGGGGTGATGGTGGCGTCGCGGTTCGGGGCGATGTTCCAGTAGTACGGTTGGGCGTACTCCACGCCGCTGACACTGTCGATGCCGATGGTCGGCGGCAGCAGGCCGGACTTGCGCTTGTCCGACAGCGGAAAGCTCACCGCCGGCACGGGCAGGATGGGCACGCCCTTGAATTTCAGCACGCCGCCGTAGGCCACGCCGGTGTCGGTGGCGCGGTCCAGCTCCATGCGCCGGGCCTGCAGAACCCAGTCCGGCGCCCAGCCCTCGCTGTCGTCGCGCTGGCAGGTGGTGTACGAGGCCTGATGCACGGTGGTGCGATCACGGCTCAGAAATTCGACGCGCTGGGCGTCGCCGTGGCCCTGGGTGTCCAGGAAGCGGTACGACGCCTCGGTGAAGTCGCCCTGGAAGGCATCGACCTGGAGCTTGAGCCGGGTGCCCCGGTAGATGTTGCCGCCCCGGTTGATATGCACGTTGCCCTGGGCGATCACGGTATCGTCGGCCAGGGTGTAGTCGGCCTGGTCGGCGCGGATCACGGTGTCGCCCCGGCGCAGCTGGACGTGGCCTTGCAGGCGGGCGCGGATGTCGGTCTGGCCTTCGAAGCGATCGGCTTCAATATAAGTCGGCAGCTGGCTGTGCGTTTGCGCGGGCAGCGCTTCCTGCAGGCGGGGGCTGGCTTTCAGGGCGGGGGGCGGCAGGGGTGCGTCCCAGGTGCTGGCCTGGGCGGCAACGGCTACCGGGAAGGCGCAGGCCAGGGCCAAGGGACGCAGGCGCACTGTACGTACAGTAGGCAGAGGGCGTGGACGGACAAGCACAGTGGGCAGACAGAGAATCGAGGACGGCGGCGCCCCCAGGGTGCGGGGCGGTTGGTACGGGTTTGTAGAATGCGGATTATCCATGAGCGCTACCACCTCTCCCCCCCTAAATCCCTCTGCCGCCGTCGTTTGGGCGGATTCGCAACGTGCCCAGGCCTTCCGCGCCTGGCTCGACACCCTGGTGCCGACGCACGGCCTGCGCCCGGCAACGGTACGGCCCGCCTCGGCCGATGCCAGCTTCCGGCGCTACCTGCGGGTCGATACGCAGGCGGGCGTCAGCCGCATCATCATGGATGCGCCGCCGGACAAGGAAGACTGCCGCCCCTTCGTGCAGGTGCAGGCGCTGCTGCACGCCGCCGGGCTGCGCGTGCCGGAAATCCTGGACTGGGATGCCGAGCATGGCTTCATGCTGCTGTCCGACGTGGGCACGCAGACGCTGATCGACATCCTGGATGCCGACCGCCCCGAGGACGCCCAGGCCTGGTACCGCCACGCCAGCGACCTGCTGCTGCCCTGGCAGCAGGCATCGCGCCCCGGCGTGCTGCCCGCGTACGACGCCGCGCTGCTGCGCCGCGAGCTGCAACTGTTCCCGGACTGGTACCTGGGCCAGCACCGCCAGGCCGTGCTGGACGACCGGCAACGGGCCACGCTGGAGCAGGCGTTCGAGCGCATCGTGGCGGAAAACCTGACCGCGCCCAGCGTGTTCGTGCACCGCGACTTCATGCCGCGCAACCTGATGGTGCCTGCCGACCCGCGCACCCAGCCGCTGGCGGTGCTGGACTTTCAGGACGCCGTGTACGGCCCCGTCACCTACGACATCGCCAGCCTGCTGCGCGATGCCTTCATCAGCTGGGACGAGGATTTCGTCATCGACATCACCGTGCGTTACTGGGAAAAGGCCCGCAAGGCCGGACTGGTCGGCGCGGCCAGCCAAAGCGGCTGGGGCGCGGACTTCGGCGAGTTCTACCGCGCCGTCGAATGGATGGGCCTGCAACGCCACCTGAAAGTGGCCGGCATCTTCGCGCGGCTGACGCTGCGCGACGGCAAGCCCAAATACCTGGCCGACGCGCCGCGCTTCATCCACTACATCCGCAGCACCTGCAGCCGCTACCGCGAGCTGGCGCCGCTGCTGCGCCTGGTCGATCAGGTGGAAAACATCCAGCCGCAGTTCGGCTTTGCCTACGGACGAGTGTAACCATAGCTGTTATCGCTGATATAGCAAGGATTTCAGCCATGAAACAGCCTGAAACTCAATGAATACCAGCGGTAAAAGCTCCTTTTTTCGATATGCCCCGCTTTTACTGTCCCCTGCCCATTCAAGCCCAGGCCACATTCGACCTGCCCGCCGGGGCGGCCCGCCACGTCCAGGTGCTGCGCCTGCAGCCGGGCGCCGTCATCACACTGTTCACCGGGGAGGCCGGCCAGGGCCAGTGGCAGGCCGAGGTGCTGGAAATGGGCCGCAGCCATGTGCGCGTGCGGGTGCTGGCGCACGAAGCCATCGACTGCGAACACCGCCGCCCGGTGCATCTGCTGGCCGGCATCACGGCCAACGAGCGCATGGACTGGCTGGTGGAAAAAGCCACCGAACTGGGCGCGGCCAGCCTCACCCCGCTGCTGGCCGAGCGCAGCGTCCTCAAGCTCAAGGGCGAACGCGGCGAGAAAAAGCGCGAACACTGGCAGGCCGTGGCCGTGGCCGCGTGCGAGCAGTGCGGGCGCAACCAGGTGCCGCTGCTGCACCCCGCCGTCACGCTGGCGCAGTGGCTGGCCGCGCAGCCCCGGCCTTCTCGGCCAGCGGATGAAAGCCGCGTCGTCCTGTCCCTGGCCCCGGGCAGCCGGCCCTTGCTGCAGGCCGTGCCCCCCGGCACGGGGCCGGTGGTGCTGCTCTCCGGCCCCGAAGGCGGTTTGAGTCCGGCCGAAGAAGAGGCCGCCCTGGCCGCCGGTTTTGCCCCCGTCACGCTCGGCCCCCGGGTGCTGCGGGCCGAAACCGCCCCGCTGGCGGCGCTGGCGCTGCTGGATGCCGGGTAAACACGTTCAAGCGGTCGCGTTCAGGATCAGCCCGGTGATATCGCCGCTGGGGCTGGTAAAGGTTGGCGGTTCGGGTTGCAGGCGCAGCACATCCAGCGATTGCCGGGCGCGGGCGCTATCGACGGCGCTGCGGGCGCTGTCCGAACGGCTGTCCGCCGCATGGGATTTGCGCTGCACGTCGTCGGCCTGGGCCTGTTCCCGGTCGGCGCTGCGTTGCGCTGCATCGGCCTGGCGGCGCAGGCGCTGGGCGGCTTGCTCGGCGTGTTGCGCTTCGCGCTGGGCTTCCTGCACCGCAGTCTGGCTGCGGGCCATGCTGGCGTTGCCAGCGACAACGGGAGTCAGGGCGGTGGTCATGGGGATGCCTCCTTTCGCGTTTCCAGGCTGCTGATCTGCCAGGGTATTACCGTCAGATATAGAGGGCTTGCGCAAAAAAAGCAAGGCCATCCACCGGGCCGGGCGCTTTGCTTTATTCAGTCACTCCGCACAAGCTTCCAGGGCCTTGCCGCCCAGCGCCGGGGCCAGGGCGGCCAGCTTGGCTTGCTGCGCGGCAGTGACGGCGGGCAGGCGCAGGGTAAAGACCTGGGTCGTGGCCCGTTCCTGCACCACGCGGGCGCCACGCACGCCGCTGCGCAGCAGGCGGGTCAGCTCGCGGGTGGCGGCTTCTTCGGAGGAGAAGCGGCCCAGCGACAGGCCCGGCTCCAGGTTGCCGCCGGCGCGGTCGGTGTCGATGCCCTGCGCCCGCAGCGAGGCGCGTTGCCGGGCCAGCAGTTCCGGGCTGGGGAATTTGCCCAGGTAGACCATCCAGCGTCCGGCCACTTCCTGGGTGCGCAGCTCGTAGCTGTCCCAGGGCAGCTCCTGGGCCCGCAGGGCGCTGCGCAGGGTTTTGGTTTCTTCCTGGGTGAAGGGGCCGGCCTCCAGGCACTGCGTGGCGATCTCGGTTGCGGCGGTGGCCGGGGCCGGCGTTTCCGTTTCCAGAGGGGCCGGTTCGGTGGCGTCGGTTGCTGACGCAGCGATGGGGGCCGCATCTGCGACGGGCGTGGGGCTGGCGGTGCCGTTCAGGAGCTGCACGGCCTCGGGGCGCATCTGCTTTTCCAGCCGCCAGGGTTCGCTGGTCTGGCCTGGCCCCCAGCCGACCGCCGTCAGCCAGCCCTGGCCCCAGGCGGCATAGCCCAGGTTGGCGGCAAACAGGATCAGCAAGACGAAACGCAACATGGCAGTGGAAGATTAGCGGTTTAGCGGGGCAAAGGCATATTGTGCGGGCGCACGCTGACTTCGGCGCTGTGGATGGCCTGCACGCCGTGGGCGGTTTCAATGTGCAGAGCGCCGTCCGGGCCGACGCCCAGGGCCAGGCCCGCCAGCCCGTCGCTGGTGTGGACGGGGCGGCCACGCAGCACGTCCAGGGCGGCGAACTGGGTCACGCAGGGGGCAAAGCCGCTTTCGGCAAATTCCAGCAGCTGGCGCACCAGCATGGGCAGCAACTGGGCCAGGGCCAGCGGGGCCGTCCAGCGCGGGTCGAGTTCCTGGAGGCAGGCGGGGGGCGTCGTCCAGGCGCCGGTCTGGGCCGGGGGCAGGATGTTCAGGCCGATGCCGACGATGACGTAGCGCCCGCCCTGTCCTCCTTGGTGGGCGTGCGGCAGGTTGGCCGTTTCGATCAGGATGCCGCCGAGCTTGCGGTCGTCCGTCAGCCACAGGTCGTTGGGCCATTTCAGGCCGATGCGCAGCGGCGCGTGCGGCGCGGTGGGTTGCAGCGCCTGCGCCACGGCCAGGCCGACGGCCAGCGACAGGCCCGACCAGTCGTGCGGCGCCAGCACCAGGCCCAGCGAACACATCAGGCTGCTGCCCGGGGCGTTGCTCCAGGGACGGCCCTGGCGGCCTTTGCCGGCAGTCTGTTCCTCGGTGACGAGCAGCACCGGGTCGGTGTGCCCGGCGCGGGCGCGGCGCATGAGTTCGGTGTTGGTCGAGTCGATGCTGGGCAGCACCTCGACGGTGAAACCGGGCAGCAGGGCGGCAGTGTGCTGCCACAGGTCTTCAGCGTGCCAGAGCATGGGGGGCCTTGAATCGAAAAATTGCGCGGGCGGTGCCGGACATGAAAAACTCTGATAACTTGAACAGGTATGCGTGCGTGCGCACGCGTGAGACACCAACTTTACAAAACCGACCCATTGTAGAAGGCCTTCCCGGCCCAGCATGAGCATGAGCAAAACCCTCGTCATCGCAGAAAAGCCCTCGGTGGCCCAAGACATCGTTCGGGCGCTAACCCCGGTTGCGGGCAAATTCGACAAGCACGACGACTATTTCGAAAACGAACGCTACGTCGTCACCAGCGCCGTCGGCCACCTGGTGGAAATCCAGGCGCCGGAAGAATTCGACGTCAAACGCGGCAAGTGGAGCTTTGCCCACCTGCCCGTCATCCCGCCGCGCTTCGACCTCAAACCCGTCGACAAGACCAAAAGCCGCCTGGCCGCCGTCGTCAAGCAGGCCAAGCGCAAGGACGTGACGCAACTCATCAACGCCTGCGACGCGGGCCGCGAGGGGGAGCTGATCTTTCGCCTGATCGAGCAGTACGCCGGTGGCGCCAAAGGCGGCCTGGGCAAGCCCGTGAGCCGGCTGTGGCTGCAGTCGATGACGCCGCAGGCCATCCGCGACGGTTTCAACCACCTGCGCACCGATGCGCAGATGCACGGTCTGGCCGACGCGGCCCGCAGCCGCTCCGAGGCGGACTGGCTGGTCGGCATCAACGGCACGCGGGCGATGACGGCGTTCAACTCGCGCGACGGCGGCTTCTTCCTGACCACCGTGGGCCGGGTGCAGACGCCGACGCTGTCGCTCATCGTCTCGCGCGAGGAAAAAATCCGTGCCTTCAAAAGCCGGGAGTATTTCGAGATCCACGCCAACTTCGCCGCCCAGGCCGGGCAGTACCTGGGCAAGTGGTTCGACCCCAATTTCAAGAAATCCGACGACCCCGAAGCCCGCGCCGACCGCCTGTGGAGCCAGGAAGCCGCCCAGGCCATCGCCAGCGCCGTGCAGGGGCAAAGCGCCACGGTCACGGAAGAATCCAAGCCCAGCACCCAGGCCAGCCCCCTGCTGTTCGACCTGACCAGCCTGCAGCGCGAGGCCAACGGCAAATTCGGCTTTTCCGCCAAAACCACGCTGGCGCTGGCGCAGGCGCTGTACGAAAAGCACAAGGCGCTGACCTACCCGCGTACCGATTCGCGCCATCTGCCCGAGGACTACCTGCCCACCACGCGCCAGACGCTGGAGATGCTGGCCGCCTCGCACCACACCCATCTGGCCCCGTTTGCCCGCCAGGCGCTCGACCACAACTACCTGCGCCCGACCAAGCGCGTGTTCGACAACAGCCAGGTAAGCGATCACTTCGCCATCATCCCCACCACGCAGGCGCCCAGCGGCCTGTCCGAAGCCGAGCAAAAGCTCTACGACCTGGTGGTGCGCCGCTTCATGGCCGTGTTCTTCCCCGCCGCGCAGTACCAGGTGACGACGCGCATCAGCCAGGTCATGCAGCACCAGTTCAAGACCGAGGGCAAGGTACTCATCCACCCCGGCTGGCTGGCCATTTACGGCAAGGAAGCGGCCAGCGAAGCGAAGGACGGGGCCAAGGATGGCGACAAGGGCCAGCCCCTGGTGGCGGTGCAGCCCGGCGAACACCCCCGCGTGGCGCTGGCCCAGGCCAAGCCGCTGCACACCAAGCCGCCCGCCCGCTATTCGGAAGCCACCCTGCTGGGCGCAATGGAAAGCGCGGGCAAGCAGGTCGAGGATGAAGAGCTGCGCAGCGCCATGCAGGAAAAAGGCCTGGGCACCCCGGCCACCCGCGCCGCCATCATCGAAGGGCTGCTGACCGAAAAATACCTGCTGCGCGAGGGCCGCGAGCTGCTGCCCACGGCCAAGGCCTTCCAGCTCATGACCCTGCTGCGCGGCCTGGACGTGCAGGAGCTGTGCAAGCCCGAGCTGACCGGCGAATGGGAATACAAGCTGGCGCAGATGGAGCGCGGCGAGCTGCCCCGCGCCCAGTTCATGCAGCAGATCGCCCAGATGACCGAGCGCCTGGTGCAGAAAGCCAAGGAATACGACCGCGACACCATCCCCGGCAACTACGCCACGCTGACCTCGCCGTGCCCGCAGTGCGACGGCGTCGTCAAGGAGAACTACCGCCGCTACGCCTGCACCGGGGCCAATGGCGAGGGCGAGGGCTGCGGCTTCTCCTTCACCAAATCGCCTGCCGGGCGCACCTTTGAAACGCACGAGGCCGAAACCCTGCTGCGCGAACGGCGCATCGGCCCGCTGGAGGGCTTCCGCTCCAAGGCGGGCTGGCCGTTTGCCTCGGAGCTGGCCATCGTCACCGACAAGGAAACCGGCCAGTTCAAGCTGGAGTTCGACTTCGGCGACGACAAGGCGGGCGAGGCCAGCGGCGAGATCGTCGATTTCAGCGGCCAGACCAGCCTGGGCGCGTGCCCGGCGTGCGGCGCCCCGGTGTTCGCCCACGGCAGCAACTACGTGTGCAGCAAGGCCGTGCCCACCGCCGCGCAGCCCGCGCCCAATTGCAGCTTCAAATCCGGCCAGGTCATCCTGCAACAGCCCATCGCCCCCGAGCAGATGCAGAAACTGCTGGCCACCGGCAAGACCGACCTGCTGGACAAATTCGTCTCCAACCGCACGCGCCGCACCTTCAAGGCGCATCTGGTATGGGACAAGGCGGGCAGCAAGGTCGGCTTCGAGTTCGAGCAGCGCGAAAGCAAATACCCCGCCCGTGCAGCAAAAACGGTAGCTTCTACCGCTGGAAAAACAAGCACTTCATCCACAAAAGCAGCTAAAACCAGCACCAGCAAAGCGGCACCAGCTCGTAAAACCGCAGCGGCCAACTACCGCCCCGATGCCGCCCTGGCCGCCGTCATCGGCAGCGATGCCGTGGCCCGTACCGAGGCGCTGAAAAAGCTCTGGGACTACATCAAGGCGCACAACCTGCAAGACCCGCAGGACAAGCGCACCATCGTCGCCGACGACAAACTGCGGGCCGTGCTGGGCAAGGACCGCGCCGGCATGTTCGAACTCACCGGCCTGATCGGCCCGCATCTGGTCGCCAATGCCTGAACCCCGACGCCACATCCGCCTGCACGGCTGCACCAACTTCCGCGACCTGGGCGGCTACACCGGCCACCAGGGGCGGGCGCTGCGCTGGGGGCAGGTGTACCGCTCCGACCACCTGGCCGATCTGACCGAGGGCGACCTGCACCAGCTGGACGCTTTGGGCGTGGCCCGCGCCGTCGATTTTCGCGGTGCGCAGGAACGCGCCCACCACGGCTACGCCTGGCCGCAGTTGCAGCAGCACAGCCTGGCCATCGAACCCACCGTGGTGCAGGAAGCCCTGCAACTGCTCAAAGCCGGCGGCAGCCTGAGCGTGCCCGACACCGTCGCGTTGATGCAGGACACCTACCGCGCCCTGGTGCTGGAAGCCGCCCCGGTGTACGCCCGCTGGTTCGCCCTGCTGCTGGAGGACGAGCGCCCCCTGGTCTTTCACTGCACCGCCGGCAAAGACCGCACCGGCTGGGCCGCCGCCCTGCTGCTGCACGCCCTGGGCGTCGCGCCCGAGGCCATCGCACAGGACTATCTGCTCACCAACCAGCTCTACCACCGCCCGGCGATGCTGGCTGCGCAAGCGGCCCGGCACATTCCGCAGGAAGTGCTGCAAGTGCTGTGGACGGTGCAGCCCGCCTTCCTGGACAGCGCCTACGCCGCCGTGGCGCAAAGCTGGGGCAGCATGGAGCGCTACCTGCACGAAGCCATCGGTCTGACGCCCGACGCCCTGGCCGAACTGCACGGGCGGTATCTGGAGCTGCCCTCGGGGCGGTAACCCGGTTCGGCCCGCCTTTCTTTCACGCGCCGGGCCGCGACAATGCCACAGGCGTGGCCGAGGCAGCCACGGTGGCGCTGGCGGCGGGGACGTGGCGCGTGCCGCTGCCCAGGGCTGCCAAAGTCTTTTTCAGGTGGTCGTAGGCGGGCCGCACCTGCTTGGGAATCAGTTGCCGGATGGCGTCGAAATCGCCTTGTTGCGCCAGTTGCAACATCTGCGCCCGCACCTGCCGGTAATGCGCCAGCGCAGCGCTGAAAGTGTCCGCCGGCCCTGTCCCGGTCAACACCCCCAGCTTGCCCCAGGCCTGGTCCAGCAGAGCATCCAGCTCGCCAA
>NZ_JBHSEW010000016.1:0-53523 GCF_042654765.1 Comamonas nitrativorans | reverse complement strand
CAGCTTTGCGTGGCTGGAGAAGAACCGCAGGTTATGGAAGAACTGCGAGCGCTGGCTCAATACCAGCTTGCAGTTCGTCCACTTGGCATTTCTGGCACTGCTACTCAGGAGATCGTAAACACGTTCTTAGCCCCGCTGGGATCGCCGCCCTTGCGCACCTCGGCAAGCCATTCCTGCGCCATTGTGCGTGCCTGATCGACGGTTAGTTCCCCGTACTGACCCAGGGGGGGGCTTGCGGCGCTCGCCGGCGTTCGTTCGGTACTGGAGCATGAACACCTTGCGACCGGCCGGGGTGATCTTGCACAGGAAGCCGGGCACCACGGTATCCCGCAGTTCGACGGCCTTGGCCTGAGGTTGCGCCGCATCGACAGCGGACTTGGTGAGCTTGATTTTCGCCATGATGACTCCTCGGAAAGCCCGGTTTCCAAGAGCCGCATGGGAGCCACGCGAGGGGAAGCCGGGTCAAGTTTCGGAAAGCACCGGCATATGTTGAACTCGCCTAACTGATTGATAAACCTGCTGTATCGAGCCTTGGCGTAGTCCAGCAAAATGCCGAGCTGGAGTCATCGTGAAACAAAAAAACCGCCTTGCGGCGGTTCTCTTGTTTTTGCTGGCAGCGCACCCGTTTTGCAAACGGCAGGCGGTGTGAACCGCCCGTGCTTTGCCTAAATGGGGATGGCTTAGGCGGCCAGGGCCAGGGCTTTGACCTTGGCGGACAGACGGCTCTTGTCGCGAGCGGCCTTGTTCTTGTGGAAGATGCCTTTGTCGGCCACGGAGTCGAGTACCGACTGGGCTTGCTGGAACAGGGTGGTGGCCAGGGCTTTGTCGCCAGCCAGCACGGCCTTTTCCACCTTCTTCACGGCGGTACGGTATTTGGAACGCAGCGAGGTGTTGGCGGCGTTGAGCTTGACGTTCTGGCGGGCGCGTTTACGGCCCGATGCCAGGCGGGGGTTCTTTTTGGCTTTGGTTGCCATGGTGTTTTTCCTTCGATTGGTTTGTGGATGTTGCCAGCAAAGCCACGCATTATAGCCTGGAGCGCACTTTTTTACCAAAGCCGGCGGACGCAATGGCTACACTCTCGCGGGTGTCGCTCTTCAAATCTGCCTCCATCGTCTCGCTCATGACCCTGGCCTCGCGCGTGACGGGGCTGGTGCGGGATTTGCTCATGGCCTCGATCTTCGGGGCCAACGCCCTGACCGATGCGTTCAATGTGGCGTTCCGTATTCCCAACCTGTTCCGGCGCCTGTTTGCCGAAGGGGCCTTCAGCCAGGCGTTTGTGCCGGTGCTGGCCGCCAGCCGTGCCCAGGAGGGGGAGGAGCGCACGCGGCAGTTGATCTCCAACGTCGCCACCGTGCTGGCCTGGGCGCTGCTGCTGGTGTGCGTCCTGGGCGTGCTGGGGGCGCCGGTACTGGTGTGGCTGCTGGCCAGCGGCTTTCAAAACCAGGGCGAAACCGCAGCAGCGGTGCTGATGACGCGCTGGATGTTTCCCTACATCGGCTTCATGTCGCTGGTGGCGCTGTCCTCGGGCGTGCTGAATACCTACAAGCACTTTGCCGTGCCTGCGGCCACGCCGGTGCTGCTCAATATCTGCATGATCGTGGCCGCCTGGCTGCTGGCGCCGTGGTTTGCCCGCCAGGGGATCGAGCCGATTTATGCCATGTGCGCCGGGGTGATGGCGGGCGGCGTGCTGCAACTGACGGTGCAGATTCCGGCGCTGCGCCGCCGGGGGCTGCTGCCGCGCCTGGGTTGCAGCCCGGCGGCGCTGCGTACGGCCTGGGCCGATGGCGGGGTGCGCCGCATTTTGCAGTTGATGGCCCCGGCCCTGCTGGGCGTGGGCGTGGCGCAGCTCAGTTTGATGATCAACACGCAGATCGCCTCCTACCTGGCCCCCGGCAGCGTGACCTGGCTGTTCTATGCCGACCGGTTGATGGAATTTCCCACCGCCTTGCTGGGCGTGGCCCTGGGCGTGGTGCTGACCCCGCAACTGGCAGCGGCCAGGGCGGCGGGCGACAGCCAGCGCTATTCGCAGATGCTCGATTGGGGGTTGCGCCTGGTGCTGCTGCTGGCGCTGCCCTGCGCCGTGGGCTTGCTGGCGTTTGCCCAGCCGCTGGTGGCGACGCTGTTCCACCGCGGGGCGCTGCACGGCGGCGACGTGCAGCAGATTGCCCTGGCCCTGGTGGGCTACGGCGTGGGCCTGCTCGGGCTGGTGGCGATCAAGGTGCTGGCGCCGGGCTACTTTGCCAGCCAGGACATGCGCACGCCGGTGAAGATCGCCGTGGTGGTGCTGGTGCTGACCCAGGCGCTCAATGTACTGCTGGTGCCGCGTTTGCAGCACGCGGGGCTGGCCTGGTCGATCGGACTGGGGGCGTTGGTCAATGCCGGGTGGCTGCTGGTGGGGCTGTTGCGCCGGGGCGCCTACCAGCCCGGCAGCGGGTGGCTGAAATATTTTTTTCAGGTGCTGCTGGCCTGCGGCCTGCTGGCGGCCCTGCTGCTGTGGCTGGGCCAGCGCTGGGACTGGCTGGCCCTGGGCCAGTGGCAGCGGGCCGGCTGGATGGCCGCAAGCCTGCTGGCCAGCGCGGCGGTGTATTTTGGCGCCTTGCTGGCCACCGGTGTCAGATTACGTAGCTTGTTCCGCAGGTAAACATTGAGTTTCAGCCACTTTTATGGCTGAAGTGCTTGCTGTATGTGCGGTAGCAGCTATGAATAAAGAAAACCCGCCTGAACTTCGTCAAGTTCCAAGGCGGGTATGGGGTGCTTGGTGCGTGCCGCTTATTCGGCCTTGACCGCCAGAACCGGGCAGGGCACGGACATCAGGATGTCGTGCGCTAGGCTGCCCAGCAGCAGTTTGCCGACGGCCGAGCGCCGACGCAGGCCGATCACCAGCAGGGAAACCTGTTCGCGGTGTACCAGGTTCTGGATTTCTTCCAGGGTGTCGTGGCCGCGCACGAACATCTTGAATTCGGCCGGGACGGGCAGGGCTTGCAGGCGCTGCTCCAGGCGTTCGGCCTCGTGGCCGGGGACGATGTCCCGATCTTCCTGCGGGCCGCCGGGGGCGGCATTCACGACGATCAGACGCTCGTTGCGACGGGTGGCCGTTTCAATGCCTTTTTCCAAAGCCGCTTCGCCTTCTGGGCGGGGCGCGTAGGCGACGAGAATGGTCATGGGATTTCCTTAACGAACTCAATGAAACCGTACAGCATAGCGGCTTCAAAGCCGAGTAGTACATTTTTCCAGACCCGGATTTACACCAATTTTGCCGCTTCCAGCTCTTTCTTGAGGTAGGCGTAGAACAGCGGGGCCGCTACCAGCCCGGCCGGGCCGAAGACCGATTCGGCGACGAACATCACCGACAACAGCTCCCAGACCGCCATGTGCGTGCGCTGGCCGACCACCTTGGCATTGATGACGTACTCGGCCTTGTGGATCAGGATCAGAAAGCCCAGGCAGGCCGCCGCCGTCGTGGGCGATACCGACAGGCCCACCAGCGTCAGCACCAGGTTGCAGAACAGGTTGCCCACGATGGGAATCAGCCCTGCCACGAAGGTCAGGCCGATCAGCGCCGGGGTGTAGGGCAGGCGCATGTCCCACAGCGGCAGGATGAACAGCAGGAAGACGGCGGTCAGCGAGGTGTTGAACAGCGCAATCCAGAACTGCGCGGCCACGATCTGGCGGAAGGCGTCGCCCATCAGCGTGACGCGCTGGCGCAGGCTGGCCGTCAGCGGCGCCAGCGGAATCAGGCGGGGGCGCACGGCAGCCAGCAGGCCGATCAGCAGGCCGACGTAGGCGTGCAGCAGGCCCCCCAGCCACGCCTTGCCGGCAGAGGCCAGCATCCCGGCCTTGGTCGCCAGATAGGTGGCGATGGTGCGCTGGATGTCTTCCGTGCCCTGGGGCAGCTGGGCGCCCAGGTCGGGGGGGAGTTTTTGCTGTAACTCCAGAATGGTGTGCGCCAGGAAGTTGAGCAGCTCGCGGTACTGCTGGGGCGCTTCCATGATGTAGCCACGGGTGTGCGACAGGGCGCTGGAGAGCAGCAGCAGCGGCGCCAGGCCGACCAGAACGGCTGCGGTCACCTGCGCCCAGCGCCGGGGAACGACGGCGGGCGCCCGCCGATCCAGGCGGTCCAGCAGGCTGGCGATGCGCCGTGTGAGCAGAAAGCCCAGGCAGGCGCACAGCAGGCCGGGCAGGAGTCCTTGCAGCATGACCAGCAGCAGCGTGGCGGCCATGAGCAGGTAACTGGCCACCCGCACCGTCCGTGACGGTGGCGAGGAGGTCGGGACAAGAGAAGGGAGCAAGTTGCTCTCCTGCGCAGGAAAGGGAAAGGGGCCGAAGCGTTACACCAGGGCCACTGCCGGGCCAGTGCCGCGCGGGGCAATCTGGCCGATGGCAAAGACGGTTTCGCCCAGCCCGCGCAGGGTCGCAGCCGTGGCTTCGGCGGCTTCTGCGGGCACGACCACCACCATGCCGATGCCGTTGTTGAAGGTGCGGTTCATCTCCACATCGTCGATCCCGGCGGTGGCCTGCAGCCAGGCAAACAGCTCGGTCTGCGGCCAGCTGCCTTTTTGCAGCTGGGCCGCCAGCCCTTCGGGCAGGACGCGGGGGATATTTTCCAGCAGGCCGCCACCGGTGATGTGCGCCAGGGCCTTGATGGGGTGCTGTGCCAGCGCGGCCAGCACGTTTTTCACGTACAGGCGCGTGGGCTGCATGATGGCTTCCTTGAACGGCCGGCCGTCCAGCGTGGCCGGGGCGTTGCTGCCGGCACGGTCGATGCACTTGCGCACCAGGGAAAAACCGTTGGAATGCACGCCGGCAGAGGCCAGGCCCAGCACCACGTCACCGGCCTGCACGTTCTGGCCGGTGAGGATCTTGGACTTTTCCACCGCGCCGACGGCAAACCCGGCCAGGTCGTATTCGCCATCGGGGTACATGCCGGGCATCTCGGCGGTTTCGCCACCAATCAGGGCGCAGCCGGACAGCTCGCAGCCCTTGGCAATGCCGCCGACCACGGCGGCCGCCGTGTCCACGTCCAGCTTGCCGCAGGCGAAATAGTCCAGGAAGAACAGGGGTTCGGCCCCTTGCACCAGCACGTCGTTCACGCTCATGGCCACCAGATCGATGCCCACGGTGTCGTGCATGTTCCATTCAAAGGCCAGTTTCAGCTTGGTGCCCACGCCGTCGGTGCCGCTGACCAGCACCGGTTCCTGGTAGCGCTTGGGCACTTCGAACAGGGCGCCAAAGCCGCCGATGCTGGCCAGCACGCCTTCGCGCATGGTTTTCTTGGCCAGCGGCTTGATGCGTTCGACCAGCGCATCGCCGGCATCGATGTCCACACCGGCGTCTTTGTAGGAAATGGGGGGGTTGGAAGCAGTGCTCATGGCAGGAGGCGGAATAAGGCTAGAGAGCGTTTGCCAGCGCAGCAAACGGCTGAACTTGCGGATTCTAAGGCCCGCACTGGAGGCCGGGGGTGGGCTGGGACTAAAATGCCGGGTTTTCGCGGCCTGGCCACCATGCAGTGTGTGGGCAGACCGTTTCCCTGTATCCCCTTCGTCCCCTGGTTTCGCATGTCGTTGTGCCGCACTGCGCTGCTGCTGTCCGCATGAAGCAGTTGGCCCTGGATATTGGCTTGCCCACAGGCCCCTCGCTGGAGCGTTTCTACGCCGGGCGCAATGCACCCGTGGCGCAGCATGTGCGTGCCTGGGTGCTGGCGCACGCCGGCCCGCACATGCCGGTGCCCACCTACGTCTGGGGCGACAGCGGCGCGGGCAAGACCCATCTGCTGCAGGCCGTGCGCGAGCTGCTGCGCGAGCAGGGCGTGCAACTGGGCTGGATGGACGCCAGCACGGGCTTTCCGCCCGAATTCGACGAGCGCTGGGGCGCGGTGCTGATGGACGACGTGCACAGCTACACGCCCATGCAGCAGCAGCGGGCCTTCAACTGGTTCGTCAATGCCAGCAACCCGCCCAGCGGCCGGCCCTGCTGGGTGCTGACGGCGGGCAATGCGCCCCCGGCGGACTTGCGCCTGCGCGACGACCTGCGCTCGCGCCTGGGCTGGGGCCATGTGTTCCAGCTCCAGGTGCCCAACGAGGACGAATGCCGCCGCATCCTGCAAAACGAAGCCGCCGCCCGGGGCGTGACCTACAGCGCCGATGTGCTGGACTACATGCTCAAGCGCTTTTCGCGTGACCTGTCCAGCCTGATGCCCTTGCTAGACATGCTCGACGACTTCGCCCTGCGCAACAAACGCGCCATCACCATTCCCCTGCTGAAAACCATGTTGGAGACGCAGTAAGTCTGCGCTGGCAGCTATTACTTTCTTTATGAATAAACCTTTGATCCGCCTGGCCCTGTTCGACCTGGACCACACCCTGCTGCCGCTGGATTCCGACCACGGCTGGGGCGAGTTCACCATGCAGATCGGCTGGTGCGACCGCGCCGAGTTTGGCCGCCGCAACGACGCTTTCTTCCAGGACTACCTGGCCGGGCGGCTGGACATCCACGACTACGTGCGCTTTGCCACCGAAGCCGTGGTGCAGCGCGGCCCGCAGGCTGCTGCCGCCGCGCACCAGCGCTTCATGGACGAGGTGATCCGCCCGGCCATGCGCCCGGCGGCCATCGAACTGGTGCGCCGCCACCAGCAGGCCGGGGACGTGGTGGTCATCACCTCGGCCACCAACGAGTTCGTCACCCGCCCCATCGCCCAGGCGTTCGGCGTGGAGGAACTCATCGCCACCGAGCTGGAGCGTGGCCCCGACGGCTGGCTGACCGGGGAAGTGGCAGGCCAGCCCAACATGCGCGAAGGCAAGGTGCTGCGCCTGGCGCAGTGGCTGGCCGCACGCGGCTGGGACTGGGGCGATGTGGAAGCCACCTTCTACAGCGACTCCATGAACGACCTGCCCCTGCTGGAGCAAGTCCAGCACCCCGTCGCCACCAACCCCGACCAGCGCCTGCGTGCCCTGGCGCAACAGCGCGGCTGGCCCGTGCTGGATTTGTTTGAAGAAAAATAAGCCCCCTCATGATCAAGACCTTTATCGACAAACTGCTGGGCAAACCCGCCGCCCGCAGCCGCAAAAACCCCTTCGGCAAACGCGAGGAGCTGCCTGCCAGCGTCCACGGCATCGACCCCAAGCTGGTCGATGACCGCGCCATCGACGTGGTGCGCACGCTGAAAAGCGCCGGGTTCGAGGCCTACATCGTCGGCGGTGCGGTGCGCGACCTGCTGCTGGGCCTGCGCCCCAAGGACTTCGACGTGGCCACCAACGCCACGCCCGAGGAAGTCAAGCGGCTGTTTCGCCGTGCCTTCATCATCGGCAAGCGCTTTCGTATCGTCCACGTTGTTTATGGTCGGGGGCGCGAGCATGAGGTGATCGAAGTCTCCACCTTCCGCGCCTTCCTGGACAACAGCCAGGCCGAGCAGGTCAGCGGCAACGAGCGCACCAGCAAGCAGCAGCTGATGGGCGTGCAGCACGCCGTGGATGCCAGCGGCCGTGTGCTGCGCGACAACGTCTGGGGGCCGCAGGACCAGGACGCCACGCGGCGCGACTTCACCATCAACGCCATGTATTACGACCCGCACAGCCAGGTGCTGGTCGATTTCCACAAAGGCATTCAGGACGCGCACAAACGCGTCCTGCGCATGATCGGCGACCCGGAGCAGCGCTACCGCGAAGACCCGGTGCGCATCATCCGCGCCGTGCGCTTCGGGGCCAAGCTGGCCCACCTGGGCTTCAAGCTGGAGGCCAAAACCGCCAAGCCCCTGGTCGCCTGCGAGCCGCTGCTGCATGACGTGCCGCAAAGCCGGTTGTTCGACGAAATGCTCAAGCTGCTGCTCACCGGGCACGCCGCCGCCTCCATCGCGCAACTGCAGAAGCTGGGCCTGTCCAAAGGCATCTACCCGCTGCTGGACGTGGTCGTGGAACGCGCCGCCACCCCCATGGTGCAGGCGGTATTGCAGGACACCGACCGGCGCGTGGCCGAAGGCAAAACCTGCGTGCCCAGCTTTTTGCTGGCCTGCGTGCTGTGGCAGGACGTGCAGACCGGCTGGCAGCAGCGCCTGCAGGACGGCTGGCACAGCTTCCCGGCCCTGCAGGAGGCCATCGACGAAGTGTTCGAGCGGCGCATCGGCGACGTCTCGGGCCGGGGCAAGCTGGCTGCCGATATGCGCGAAATCTGGGCCATGCAGCCGCGTTTCGACAAGCGCACCGGCGCCATGCCTTTCAGCCTGGTGGCCCAGGGGCGTTTCCGCGCCGGGTTCGACTTCCTGCGCCTGCGGGCCGACGTGGGCGATGCCGACGAAGCCCTGGCCAACTGGTGGCAACTGTTCCAGTACGCCGACGAAGCCCAGCGCGAAGACCTGATCGCCCAGGCCCGCGACGAGCAGCGCCAGCGCCAGAAAACGCAAAAACCCAAGGCACCGCGCAAACCGAAGGCCGAGGCCGACGGCAGCCCCGGTGGGTTGGATGCCGCTGCCGTGCAGGCCGGTGGCGCAGGCGAGCCGTCTGCCGATGCGCCCGCGAAAAAACGCCGTCGCCGCCGCAAAAAGCCCGCTGGCGAAGCGGCATCCGCCCCTGAAGGCAGCGCCGAAGGTTGATGCGGGCATGAACGCCGCCGCCGCTGAAACCGTCCCTGCCACCGTCTACATCGGCCTGGGGGCCAACCTGGGCGACCGGGGGCAGGCGCTGCGGGCTGCCGTGCAGGCGCTGGCCGCTCTGCCGGGCACGCGGCTGTGCGGCGTCTCCAGCCTCTACAGCAGCGCCCCGGTGGATGCCACCGGGCCGGATTACCTGAACGCCGTCGCCGTGCTGGAAACGGACGCCGCGCCGCAGGATTTTCTGGCGCAACTGCAAGCCCTGGAAAATGCCGCAGGCCGCCAGCGCCCCTACCGCAACGCCCCGCGCACGCTGGATCTGGACATTCTGCTGTGGGGCGATGCCCGGCTGGACACCCCGCAGCTCACCGTGCCCCACCCGCGCATGGCCGAACGCGCCTTTGTGCTGCGCCCCCTGGCCGAACTCGCCCCGCAGCGCGTCACCGCCGCGCAACTGGCCGCCGTGGCCGGGCAAGCCATCGCCGTGCTGGCCGGGCCGGATTGGGTGGAGGGATGCGAGTAAAGGTAACCATGGCCGCGTATGTCTTGTTTTTTGCGTTGTTTTTCAGCTCTGCTGGGTGGGCCGATACCAGGCTGCCAAGAGCAGTGAAAAATACAGTTTTCAAATGCCAAATTGAAGGTAAGACGCATTATTCCGATAGCCCCTGTCCCGATGCTATTGCCGTGGATGTCACGCCGACACGCGGTGTTGATAGCATGTCAGGCACAAAGCGCATCAGCGCTGAAGTTCAGCGCGAGATATTGGAAGAAAAACTGGCGAAACAAAAACGACAGATCGTCACTGTTGAAAAAACTCCATCCACTCCAAAAGCATTGACTCCAGCGGCACCGCTAAAAAATACCGACCATCAGCAGCGTGCCCAACCAAGTATGAATATTTTTCCTGTCATGCTTCAAGCGGTGAAGCCATTTTTTTGGTTGATACCATTTTTTGTTATTATTTTTTTACTTCGCTCGCCCTTTTTCAAAGGCTGGCTCGGTGAAAAAATGGTTAGGCGTGCATTGGAGGAAAATTTAGATAAAAACAATTACTTGCTCTTGCATGATGTGACCTTGGAAGACCAGATGGGCTCCACGCAAATTGATCATATCGTCGTGTCGCCGTATGGAATTTTTGTTCTGGAAACAAAGCATTACAAGGGCTGGATATCTGGGCACGAGCGTGACGCACAATGGCAGCAGACGAATTTTCAGAAGAAAAATAGATTCCAGAACCCATTGCGCCAAAATTACAGACACATCAAAGCCCTGGAGGGATTGCTTGGTGTACCAATGAATTTTCTCCATTCAGTAATTGTATTTTCAGGAACGTGTGAACTGAAATCCAACTTTCCTGCCAATGTTTGCACGACTGGTAATTTTCTAGGATTTATAAAAACATTCAAAGAACAAATAATCCCGGCGCATCAAATGCAGGCTATCTGGGAAAAAATTGAAGGCAGTCGCTTGGCACCTACGCATAGGACGCATCAAGCACATGTCGAGCAGTTGCGCAAACGGCATGGTCGTTGAATTTGCTATATTATAAATAGCTTTTATCGCAGGTAAATGAACGATTTCAGATTATTTTAATGCTGAAATCATTGCATGAATAGCGGAAGAAGCTATGAAAAAAGGACTGCCCTTTGCGGGGCAGTCCTTTTTTCTGGGGGATTTCTGACCGCGCCAGTGGGGCAGCTTAGTTGCGGATCAGGTGGTCGAACGCCGACAGCCCTGCCGTCGCGCCGGCACCGGCGGCGATGACGATCTGCTTGTACGGCACGTTGGTGCAGTCGCCCGCCGCGAACACGCCGGGGACACTGGTCTGACCCTTGGCGTCGATGACGATTTCGCCCATCTTGTTCAGCTCCAGCGTGCCCTTGAGCCAGTCGGTGTTGGGCAGCAGGCCGATCTGCACGAAGATGCCTTCCAGCGCCACCTGCTTGACTTCGTCATTGGTGCGGTCTTTGTAGGCCAGGCCAGTGACCTTGCTGCCGTCGCCCAGCACTTCGGTGGTCTGGGCGTTCTTGATGACGGTGACGTTGGGCAGGCTGGCCAGCTTCTTTTGCAGCACGGCGTCGGCCTTGAGTTCGGGCATGAACTCGAACACGGTCACATGCTCGACCACGCCGGCCAGGTCGATGGCCGCTTCCACGCCGGAGTTGCCGCCGCCGATCACCGCCACGCGCTTGCCCTTGAACAGCGGGCCGTCACAGCTCGGGCAATAGGCCACGCCCTTGGTGCGGTACTGGTCTTCGCCGGGCACGTTCATGTTGCGCCAGCGGGCGCCGGTGGACAGCACCACGCTCTTGGCTTGCAGGGTGCCGCCGTTTTCCAGTTCGACGGTGATCAGGCCGCCGGTTTCGGCAGCGGGAATCAGCTTGGCGGCGCGTTGCAGGCGCATGACGTCGATGTCGTAGTCGCCGATGTGCGATTCCAGCGCGGCGGCAAACTTCGGGCCTTCGGTCTTGTTGACCGAGATGTAGTTCTCGATGTCCAGCGTGTCGTTCACCTGCCCGCCGATGCGCTCGGCGGCAATGCCGGTGCGGATGCCCTTGCGGGCGGTGTAGATGGCAGCGGCTGCGCCGGCAGGGCCGCCGCCGACGATCAGCACCTCGAATGCCTCTTTGGCCGACAGCTTGGCCGCTTCGCGGGCGGCGGCACCGGTGTCCAGCTTGGCGACGATTTCGCCCAGCAGCATCCGGCCTGCACCGAACACCTGGCCGTTCAGGTAGACCATGGGCACGGCCATGATTTCGCGCTCCTGTACTTCCTGCTGGAACGCCCCGCCTTCGATCACGGTGGTCTTGATGTTGGGGTTGAGGATGGCCATGAGCGACAGCGCCTGCACCACGTCGGGGCAGTTGTGGCACGACAGGCTCATGTAGACCTCGAAGTTGAAATCGCCTTCGATGGCGGCGATCTGGTCGAGCAGGTCTTGCTCTTCCTTGGGCGGATGGCCGCCCGTCCACAGCAGGGCCAGCACCAGCGAGGTGAATTCGTGGCCCAGGGGCAGCCCGGCAAAGCGCAGGCTGCTGGTGCTGCCCTGGCGTTGCAGGGTGAACGACGGCTTGCGGGCGTCGTTGCCATCCAGGCGCAGGCTGATCTTGTCGCTGCGCAGGGTCTGGATGGTGGTGAGCAGATCGCGCATCTGTGCGGCAGTCTCGCTCTCGTCCAGGGAGGCCACCAGCTCGAAGGGCTGGGTCACGCGCTCCAGGTAGGCGGCCAGTTGGGTTTTGAGTTGATCGTCAAGCATGGGTGTCCTCCGAAAAAGCAGTGGTTTTTAAGAATTTTGGGCAATAAAAAGCCGGACGGCACGGCGCTCGCACCCGTCCGGCTTGCACTAGGGAACGGTCCCTAAGGCAACAGGCTTAGATCTTGCCGACCAGGTCCAGCGAAGGCGTCAGCGTGGTGGCGCCTTCTTTCCACTTGGCCGGGCACACCTGGTCGGGGTGGGCGGCGGTGAACTGGGCAGCCTTGAGCTTGCGCAGGGTTTCCGACACGTCGCGGGCGATTTCGTTGGAATGCACTTCCATGGTCTTGATCACGCCATCGGGGTTGATCACGAAGGTGCCGCGCAGGGCCAGGCCTTCTTCGGGGATATGCACGCCAAAGGCGTTGGTCAGCTGGTGGGTCGGGTCGCCGACCAGGGGGAATTTGGCCTTGCCCACGGCGTCGGAGGTTTCGTGCCACACCTTGTGCGAGAAGTGGGTGTCGGTGGTGACGATGTAGACCTCGGCACCGGCCTTCTGGAATTCGGCGTAGTTGTCGGCGGCGTCTTCGATCTCGGTGGGGCAGTTGAAGGTGAAGGCGGCCGGCATGAAGATCAGCACGGACCATTTGCCCTTGAGGGATTGCTCGGTCACTTCGATGAATTCGCCCTTGCCAGCGCGGTTCACAAAAGCTTGGGTCTTGAAGGGTTGAACTTGGGTGTTGATCAGAGTCATTGCAGTTTCCTTTCGTTGTGAAGTGAGTGTTTGACTGAACACAGCACGGAAGTTTAGCGCCGTTCAAAAATAAATCTAATCAATTGATTTGATTGTTGCGATTGTTAATAACTAACATCATGCGGCTTGCGATGCGTTGTCGACCACCGGTTATTCCTCAGCGTCGGCAGCGCTCTTGCCGCTGGGCCGACAATGGCGGTTTTACAAGGAGTGTTCCCACATGCAAGGCGAACCCAAGGTCATTGCCGCGCTGCAAGCGCAATTGAAAAACGAACTCACCGCCATCAACCAGTACTACATGCACTACCGGCTGCAGAAGCACTGGGGTTTCGAGGCGCTGGCCAAGGTGGAATACAAGGAATCCATCCACGCCATGAAGCACGCCGATGCGCTGATGGACCGCATCCTGATCCTGAACGGCCTGCCCAACCTGCAAGACCTGGGCAAGCTGCAAGTGGGCGAGGACGTGCCCGAAACCCTGGCCTGCGACCTGCGCCATGCGCAAAGCGCCCAGCAGTGCCTCAAGGACGGCATCCACGCCGCAGAAACGGCGCAGGACTTCGTCTCGCGCGATCTGCTGCAAAAGCTGCTCGACCGCACCGAAGAGCGCATCGACTTCCTGGAGACGCAGCTGAATTTGGTCGAATCCCTGGGCCTGGAAAATTACCTGCAAAGCCAGATCGGCGAGGCGCACGAGGGTTGACGTCCGGGCAGGGCGGGGCTACGGCCTGACGCTCTGCCAATAACGCGGCTGCCGTTCACGCTCGCACAGCGCCGTATCCGGCCGGGTGGAATGCCAGTGGATGGCCCCGCAGGTGGCGGTGTTGAAAAGCTGCGCCTGCGCCGCCTGCAAGCGCTGCACCACCGGCGCGGCGGGGTGGCCGAAGCGGTTGCGCCAGCCGCTTTGCACCAGGGCCACCTGCGGCTGCACGGCTTGTACCCAGGCGGCCGAGGTGGAGGTCTTGCTGCCGTGGTGCGCCACCAGCAGGGCATCGGCCCGCACGTCGGTGCCCGCCCGCAGCAGGGCGCGTTCCTGGGCCTGTTCCATATCGCCGGTCAGCAGGGCGACGGCACCGCTGGCCGAACGCACCTGCACTACGCAACTGATCGCATTGGTCGCCGGTTTGGCGCCGGACGGGCGCGGCAGCGTGTCCGGGGCAGGCCACAGCACGGTGAAGGTGACCTGCTCCCACACCCACTGCTGCCCTTGTTCGCACGCCTGCCAGGGGCGCTGCGCCTGCGCGGCGATGTCGGCAATGCCGCTGCCGCGCAAAGCGGCTTGCGGCTGGGCGGCGAGGACGGACAGCGCCCCGCCGGTGTGGTCGCTGTCCGCATGGGTGAGCAGCACCATGTCCAGCCGCAGGCCCAGGGCGTGCAGCAGCGGCACGATGGTCTGGCTGCCCGTGTCCCCGCCGTCCCAGCGCGGGCCGGTATCGACCAGCAGGGCGTGGCCTGCCGTCTGCACCAGCACGCTGCTGCCTTGCCCCACGTCCAGCGCCAGCAGGGAAAACTCCCCCGGCGGCGGGGGCCGGGGCTGCCACAGCAGCATGGGCAGTACCAGCGGCAGCCCCAGCAGGCGCAGCGGCCAGGGCCAGCGCAGCAGCAGCCACAGGCAGCCCGCCATGCTGACCACGCCCAGCGCCAGCGGCGGCTGGGCGAAATAGGCCACCGCCCCCGGCCACTGCGCCATCCAGGCCAGCAGGGCGAGCAGCACGTCGGCGCACCACACCGCCGCCGTCCACAGCGGCGGGCAGACCACCCCGGCCATGGCCAGGGGCGTGAGCAGCAGCGTCACCCAGGGAATGGCCCACAGGTTGGCGAAAAACCCGACGACGGACACCTGCCCGAACAGCAGCAGGGTCAAGGGGGCCAGGGCCAGGCCGATCAGCGTTTGCTCGCGCACCAGCCGCCACAGGGGCCGCCACCAGCGCCAGGGGCGGGCGGCCAGCCCCGGGCCGGTCATGAACAGCACGCCCACGGCGACGAAACTCAGCCAGAACCCCGCTTGCAGCAGCGCCCACGGGTCCCAGGCCACCACCACGGCCAGCACCAGCAGCCAGATGCGCGGCCAGGGCCACTGCACACCCAGGCTGCGCAGCAGGGTGACGGTGAGCAGCATCAGCAGCGTGCGCTGCGCCGGAATGCCCCAGCCGCTGAACAGGGCGTAGCCCAGCGCCAGCGCCAACCCCACCCAGGCGGCGGCCAGCGGGGCGGGCCAGCGCAGGCACAGGAAACGGCTGCGCCGCCACAGCCCGCCGACCAGCACCACGGCCAGCCAGGCAAACATGGTGATGTGCAGGCCGCTGATGCTGACGAGGTGGGCCACCCCGGTGGCGCGAAAAATCTGCCAGTCCGCCTTGTCGATCGCGCCCTGGTCGCCGGTGACCAGGGCCACCACCACCCCGGCGGCCCGGCTGGTGCCCGCGTAGCCGTGCAGCCGCTGGCGCACCTGTTCGCGGGCCTGTTCCAGCGGGGCGTGCCCGGTCTGGCCCAGCCGTTGCGCCGGGGGGTGCGGGCGCACGTAGCCGTTGGCCTGCACGCCCTGGCTCCACCACCATTGCTCCAGGTCGAAACCCTGTGGGTTGCGGGCACCGTGCGGGCTTTGCAGGCGCACCGTCCAGCGCCAGCGCTCGCCGGCGTGAACCGTCAAGTCCGGCGTGTAGTGGCGCAGGGCGATGCGCGGCGGCAGCGGCACGGGGATGCCCGCGCCATCCCGGGCGTGTTCGGGTGCGAACAGCCAGCGCTGGCCGCGTTCCGTCGTCTGCGGCAGGCTGATGATGACGCCTTGCACGGTGATGTCCGCCCCCTGCAGGGCGGCAGGCAGCGCGTGGCGGGCAAAGGCCATGGCCCGTATGCCGGTGCTGCTCCACCCGGCCAGGGCCAGCGCCAGCAGCACGCCCAGGCAGGCCGAAGACCGTGGCACTGCCTGACCGCGCCAGAGCAGCCCGGCCAGCCCGGCGGCGGCCACGCCCCCAGCGGCATAGCCCCACAGCGGCCCCAACTGCCCCTGCTGCAATTGCAGCGCACAGCCCAGCACCCAGCCCATCAGGGGCCAGGCGGTCAGCCAGGGGGAAATTTGGCGGTCAGGGGCTTGCGCTCTTGGCATACTTGCGGGCCATGCTAGTGGGGGCGGATGAATTTGGGCAAGCGCTCAAACCCCACACTGGCGGTAATGAAAGAAAGCATCACCATGAGCGTTTACGACCAACTGCAAGCCCTGAACATCACCCTGCCGCCCCTGGCCGTGCCGGCCGCCGCCTATGTGCCCTTCGTGCAGACGGGCAATCTGGTGTTCCTGAGCGGCCATATCGCCCGCAAGGCCGACGGCACGGTCTGGGCCGGCCAACTGGGCGGGCAGGTCAGCACCGAAGACGGCAAGCAGGCGGCCCGCGCCATTGCCGTCGATCTGATGGGCACGCTGCAGGCGGCCTGCGGCGGCGACCTGAATCGCGTCAAGCGCATCGTCAAGGTGATGAGCCTGGTCAATTCCACGCCCACGTTCACCGAGCAGCACCTCGTCACCAACGGCTGCTCCGAGCTGCTGGGCGAAGTTTTCGGCGACAAGGGCAAGCACGCCCGCAGCGCCTTTGGCGTGGCGCAAATCCCGCTGGGCGCGTGCGTCGAGATCGAGCTGATCGCGGAAATCGAATAATGCCGTCCGCGCCCCCGGCAGTGCAATTGCTGGCCGTCTTCACCACCGTCCCCGATGCGGCCAGCGCCGGGGCACTGGCCCAGGCCGCCATTGCCCAGGGGCTGGCTGCCTGCGTGCAGCAGGACAGCGTCCACAGCACCTACCAATGGCAGGGCCAAATGCAGTCCGAGCCGGAGGTGCGCCTGCTGTTCAAAACCACCACGGCGGCCTGGCCCGCGCTGCAGGCGCTGATTGCCCGGTTGCACCCTTATGAAGTACCGGCGATTTATGCCTTGCCGGTGCCGCACGCCAGCGCCAGCTATGCCCGGTGGGTGGCGGATCAGGTTGCAGTGAATACTGATAAACCATAGCTGCTGCCGCTTGCCAACTAACGATTTCAGAATCATTTATCTTTCAAATCCTTGCAGCACCAGCGGCAACAGCAACTGAATTGATAGCTTGCGTGCCCCTGCCATAAATTATTGATTTGCATCTTCCCCTTGCCATGAACCTGCCGTTCCTCGATCTGCTCACCGCCTTTGGGCAAAGCCTGCTGTTTGCCTTCATCGGCGTGCTGCCCATCATCAACCCCCTGGCGACGGCCCCGCTGTTCGTCGATCAGGCGCGGGGCCTGAGCGAGCAGGATCGCGCCCTGCTGGCCCATCGCATCGGCAAGAACGTGGCGATTCTGCTGACCTCCACCATGCTTACCGGCTCCTACGTGCTGCGCTTTTTCGGCGTCTCGCTGCCTGCCGTGCGCATTGCCGGGGGGATGATCGTCGCCTCCATCGCCTGGAGGATGCTCAACGCCCAGCAGGCCACCACCGACGACGCCACCCAGATCGCCCAGGCGCTGACCTGGGACAAGGCCCGCGTCAAGGCCTTCTACCCTCTGACTTTTCCCCTGACCTGCGGCCCCGGCACCATCGCCGTGGCCATTGCCATCGGTGCCAGCCTGCACTCGCGCACCAGCGTGCCGCTGACTCTGGCGAACATGAGCGGCGGGCTGGCGGCCTCGGTACTGCTGGGGATTCTGGTGGCGCTGACCTTCCGCTACGCCACCACCTTGCTGCGCCGCCTGGGCGACACCGGGCAGGTGGTCTTCATGCGGCTGATGGCCTTCATCCTGCTGTGCGTGGGCGTGGAAATCGTCTGGAGCGGCGCACGCGCCCTGCTGGCCGGGCTGGGCATTGGCGCCCCGGATGCGCAATAGCCGCCCACGCCGTCGTTGAGCGTGGGGTGCGCCTAAAATCCCGGCTTTCCCCTTCGCCACACTCTGCGCCCCCTTTTGCCATGCCTGCCAAGCGTTCTGCCGAAAAAAAATCCTCCTCCCCCTCCGACGAGCCGGCCAGCTACGAAGCCGCCCAGGCCGAATTGCAGGCGCTGGCCCAGGCCATGGAATCCGGGCAATTGCCGCTGAGCGAGATGCTCGACGGCTACCGCCGCGCCTCGGTGCTGCTGCGCTACTGCCATGCCCAACTCGATGCGGTGGAGCAGCAGATCCTGCAACTCGATGGCGGCGACCTCAAACCCTGGGCCGCAGAGTGAACCCATTGATCGCAGGAACCACAGGAAGCGGGCAGGCCGTGCAAGATTTTGATTTTTCCCATTGGGCCAACGCGCAGTGCCGGCAGGTGGAGCAGGCGCTGACCGACTGGGTCGGCATCGGCGCCCCGGCCGGGCTGGGCGAGGCGATGCGCTACGCCGTGCTGGACGGCGGCAAGCGCCTGCGCCCCTTGCTGGTGCTGGCCGCGGCCCAGGCCGTCGGCGGCAATGCCGCTGCCGCACTGCGGGCCGCCTGTGCGGTGGAGCTGATCCACGCCTACTCCCTCGTCCACGACGACATGCCCTGCATGGACAACGATGTGTTGCGCCGGGGCAAGCCCACCGTCCACGTCGCCTTTGGCCAGGCCCAGGCGCTGCTGGCAGGCGATGCCCTGCAAGCCCAGGCGTTCGAGCTGCTCACCCCCGGCGTGGCCGAAGTGCCTGCGGCCATCCAGGCCGACCTGTGCCGCATCCTGGCCCGCGCCGCCGGAGCGCAGGGCATGGCGGGCGGGCAGGCCATCGACCTAGCCAGCGTCGGCCAGCCCTTGACCGAGGCGCAACTGCGCCAGATGCACCGCCTGAAAACCGGCGCCCTGCTGGAAGCCTGCGTGCTGCTGGGTGCTGCCTGCGGCCAGACCCCGGCGTCGGCCCTGGCCGTTTTGCAGACCTACGGCCAGGCGCTGGGGCTGGCGTTTCAGGTCGTGGACGATGTGCTGGACGTGGTGGCCGATGCGGCCACCCTGGGCAAAACCCCCGGCAAGGACGCGGCCAACGACAAGCCCACCTACGTCGCCCTGCTGGGCCTGGACGGCGCCCAGGCGCTGGCGCAGGACTTGCTGGCCCAGGCCTGTGCCGCCTTGCAGCAATCGGGGCTGGCCGATACCCGCGCCTTGCTGGCCCTGGCCCGACAGGTGGTGGGGCGATCGCATTGAATGCCGCCTGTATTCATATAAAGAATAGCTGGGGCCGCTGGCCCCTTGGGCTTTTCAGCCCAGAGAGACTGGATAAATGACTGCCAACGCCTACCCTTTGCTACAAAAGATAAACGACCCCGCCGATCTGCGTGCCATCGCGCGGGGCCAGTTGCCCGCCGTGGCCGACGAGCTGCGGGCCTACGTGCTGGACAGCGTCTCCAAAACCGGCGGGCACCTCAGCTCCAACCTCGGCACCGTGGAGCTGACGGTGGCGCTGCACTACGTCTTCAACACGCCGTACGACCGCATCGTCTGGGACGTGGGCCACCAGACCTACCCGCACAAAATCCTTACCGGCCGGCGCGACCGCATGGGCACGCTGCGCCAGCTGGGCGGCATCTCCGGCTTTCCCCAGCGGGCCGAAAGCGTGTACGACACCTTCGGCACCGCGCATTCCTCCACCAGCATTTCCGCCGCCCTGGGCATGGCGATGGCCGCCAAGCGCAAGGGTGAAAAGCGCCGGGCGATTGCCGTCATCGGCGACGGCGCGATGACCGCCGGCATGGCCTTCGAGGCCATGAACAACGCCGGGGTGCTGGACGGCAACCTGCTCGTCATCCTCAACGACAACGACATGAGCATCAGCCCGCCCGTCGGGGCGCTGAACCGCTATTTGGCGCAGTTGATGAGCGGCCAGTTCTACGCCGCCGCCCGCCACGTCGGCAAGAACGTGCTGAAAAACGTGCCGCCCCTGCTGGAGCTGGCGAAAAAGCTGGAACAGCACGCCAAAGGCATGGTGGTGCCCGCCACGCTGTTCGAGAACTTCGGCTTCAACTACATCGGCCCCATCGACGGGCACGACCTGGATTCGCTCATCCCCACGCTGGAGAACATCCGCCAGCTCGACGGCCCGCAGTTCCTGCACGTCGTCACCAAAAAAGGCCAGGGCTACAAGCTGGCGGAAATCGACCCCATCACCTACCACGGCCCCGGCAAGTTCGATCCGGAGGTTGGCATCGTCAAGCCCGCCACCCCGCCCAAGCCCACCTTCACCCAGGTGTTCGGCCAGTGGCTGTGCGACATGGCGGCGCAGGATGCGCGGCTGGTCGGCGTCACCCCCGCCATGCGCGAAGGCTCGGGCATGGTGGAGTTTCACCAGCGCTTCCCCGAGCGCTATTACGACGTGGGCATTGCCGAGCAGCACGCCGTCACCTTTGCCGCCGGGCTGGCCTGCGAGGGCGTCAAGCCCGTGGTGGCAATCTACTCCACCTTCCTGCAACGCGCCTACGACCAGATGATTCACGACGTGGCCCTGCAAAAGCTGCCGATGGTGCTGGCGCTGGACCGTGCCGGGCTGGTCGGGGCCGATGGCGCCACCCACGCGGGCGCCTACGACATCGCCTTCGTGCGCTGCATCCCGCACATGAGCATGGCCTGCCCTGCCGACGAGCGCGAATGCCGCCAACTGCTCTCCACCGCCTACGAACAAGACCACCCTGTCTGCGTGCGCTACCCGCGCGGCGCCGGCGCAGGCGTGCCGCCGCTGGCCGACCTGGGCAGCCTGCCCTTCGGCAAGGGCGAAATCCGCCGCCAGGGGCAGAACATCGCCATCCTGGCCTTCGGCACCCTGCTGTACCCGGCGCTGCAAGCGGCGGAAAAACTGGATGCCACCGTCGCCAACATGCGCTGGGCCAAGCCGCTGGACACCGAGCTGCTGCTGCAACTGGCCGCCAGCCACGATGCGCTGGTCACGGTCGAAGAGGGCTGTCTGCAAGGCGGCGCAGGCAGCGCCGTGCTGGAAGCGCTGGCGCAGGCCGGCGTGGTCAAGCCCGTGTTGCAACTGGGCCTGCCCGACGTATTCATCGAACACGGCGACCCGGCCAAACTGCTGGCCTTGCAGGGGCTGGATGCGGCGGGGATGGAAAACAGCATCCGCCAGCGATTCATGCCGGTTTGAATGGGAATATCGGGGGTTTTCCCTGACGCTATGCCAGCCATAGCATTTTGTGTGGCCCAGGGCATTCAATAGGGATTGCTTTGATTTCACGCAAGCCCTTGCTGTGGAATACTGCACGCTTGGCTGCGCTGGCACAAAACGCCAGCGCACTTGTGTTGATATTCCAAACCAAGGAGATGCAATGGATCGTCGTTCCCTCATCAAGCAAGCGGGTATTGCCGGTATTTTGGCTGCCGGTGTGGCCCCTGCGGTACACGCCCAGGCGTCGGTGCGCTGGCGCCTGGCTGCCAGCTTTCCCAAATCGCTGGACACCATTTTCGGTAGCGGCGAGAAATTCGCCAAAACCGTCAAAGAGCTGTCGGGCGGCAAGTTCGAGGTGTCGGTACACGCTGCCGGGGAGCTGATGCCCGCTTTCGGCGTGGTGGACGGCATCCAGAACGGCACGGTGGAAATGGCCCTGACGGCCCCTTACTACTTCACCGGCAAGGACTACGTCTTCGCCTTCGGCTGCGCCGTGCCCTTCGGCCTGACCGCCCGCCAGATGGACGCCTGGATGGAGCATGGCGGTGGCCGTCAGCTGATGGACGAGTTCTACGCCGAATACAACATCAAGAGCCAGAGCGCCGGCAACACCGGCACGCAGATGGGCGGCTGGTACCGCAAGGAAATCAAGTCGGTCAAGGACCTGCAGGGGCTGAAGATGCGCCTGGGCGGCGGCCTGTTCGGCGATGCCATGCACAAGCTGGGCGTCGTCTCGCAGAACATGCCCGTGGGCGAGGTCTATCAGGCGCTGGAAAAAGGCACGCTGGATGCGGTGGAGTTCGTCGGCCCCTACGACGACCAGAAGCTGGGCTTCTCCAAAGTCGCTCCCTACTACTACTACCCCGGCTGGTGGGAAGGCGGCGCAGAGCTGGAGTTCTTCATCAACACCAAGGCCTATGCGGCCCTGCCCAAGGAATACCAGGCGATGGTCGATGCGGCCTGCCAGGTCGCCGCACGCGACATGACTGCCAAGTACGACGCCATGAACCCCATCGCCCTGAAAAAGCTGGTTGCCGAGGGCACCAAGCTGCGTTCCTTCCCCAAGGATTTCATGGATGCCGGCTACAAAGCCTCGATGGAAGTATTTGCCGAGAACGAGGCCAAATCGCCCATGTTCAAGAAAATCCACCAGCACATGCGCACCTTCCAGCGCGACCAGCTGCTGTGGGATCGCTACTCCGAATTCCGTTACAACAGCTACATGAGTTCGGTGAAACTGTAAACCGTATTCTTCTGGACAAGATTCTGTCGCCTGTGTGACAGAATTACCGGGGCCTGCCAGACCGTGTCAATACGGGAAAGCAGGCCCCTGTTTTTTTGTCGCAACTTTTTTGAAAAACATTCAAAACTTTTTTCACGGGAGTTGCGGGAAAAGCATTCAGAATGAAAAGGCTTCATTATTTTTTAGGAGACAAAGACCATGGATCGTCGCTCAATGCTGAAAAACGCCGGTGTTGCCGGTATTCTGGCCGCCGGGGCAGCCCCTGCCGTTCACGCACAAGCTGCCTTGCGCTGGCGCATTGCATCGAGCTTCCCGAAATCGCTCGACACCATTTACGGCGCTGCCGACGTGTTTGCCAATGCGGTCAAGCGCATGACCGGTGGCAAGTTCGACGTTACGGTTCACCAGGCGGGTGAATTGATGCCCGCTTTCAACGTGGTCGATGGCGTGCAAAGCGGCACCGTCGAAATCTGCCACACCGCCCCGTACTACTTCTTCGGCAAGAACGAAGTGTTCGCCATCGGCGGTGCGATCCCCTTCGGCATGAACTCGCGCCAGCTGACGGCCTGGATGCTGGAAGGCAACGGCGAAAAGCTGATGAACGAGTTCTACGCCAAGTACAACATTGTCGTCATGCCCGGCGGCAACACCGGCACGCAGATGGGCGGCTGGTTCCGCAAGGAAGTCAAGAGCCTGGACGACCTGAAGGGCCTGAAATTCCGCGCCGGCGGTTTTGCCGGCAAGGTGCTGGAGCGCCTGGGCGTGGTGCCGCAGAACATTCCGGCCGGTGAAATCTACCAATCGCTGGAAAAAGGCACCATCGACGCCGCCGAGTGGATCGGCCCCTACGACGACCTGAAACTGGGCCTGAACAAGGTGGCGCCCTTCTACTACTACCCCGGCTGGTGGGAAGGTTCGCTGCACCTGTCGTTCTACATCAACGACAAGGCATTCAACGGCCTGTCCAACGAGAACAAGGCCATCGTCCGCGCCGCAGCCATGGAAGCCCACGTCACGACCCAGGCCAAGTACGACACCTTCAACCCCGGCGCCTTGAAGCAACTGGTGGCTGCCAAGGCCAAAGTGCTGCCCTTCCCGCAACAGGTGATGGATGCCTCGTTCAAGGCCGCGATGGAGCTGTACAAGGAGCTGGACGCCAGCAACCCCGACTGGAAGAAGATCTACGGCGACTACCGCAACTTCCAGCGTGATCAGGTGCTGTGGTTCCGTTTCGCTGAATCGCGCTTCGACAACTTCATGATGGGCCAGAAGCTGTAAGCAGTTTCTGTCCTCTCAGGCAAAACAGGCAACCAAAGGGTTGCCTGTTTTTTTTATTGCACAGCCCCTGGCCCACACGCCCGTGGTCAGACAGTTTTGCCTTTCGCCTCGGCCAGAATTTGCGCCAGGCCTTCGCGGTAGGTCGTGGGGTGGAATGTCGGGAAGCGTTGCTTGAATTTTGTGCTGTCGAACCGGTTGTCGTGCGCGTAACGCGGCAGCAGTTCGTGCAATTCGCGTACCTGTCTGGAAAACAGGCTGGCGGCGTTCAGCATCCATTTGCCCAACACCTTGTAGGAGGAGCGGGTACCGAACACCGTGTTGGCCAGAGCCACGAACTGCGCATAGTTCAGGCGCTCGTCGTCGCAGGGCAGGTGCCAGGTCTGGCCGTAGGCATCCGGCGTGTTGCCCAGGGCGGCCAGCGCACGGCTGGCATCGGGAGTCCAGATCAGCGTGCGCAGCACATCGTCCCGTACCGGCACACGCGCTGGCTTGCCTGCCAGGAGGTTGTCGATGACCAGCGCGTTGGTGAAGCTCTGCGTCTTGCCCGGCCCGTAGAACTCGGGTGCGCGGCCAATCAGTACGGGGATGTCGCCGCGTGCCATTTCCTCCAGCACCATGGACGCCATCGCCGCACGCACCTTGCCCTTGCGGCCCACGGGGGCGAAGGGCGTGTCCTCGGTCTGCAGCCGATCGTCCTGCGGGTACATGTAGGTGTTGTCGAAGTAGGCGAAGCGGGCGCCCGCCGCGCGGCTGGCGTCCAGGGCGTTCTTCAGCATCGTGGGGAACTGCGCTTCCCACAGCGCCGTATCCGGCGGCAGCCCGGCGGTGAAATACACCACGCTGCTGCCCTTGACCGCCTCGGCCGTCTGCCGTGCGTCGAGCAGGTTGGCGGACACCAGCGCGTCCGTGCCGTTCACCTTGCGCGGGGTACGGCTTACCAGCCGGATGTCGTCGGTGTGGCTGCGCCGCAGTTCACGCGCCAGTTCCACGGCAATCTGCCCGTTCGCGCCCAAGATCGTTTGCATGGAGAGATCCTTTGAAATTTTGCTGGCGCGAGATTAACCTTGAAGCAAGGTTCAATGTCAAACTCCGGGCCATGAAAATCGGAGAACTCGCCCAACGCACCGGCCTGGCCGCCTCGCGCATCCGCTTCTACGAACGGATCGGCCTGCTCAAGGCCGTGGAACGCCAGGCCAACGGCTATCGCAGCTACCCCGCCGACGCGGTGCTGACATTGCAACTGATCACCGCCGGGCAGCGTGCAGGCTTCAGCCTGGACGAGCTGCGCACGCTGCTGCCCAATGGCCTGGCGCAGTGGGAGCATGGCACCCTGATCGACACGCTGCACCGCAAGGTGCAGGACATCGAGGCGCTCCAGGCGCAGTTGGCGCAAAGCAAGGCGCACCTGCTGGAGCTGGTGGCGCAGATCGAGGCCAAGCCTCAGGACATGGACTGCACCGCCAACGCCCGGCGCGTGCTGGCGGAAATGCGGCTGGGCCAGGCGCCTGCCAAGGGGTAAGCTATTTTTGATAGCTGTTAGCGATTTGCAGGCAAGCGCTGGAGACAGTTTTTTTATAAAAAAACTGTCTGGTAGGTGAAGACAGGGGGAGCGGTTTATCCACGGCAAGAAAACCGCTTGACCTTGAAGTTAAGTTGAATCTTATGCTTTGCAAAGGTCGGAAGAGTCGGGTATGCCAACACGGCGCTTTCCGGTTTTTTTCCCTTTGCTTCACTGCCACCACTGCCCCATGAAAAGCACTTCACTGACCGCCGTTCTCGGCCTGTCCCTGGCCCTTGGCACGATGCCCTCGTGGTCTGCCGACGACCATTCCGCACCGTCCCCCGTTGCAACCACCACCATTCAGATCGGTGCGCACGATGTGCCCGTGGTGCAGGGCGGCCTGTACGACCGCTTCCGCTCCAACCCGCCGCTGTCCGTCATCGCCGCCGAGGCGCCGGACGTCGATTTGAGCTGGTTCAAGGGCATCGCCAAGGAGAAGGTGGACATCGGCTTCGAAAGCTGGTCGCCCAACTTCTATTACGAAAACAGCCGGGTGACGGCCATCTTCACCGCCGACCTGGCGCGGCTGCGTGCGCTGATGCCGCCCGAGGTGCTGGCGCAGGTGCAGCCGCTGCAAGTGTGGCCGGGCCGGGGCGTGGTCGCGCTGACCGCGTATGCCTACCACTACTGCGACAACGACAGCTACAACGAGATCGGCCTGTCCGTCGTCACCAACCAGCCGGGTGCGTCGAACTGGGGGCCGCTCTCCCTGCTGGGCCAGTCCCGCGCCGGTGACTTCTGGGGCTATGTGTTGAAGCTGCCCGTCGATACCGAACTGGCGCGGGTGCGCGGCGTGGTGGGCTACAACCTGCCCAAGTGGCTCACGCGCATCGACTACAGCGAAGGCGAAAACAACGTCGTCGTCAATATCTATGACAGCGAAACCCAGGCGCTGGATGTCACGCTGGAAACGCGCAAGCTCGATGTGTCCTCCAGCAAGGAAAACCTGGTGACGACCCGCTTCACCAACATCGACCCGCAAGGGCAACTGACCACCGGCTACAGCACTTCCCGCCAGTTGCGCCACGCCAGCACGTCGGCTGCCGATGCGGTGAAGCTGACGCTGACGGACGGCAGCCTGTCGCGCTTCATCGCGTCGCTGAAACTGGGCAGGATGGTGAAGTACGAATACGTGCCCGACTTCCAGGCCGCCCTGTACGCGCCCCAACCGCTCAAGCCCTGATTGCCGGAGAGACACCATGACGCCTGATGAAGACCGCACCCGCATGGCCGACCTGCTGCACCGCCAGCGCAGCGCCTTTCTGCATGATGGCCCGCCGGGTCTGGCCTTGCGCAAAAGTCGTTTGGCCCGGCTGCGGGCCGCCGTGCTGGCGCACCGCGAGGCGCTCAAGGATGCGGTCAGCGCCGATTTCGGCAACCGCTCGCGCCACGAGACCGACATCATGGAACTGGCCTGCGTCGTTCAGGCCATCGACTACCTGTCCAATCACCTGCGCCGCTTCATGCAGCGCGAGCGCCGCCACGTGCCATTTGTCTATCGCTCGGCACGTGCCTACGTGGAATACCAGCCGCTGGGCGTCGTCGGCGTGATGGCGCCGTGGAACTACCCCGTCTCGCTCACGCTGGTGCCGCTGGCCACTGCGCTGGCGGCGGGCAACCGCGCCATGCTCAAGCCCTCGGAGCTGACCCCGCGCACCAGCGCGGCGCTGCGGCACATGCTGGCCGGGGCTTTTGCGCAGGACGAGGTGGCCGTGGTGCTGGGCGGCCCCGAGGTCGGCGCCGCGTTCAGCGCCCTGCCGTTCGACCACCTGCTGTTCACCGGCAGCACGCAGGTGGGCCGCAAGGTGATGCGGGCCGCCAGCGACAACCTGGTGCCCGTGACCCTGGAGCTGGGCGGCAAAAGCCCCGCCATCGTGGCCCGTGGCCACGTGAATGACCGCACTATGCAGAGCGTGGTGTACGGCAAGCTGTCCAACGCCGGCCAGACCTGCGTGGCGCCGGACTATGCCCTGGTACATCAAGACGATCTGGAGGCATTCATCGCCCGTTACGCCGCCACGGTGCAGCGCTTCTACCCGGATGGCCCGGCCAGCCGCGACTACACCACCATCATCAGCGACCGCCACTACGACCGCCTGCGCGGGCTGGTCGAGGATGCCCGCCGCAACGGCGCCCGTGTGATCGAGGTGGGCGAACGCCCCGCCCACCTGCCCGGGCGCGAGCGCACCCTGGTGCCCACGCTGGTCGTCAACGCGGGCGACGATGCGCTGCTGATGCAGGAGGAAATCTTCGGCCCCATCCTGCCGGTGCGCACCTACGGCGGCATCGACGAAGCCATTGCCTATGTGAACGCGCGGCCCCGCCCCCTGGCGCTCTACTACTTCGGTGCCGAGGACGGCGACTGCGCCCGGCTGCTGGCGCGTACCACCTCGGGCAACGTCGGCATCAACAACACGCTGATGCACGTGGCGCAGGACGATCTGCCTTTTGGCGGCGTGGGGCCGAGCGGCATGGGGGCGTACCACGGCATCGAGGGCTTCCGCGCCATGAGCCATGCCAAGGGCGTTTTCGTGCAGGGCCGCTGGAACCTTCCCGGCCTGCTACACGCGCCGTTCGGCAAACTGGCCGATATGGCGGCTGCGCTGACGCTGGGGCGGACTTCCCGCAAGCCCTGAGAACCTGTTCACGATCTCCGCGCGGGTGTGCTATGGATTAGAAAGCTGCTTGCGCTGGTATCTAAACGATTTCAAAGGTAAATCGTTCTGAAACCTTTGTTTATCCAGCGGAAGCAGCTTTCTTTTCAGATATTCCAGCCCTATCACACCGGCAGCGGGCGCCGTGCGGTTTTCGGGCGGAAGGCGGCGCAGACGGCATCCTGGGTATGGATGTACGGCCCGCCGATCAGGTCGATGCAGTAGGGCACGGCGGCGAAGATGCCGGGCACCAGGCTGTGGCCCTGCGCATCTTTCAGCCCCTCCAGCGTTTCGGCAATCGCCTTGGGCTGGCCCGGCAGGTTGATGATGAGGCATTGGCCGCGCACCACGGCCACCTGGCGCGAGAGGATGGCCGTGGGCACGAAGCGCAGGCTGATCTGGCGCATCTGCTCGCCAAAGCCGGGCAGCTCCTTGTCGGCCACGGCCAGGGTGGCTTCCGGGGTGACGTCGCGCAGCGCCGGGCCGGTGCCGCCGGTGGTCAGCACCAGATGGCAGCCGCCGTCGGCCAGTTCGCGCAGGGTCTGGCTGATGAGGGGCTGCTCGTCCGCAATCAGGCGCGGCACGCAATCCAGCGGGTTGCGGATGGCGCGGGCAAGCCAGTCCTGCAGGGCGGGCAGCCCCTTGTCTTCGTAGACGCCGCTGCTGGCGCGGTCGCTGATGGAGACGATGCCGATGCGCACCCGGTCAAGGGCGGCGCCGGGGGCAATGGTCGGTTCAGTCATTGGCTTCGTCCTCGCCGTCGTCCTGGGCTGGGTCTTCGGCAGCCGCATCGGTGTTCAGGCTGCGGCGCAGCAACTGGAACAGGTCGCGGTAGGCGCGGCCTTTTTTGGCGGGCGGGGCGCCTTCGGCAACGGCGGCCTGGGCCTGATCCTTGCGGGCCTGGCGCACCAGGGCACGCAGGGGCTGCACGTCGGTGCCGGGGTAATGCTCCAGCCAGAGGGTGAGGGCGGCATCGTCGGCAATCAGGCGGTCGCGCCATTGCTCGGCCAGCAGGATTTGCGTCTGCTCCGGGCCGGTGCCGCTGCGCTGCTCGTGCAGGGCGGTGCGGGCGGCGGCGACTTCGCTGTCTTCAAGCTTGCGCATCAGCTTGCCGACGAACTGCAACTGGCGGCGCTTGGCCTCGAAGCTGGTCAGGCGCTGGTACTCGTGCAGGGCATCGAGCAGTTTTTCGGGCAGTTGCAGGCGTTCCAGGGTTTTCGGGTGCAGCTCCAGCAGTTCCTGGCCCAGGGTTTGCAGGGCTTCGCTTTCTTTTTTCTGGTCGGAGCGGGTGCTGTCGTCGGCGTCGCGCAAGCCTTTGAGCTCGGCCTTGAGTTCCAGATCGCGGGCGCTGCCTTCGGCAACAAATTCGCCTTTGACGTAATAGCCTTTTTTCGGTTTGCGTGGCATGAATAAAAGAGAGGGCAATTGCTTGGGCAGCCGGGAGGCGGCTGCGCGGCTGGGTATCATAGCCGCCGCTATGAAAAATCTGCGCCAACGTGATGTAAGAACTGCCGCCGGGCAGGCCGATTCGGGCTTTAGTTACAGCCCGGTTTTTTTTGAAAATCTGGTCGATCTGGCGCTGGCCCACGCCAAGAAACTGGGGGCCACCGATGCCGGGGCCGATGCCTCGGAAGGCTGCGGCCTGAGTGTCAGCGTGCGCAAGGGCGAACTGGAAACGGTGGAGCGCAACCGCGACAAATCCCTGGGCGTGACGGTGTACGTCGGCCAGCGCCGGGGCAATGCCAGCACCTCGGACTTTTCCGAAGCCGCCGTGCAGCAGACCGTGCAGGCGGCGTTCGACATTGCCCGCTTCACGGCGGAAGACCCGGCAGCGGGCCTGCCGGACAAAAAAGACATAGCCCCGCAGAAAACGCACCGCGACCTGGCGCTGTTCCACCCCTGGCTGATCGATGGTCAGCAGATCAGCAGCGAGCAGGCGGCCGAACTGGCGCTGCGCTGCGAGGATGCCGCCCTGAGTCTGCACAAGCGCATCACCAACAGCGAGGGGGCCAGCGTTTCGGCTCAGCAAAGCCACTTCTTCAGCGCCCACACGCGCGGTTTTCGCGGTGGCTATGCCAGTTCGCGGCACAGCCTGTCGGTGGCGCCGATTGCCTCGCTGCCGGGCAAGAACGGCGAGATGCAGCGCGACTTCTGGTACAGCTCCGAGCGCAATGCCGCCGATCTGGCCAGCCCCGAGGTGATTGGCCGCTACGCCGCCGAGCGTGCCCTGTCGCGCCTGGGCAGCCGCAAGCTGGCCACCACCGAATGCCCGGTGCTGTTCGAATCGACCCTGGCGGCGGGCCTGCTGGGCGGCTTCGTGCAGGCCGTCAGCGGCGGGGCGCTGTACCGACGCAGCACCTTCCTGCTCGACAGCCTGGGCCAGCCCATCTTCCCCAAGCACGTGCAGATCGAGGAAGACCCCTTCATCATCGGCGGCAAGGGCAGTTCCCCGTTCGACGACGAAGGCGTGCGTGTGCAGCCGCGCAAGGTGGTCGAGGACGGGCGGGTGCAGGGCTATTTTCTGTCCAGCTATTCGGCTCGCAAGCTGGGGATGCGCACCACGGGCAACGCCGGTGGTTCGCACAACCTGAGCATGACCTCCACCCGGACCAAAAAGGGTGACGATCTGGCCGCCATGCTGCAAAAACTGGGCACCGGCCTGTTCGTGGTCGAGCTGATGGGCCAGGGCGTGAACTACGTCACGGGCGACTATTCGCGCGGCGCGTCGGGCTTCTGGGTGGAGAACGGCGAGATCGCCTTCCCGGTGCAGGAGATCACCATCGCCGGGAACCTGAAGGACATGTACCAGGGCATCGCCGCCATCGGCGCGGATGCCTACACGATGGGGGCCAAGACGGTCGGCTCCATCCTCATCAACCGGATGAAAGTGGCAGGCGGCGCATGATGCGCCAGTCCGACTGGCTGCGGGCGCTGCTGGTCATCGTTATCTGGGGGGTGAACTTCCTGCCCATGAAGTGGGGGCTGGAGCAGCTCTCGCCCCTGCTGCTGTCGGCCATGCGCTTTTGCGTGGCTTCGCTGCCCTTTCTGCTGTTCGTGCGCAAGCCGGCCAACCTCACCTGGGGCGTGTTGGCCGCCTACGGGCTGGTGCAGGGCGTGGGGCAGTTCGGCATGTTGTTCGGCGGGCTGGCGCTGGGGATGCCGGCAGGCATGGCCTCGGTGGTGCTGCAGGCGCAGGCGTTCATCTCGCTGCTGCTGGGGGCGCTGTTTTTGCACGAGCAGCCCCGGCCCTGGCAGTGGATCGGGCTGGTGATTGCCAGCGTGGGCCTGGGCGTCATCGGTGCGGCGCGGGGCGATGGGGCGGGCAGCATGACGCTGATCGGCTTTGTGCTGACCCTGGGGTCGGCGGCGATGTGGTCGCTGGCCAACCTGATCACCCGCCACGCGGCCAGGCAGGGGCCGTATGAGCCACTGCCCTTCCTGGTCTGGTCGAGCATCTTCCCCATCGCGCCGCTGCTGGTGTTGTCGGCGTTGGTGGAAAGCCCCGCGTTCGGCTCGATTCCGGCGCAGTTGCAGGCGGCAGGCTGGCAGGCCGTGGGGTCGGTGGCCTATCTGGCGCTGCTCTCCACCCTGCTGGGCTACGGGCTGTGGACCAAGCTGCTGCAACGCTACACCGTGGGCACGGTGGCCCCGCTGTCGCTGCTGGTGCCGGTGATCGGTATCGTCTCGGCCATGTGGGCGTTTGACGAGCGCCCGGTGCTGCTGCACTGGCTGGGCGCCGCCGGCGTGCTGCTGGGCATGGCGGTCAACCAGTGGGGCGGGCGCTGGGCGAAAAGAGCGTGAAAGATACGAAAAAGAGAGCTTTTTCCGATTGAAAACAAAGGATTTCAGATGATTTCAATGCTGAAATCCTTGTTTTATAAGCGGAAGCAGCTCTTTTTTATTTTGTCAGCGCAGCCTTCACGGCGGCGCTGACCTGGCCCATGTCGGCCTTGCCCGCCAGCTGGGCCTTGACTGCGCCCATCACCTTGCCCATGTCGGCCGGGCCGCTGGCACCCAGCCCGGCCACGATGGCGGCCACGGCGGCGGTGATTTCCTCGGCGTTCATGCGTTCGGGCAGGTAGACCTGCAGCACGGCCATTTCGGCTTTTTCGATGTCGGCCAGGTCCTGGCGGCCTGCGCCTTCGTAGGCGGCGATGCTGTCCTTGCGCTGCTTGATGAGCTTGTCGATGATGGCGACGATGGCTGCGTCGTCCAGCTCGATGCGCTCATCGACTTCCTTTTGCTTCATCGCCGCCTGCAGCAGGCGGATAGTCGAGAGGCGGGGCGCATCCTTGGCCCGCATGGCGGTTTTCATGTCTTCGGTGATCTGGGCTTTGAGGTTCATGGCGGTAATCCTTGGCGAGTCCTGAACAAAGGGTCGGGGCAGGAAATCGGCCAAATCGGTCCAATCGACGATTGCGCCCCGGCAGGGGTGTGGATTGTGCCAAGTCTTTGCCCCTGTCTGCCCGTGCGTTCACGCTGTGGGCAGAGGCTGCAAGGCCGCGCCGGCCGCCCGGCCCAGCGCCATGCCGATGCGCTGCAAGGTGTCCGAGCGAACGGCGGCGTGCTGCCAGTGCAGGGGCACGTCCAGCCAGCGCCCGGGGGCAATGCAGACCACGCGGCCTGCCTGCACGGCCGGTTGCACCAGTGCATCCGGGGCCAGGCACCAGCCCAGGCCCAGCGCCGCCGCATCGACGAAGCCGGTGGCCGTCGGCAGGTAATGGATGGGCGGCGCCAGGCGGGCGCGGGTGATGTGGCGCACGAAGCGCCACTGCAAGGCATCCTTGCGGTTGAAGACGATCATCGGCGCCCGGGCCAGCGTGGCGGCATTCACCCCGGCGGAAAAGTAGCGGGCGGCAAATTCCGGTGCGGCAATGGCCTGGTAGCGCATCGCGCCCAGCGCCTGCACCGCGCAGCCCTGCACGGGCACGCCGTCCGCCGTGACCACGCCCAGGACGGAGCCGTCGCGCAGCAGGTCGAGGGTGTGATCCTGGTCGTCCACCCGCACGTCGAACAGATAGCCGTGCTGCTCGTGCAACTGTGCCAGGGCACCCAGCACCCAGGTGTCCAGCGAATCGCTATTGACCGCAATGGCGATGGGGCGGGCGGCCGCGTCGGGGCGGTGCGGGCTGTGTTCCGGCAGGAAGTCGGCCAGGGCCTCGGTTTCCAGCAACTGCATCGGGCGCACGCGGCGCAGCAGCAACGCCCCGGCAGGCGTGGGGCGGCAGGGCGGCTGGCGTACCACCAGCACCTGCCCCAGCCGGTCTTCCAGCGCCTTGATGCGTTGGGACACGGCGGAGGCGGTCACGCACAGCCGCCGCGCGGCGGCCTCGAAGCTGCCTTCTTCCAGCACGGCGGCAAAGGCGGCGAGTTGGGGGTGTATCAAGTCCATGAACAAGTTCTCAGATTAGTTTTTCTGGATGATATGAAGAATTTTTAGTTTTACTTCATCGTTCAGGCGCTGCACGATACGCGCTTTCTTGAACTGCTGGACACCAGAATGCTTTTTTCCTCTGCCGCTGCCGGGTTCGTCACCAGCGCGGGCCTGATCATCGCCATCGGCGCACAAAACGCCTTCGTGCTGCGCCAGGGCCTGCAGCGCAGCCATGTCGGCCTGGTGGTGGCGGTCTGCATGGTCAGCGACGTGGCGCTGATCGTGTGCGGTGTGGCCGGCATGGGCGCCCTGGTGCTGGCGTGGCCGCAACTGCTGCAAGTGCTGCGCTTTGGCGGTGCGGCGTTTCTGGCGTGGTACGGCCTGCTGGCGGCGCAGCGGGCCTGGCGCGGCTCGGGGGCGCTGGTGGCGGGTCACGGGCAGGCGCAAAGCCGCCGCCGCGTGCTGCTGGCCTGCCTGGCCTTCACCTTCCTCAACCCGCATGTGTATCTGGACACGATGGTGCTGATCGGCAGCCTCTCCACCCGCTACCCCGGCACGGCGCAGTGGGCCTTCGGCCTGGGGGCGTGTCTGGCCAGCGTGGTGTGGTTCTCGGCCCTGGGCTTCGGGGCGCGGCTGCTGCAACCCGTTTTTCGCAATCCCCATGCGTGGCGGGTGCTGGATGGCTGCATTGCCGCCTTTATGCTGGCGCTGTGTCTGCTCTTGCTGCTGCATCCGCTGCAATAAGCCTGTCGAATCACCCCGCTGAATTTTTCGTATGTACCTGCCTGCCCCATTTGCTGAATCCCGCCCCGAAGAACTCCAGCGCATCATGCGCGACCATCCCCTGGCCATGCTGGTAACGCAGCGGCCCGATGGGCTGGAGGCCGACCATCTGCCCTTTCTGTTCGCTGCCGACCAGGGGCCGCTGGGCACCTTGCAGGCCCACGTCGCCCGTGCCAACCCCTTGTGGCAGGCGGTGCGGGACGGTGATGCCGTGCTGGCGGTGTTCCGGGGGACGGATGGCTATATCTCCCCCAACTGGTATCCGAGCAAGCAGGAGACGCACCGCCACGTCCCCACCTGGAATTACGAAGCAGTGCATGCGCATGGCCGCATCTGGGTGCGCGACGACGAAAAGTTTCTGCGTGCCGTCCTGGGCCGCCTGACGCGTGTGCATGAGGCCGACGAATCCCGGCCCTGGCGGATGAGCGATGCGCCTGCGGACTATCTGGCCGAGCTGTTGGCGCAGATCGTCGGTATCGAAATCGAGCTGACCCGCATCGAAGGCAAGCGCAAGCTCAGCCAGAACCGGGACGCCAGGGATTTCGAGAACACGGCGCAAACCCTGGAAAGCCGTGGCCGGCAGGCACTGGCGGTGGCGATGCGCCGGGCCAGGGATTGAGCCATCGGGTACGATTTCCGCCGGGGACGACCCCGGCCTGCGGGCCTATCTATCGTCCGGGACGACCCGGCTCTTTCCGAAGGAGGGCCGTATGGCTTGGATGTATTTGGTGCTGGCCGGTGTGCTGGAGGTGGTTTGGGCGTACACGATGAAGCTTTCGGCAGGCTTCACGCAACTGGGCTATTCGGCCATCACCCTGGTGGCCATGACGGCCAGCTTCGGGCTGCTGGCGGTGGCGATGAAGTCGCTGCCCCTGGGCACGGCATATACCATCTGGACGGGCATCGGCGCAGTGGGCGCATTTGTCGTCGGCATTCTGGTGCTGGGCGAAGCGGCCAGCCCGCTGCGGATTCTGGCGGCGCTGCTCATCGTCGGCGGGTTGGTACTGATGAAGCTGGCATCCTGACCCGGTTGCAATCCGGCAACAAAAAAACCGCACCCGGCGTCCCTGGTGCGGTTTTTTTGTGAGGTCGGTGCTTAGTACAGCTTCTTGGGCAGCTGCATGCTGCGCACGCGCTTGTAGTGGCGTTTCACGGCAGCGGCCTTCTTGCGCTTGCGCTCGGCGGTGGGCTTTTCGTAGAACTCGCGGGCACGCAGTTCGGTCAGCAGGCCCAGCTTTTCGATGGTGCGCTTAAAGCGGCGCAGCGCTACTTCATAGGGTTCGTTTTCTTTGACGCGGATGGTAGTCATTCAATTTCCAGATATATCTGTGCTGCCAGAGGGATTGCAGGAAGATCGGGCCTGCAAGCCGTGGGTCAGCGGTTGTTCCCCGCCTGAAACTAGTATTGGCACGGCGGGGGATTGCCAGCAAAGCGCGAGATTATAAGAAATTTTTCCGCGCTTGGCAGCATTGTTTATCCAAAGCGGAAAGGCTCACCGCTATCACGCCATGGGAATCGATGGGATGGCACTTCACGGTGTCTGCCGATGGTGGCGGGCCAGGTCGATGCGCTCCTGCACCGATGAAAACGCCAGGGTCAGCACCGTGCCGACGCCTGCACCCAGGGCGGTGTCGAGGATGCGGGTCAGGGCCATGTCGGCGGCTTCGCCGGGGACGGCCAAAGTGGTCATCAGGAGTGCCATGGGGGTGACGAAAATCTGCCCCAGGGCGTAATTCATGCCAATCGTCATTTCGGTGCAAATCTGTAGCACGGCCACGGCCAGCAGCAAAGTCCAGAACGAAGGGGCTGCGGACAGAAAGGCCCAGGCGATGGCCGCGCCCACCAGCGTGCCCAGCGTGCGTTGCCAGGCGCGGTGGATGGTGCCGGGCAGGTGCGCCCCTTGCTGCACGGCCACGGCACCGATGGCGGCCCATGCCGGGTGGGGCCAACCTGCGGCATACGCCAGGCCGGACGCCAATGCGGCACACAGGGCGACGCGGAGGGCCTGTCGGGGCGCGTAACCGGGGGAGGGGGCTGCCACCACGCGGTGCTGCAGAGCCTCGGTGGGGGATGTTGGCAGGTCGCTGACATCACGCAGGTGATCGGTCAGCAGGCACAGCACCCAGGCGACGACGACCCCCAGTGCGGTGGCGGCGCAGCGTTCCAGCAGCAATTGCAGGCTGGCCACCGGGCTGAGGGCGGCACTGGCGGCAAAAATGAAAATCACCGCGCCCGGAACACCGGTTTGCAGGCGGTGCGCCAGGGCGGCGATGACCCCCGTGATGGCGGCCAGCACCAGCAGCAGGGCCAGGGGCGGCAGGCCCAGCCAGGACAGCCAGGACAGCACCACGACCGGCCCGAGCAGGAGGGCACCGGCGATCAGCACGATGCGTCGGCGCTGCACGACCGTGGCGGAGCGTCCGAACAGCGCCGCCAGCGCTCCCAGACAGGCAAACCCGAGGACGTGCTGCCAGGGGGAGGGATGCAGGGCGGCCGCGATCAGCACCACTGCCAGGGCCACCTGGGCTCCGGCAATGGTGGCGTTGCGCAGGGAGGGCGGCCGGTGGATGGTGGTCAGGCTCTCCCGTAGCCGGGCCGGAGCCAGCAGCAGGCGCAGGGCCAGGCGGTAGGACGCCGCGCGTCGCGGGGATCGGGCCATGGGGTCAGCCTTTCGGCTGGGCGGCGGCAATCCGCGCCTCGATGCGGTCAAAGGCCTGCAGCATCCATTGCGCAGCCTGGGGCTCCAGATCGACGAGCAAGGCGTCTTCGATGGCGGTCAGGCGCTGGCGTACTTCGGTGGCGGTCTGGCGGCCTTGCGGGGTCAGGTAGATCAGTTTGATCCGCCGGTCGCTGGCGTGTGCCTGGCGTTCGATCAGCCCCTGGGCGACCAGCATGTCCAGCAGGCGCACCAGGCTGGAGCCTTCCAGCCCGATGGCGGCAGCCAGCTCGGTTTGCGACAGGCCGTCGCCCAGGCGCAGCAAGTGCATCAGCGGCGTCCAGGCAGCGTCGCTCAAGCCGTTGGTGGCCAATTGCGTGTCCAGTGTTTTACGCCAGCGCCGGCCCAGGCCGACCAGGCGCACGCCCAGCAGGCGTTTGGGGTCGGCGTAGGCGGCAGGGGGGATGGTTGGAATGGTTTTGTGCATCAATAAATTATATTGAAATGGTTTGAATGCAAATCATCAGGGGGTTCATACCCCCGTGCCTTTTGCTGCATACTGCCTGCCCTCACGATAACCAACAGGTGACGGATATGAATTTGAGTGAAGAACTCCTGGCGCAACTGCAAGGTGCCCCCCTGCAACAGATGGCACAGCAATTGGGTGCAGGCACCGACCAGGTGCAAAGTGCCCTCGGGCAGGCCCTGCCGGTGCTGTTTGGCGCGTTGGGGCAAAACGCGGCCCAGCCCCAGGGCGCGGCCGATTTGCTGGGCGCTTTGCTCAAAGACCATGGCGGCAGTGGCGCCCAGGGCCTGGGTGGCTTGCTCGGCGGACTGCTGGGCGCAGGCCGTGGCGGCAATGACGGGGCCGCGATTCTGGGGCACATGCTCGGCGGCGCCCGCAGCCAGGTGGAAAGCCAGCTGGGCCAGGCCTCGGGCCTGGGCGACAAGATCGGCCCGTTGCTGGCCATGGTGGCTCCGCTGGTGATGCAGTTCCTGAGCCAGCGTGCCCAGGGGGGCCATCTGGATGCCGGCGGCCTGGGTCAATTGCTCGGGCAGGAAAAGGCCAGCGTGCAGCAGCAGGGCGGTCTGGCCGGGGGGCTGCTGGGCAGCCTGCTCGACCAGAACGGCGACGGCAAGCTCGATGCCGGTGATCTGTTCAAGCTGGGGGCCAGCTTGCTGGGCAAACGTTGATGCTATGAATATAAAAGCTTTTTCCGCTGATGAATAAAGTATTTCGGATGGAAAATCATCTGAAAACGTTGTTTTATCAGCGGTAAGAGCTATTTTTTTTATTTCTCTCTCCTTCTGACACACCCTAAACTCACGCCCCATGCAATTGATCCTGGGTATTGAATCTTCCTGCGACGAAACCGGCGTGGCCCTGGTGCGCCTGCCTGCCGATGGCAGCCTGCCGCAACTGCTGGCCCATGGCCTGCACAGCCAGATTGCCATGCACCGTGCTTACGGCGGTGTGGTGCCGGAACTGGCCAGCCGCGACCATATCCGCCGGGTGCTGCCCTTGACCCGACAGGTGCTGGAGGATGCCGGCGCTGCCTTGCCCGATATCGACGTGGTGGCCTTTACCCGTGGCCCCGGTCTGGCCGGGGCGCTGCTGGTGGGGGCCGGGGCCGCCTGTGCCTTGGGTGCAGCGCTGGGCAAGCCGGTGCTGGGCATCCACCATCTGGAGGGGCATTTGCTTTCGCCCTTTCTGAGCAGCGATGCGCCGCAGTTTCCGTTTGTGGCGCTGCTGGTGTCGGGCGGGCATACCCAGCTCATGCGCGTCGATGGCGTGGGGCAGTACGCCATTCTGGGTGAAACCATCGACGATGCCGCTGGCGAAGCATTCGACAAATCGGCCAAATTGCTGGGCCTGCCTTATCCCGGCGGGCCGGAGCTGGCCCGGCTGGCGCAGGACGGCAACCCCCAGGCGTTCAAGCTGCCGCGTCCGCTGCTGCACAGCGGCGATCTGGATTTTTCTTTTGCCGGGCTGAAAACGGCGGTGCTGACCCAGGCGAAAAAACTGGGCGGCGACCTGGCGGCACACAAGGCCGATCTGGCCGCCAGCACCCAGGCGGCGATCGTGGAGGTGCTGGTCAAGAAAACGCTCAAGGCCGTGCAGCAGACCGGGATGCAGCGCCTGGTGGTGGCTGGCGGCGTCGGGGCCAACCGCCTGCTGCGCGAACAGTTGAACCAGACCTGCATCCAGCGGGGCATCCGCGTGCATTACCCGGAGCTGCATCTGTGTACCGACAACGGCGCCATGATCGCCATGGCGGCGGCCATGCGCCTGCAAAGCGGGCAGCAGCAGGCCGATTGCAGCTACGCTTTTGATGTCAAGCCGCGCTGGCCGCTGGACAGCATCTGCGCCGCCTGAATACACCCCCGGGGCGGCCTACAGCCCCAGTTGCCCGGCGATTCTGACCAGCTCGGCCAGCGAACCCGCCTGCATCTTGCGCATGGCATGGGCGCGGCGCACCTTTACCGTGACCTCGCTGACGCTCAGTTGCGCGGCAATCTGCTTGTTCAGCCAGCCTTGCACAACGTAGCGCACCACTTCCTGTTCGCCAGGAGAGAGCGCAGCCCAGCGGGCTTGCAATGCGGCGGCGTGGGCGGCGCTGCTGCGCCGTGCGCGGTCTTTCTCGATACCGCTGTGGATGGCGTCGAGCAGGCTTTGCTCCCGAAACGGCTTGGCAAGAAATTCGATGGCGCCGTTCTTCATCGCTTCGACGCCCATGGCGATGTCGCCGTGGCCGGTAATGAAGATCACCGGCAGTTCGATGCCTTGTCCGGCCATCTGGCGATGGAAATCCATGCCGCTTTGCCCGGGCATGCGCACGTCCAGAATCAGGCAGCCCGGAGCATCTGCCAGCGGATGGGCCAGAAATTCTCTGGTCGAGCCGAAGGCCAGGGCTTTCAGCCCGATGGAGGCCAGCAGGTCTTCCAGTGCGGCGCGGATGGAGGCGTCGTCATCCACGATGTAGACGACCGGGTTGTCGGCGGTCGGTTGAGCATTCGCGGTCATTGGGGCGCCTCCTGCAGGAGGCCTGGCACGGTGAAGCGCAGGACAGCCCCGCCGCCTTCACGCGGGTATGCCTCTATCTGGCCGCCATTGGCTTCGACGATGGCCCGGCTGATGCTCAGGCCGACACCGATGCCGTGCGGTTTGGTGGTCCAGAACGCTTCGAACAGGCGCTCGTGCATTTCCGGGGGAAAGCCCTCGCCCGAGTCGGCCACGGCAATCGTCACGGTGCCGTCGCTGGCTGCGGAGCTGATTTGCAACACGCGTGAGTGCGCCGGCATGGCGGACATGGCCTCGATGGCATTCAGCACCAGGTTGCCGATCACCTGCTGTATCTGCACCCGGTCTGCGTGTGCGTGCGGAAGGTGGAGAGACAGGTCGGTTTGCAGAACAATGCCGTTGCGGTCGATCTCGGCCTGCGCCAAGGCGATCACTTCCAGAATGGCCTGGTTCAGGTCGAACGCACTTTTGTGCGCAGGCGCTCCCCTGGTGAGGCTGCGCACGCGGACGATGATGCTGCTGGCGCGGTCGGCAGCATCCAGTATCCGGGCCAGCGCCTGGCGTGCCTTGTCCAGGTTCGGCGGCTCCTGCGCCAGCCAGCGCTGGCTGGCATGGCCGCTGGTGACGATGGCGGCCAGCGGCTGGTTGACCTCGTGCGCAATGGAGGTGGTCAGGCCTTCCAGGCTTTTTACGCGTGCCATGCGCATCAGCTGCGCCTGGGCCAGGTGGGCGGCGGTTCGGGCCGCTTGCATCGTGATGACCAGGTAAGCCGTCATGACGATGGCCGCGATGCTGATGCCGGTATTGATCAGGCCCGCATGAAAATCGCCATGCGGCGTCAGCCAGAAGCTCAGTACCGTCAGACCGATGCAGGCCGCCGTGAGTGCGGCCAGCCCGCTGCGGCCCAGGGCACGCGCCGCGATCAGAATCACGATGGCATAGAACACGGCAGCAGCCACCTCGTAGCTTGTGCCGGTATCCGCCACGAAGATGGCCGCCATGGCGATGCCGATGGCGGCAAATTGCAGGATGGACAGGACGCGGGGCGGGAGGCGCATGGGTCAACCTTCGTCGCCGGAGTTCCAGAAGGCTTGCACCACACCGGGCAGGCTCTCGGCCTTTTTCACGGCTTCGTCAAGTTCTTCGGTCTGAACGGCGGTGGCGTACAGGGTGAACTCGATTTCGATGTCCTCCTTGCCAAAGGGGCGGTCTTCGACCTGGCGCGGAGGATAGCTGGCATTTTCCAGGATTTGCACCATCTGCTCGCGAACCTCGGATTGCTGGTCCCGCGAGCAGATGACGTAGACCATGTAGGTTGCCTCGCTGGCTTCCGCGTGGAAGGGGCGGCGGTTGATCTGGTTCACCACGGGCCGCAACAGCGTGTTGCTTGCCAGTACGAACAGCGCGGCAATGGCCGCTTCGCCCAGCAGACCGGCCCCGGCGCACGCCCCTACCGCGCCCGATCCCCACAGTGTGGCCGCGGTGTTCAGCCCCGAGACGCTGGCCCCTTCCTTCATGATGGTGCCGGCCCCCAGAAAACCGATGCCCGAGACGACGTAGGCCACCACGTGGATGGTGGTTTGCGTTCCGCCATTGATCTCGAACAGCCGGGCAGCCAGCGAGACGAAGATGGCCGCGCCCACCGCCACCAGCGTATTGGTACGCAGCCCTGCCGTGCGCTGGCGCCACTGCCGCTCGATACCGATCAATGCGCCCAGCAGGAAGGCGGCTGTCAGGTTGATGAACATGGCCGCCAGCGCGGCAGGGTTGCTGAAGTGAATGGCGTTCATTTCCCGGATTCTCTTTTTCCTCAATGCAAGGGAAGCGCCCGGCCCTTGGGCGGGGGCTGGGGAGCGATCTTGCCACCAGGATACCGCCCCATCGTGACAAACGATGCGGCAAGCGCTTACCGCCTGAGCGAGACGCCCAGCGTCACGGTTCGCCGTGCCTGCCCGTCGATGCGCCGTCCTATCAGCAAGTCCAGGTCCAGGTCTTTGCGTCCGGCGCTCCAGCGCAGGCCCAACTGTGCGCCTGTCCGTTCGGCCTGGCGCGTCAGCATCTCGCCCATCAGCGTCAGCGAGTTGCTGACGGCCACTTCCAGCTGCGTTCCCGCAAAGCGCCGGTGCTGGCGTGCGCCGGTGCGTTCGTACAGCCATCCTGCATTGAAATGGGACCAGACCCCGTCATGCAGCGCCAGCGATACCGGCACGACGATGCGGGCTGCATCGGTTCGGCCTGCGCGGGCGTTGTGGATGACCGAACCGGCGATGCCGATGCCCAAGCCGGTTTCGACCGGCATGAGGTTGATTTTGATGGCCGGGCCGAAACCGGTCATGGTCTCGTTGCCCCAGGCCTGTTCGGCGGAAACGCCAAATTCGACGCGGGGCAGGGCCGTAAAAGTGCAGGCAGGGGCCAGGGTCGCCATGCCGCCCGCGGTATGCCGGTGGTGCGATACCCAGGTTTCCAGATGGCAGACGCCCGGTGTCTCCACGTCCGCATCGTCCACCAGATGGGCACCGCCGGCAGCCTGTGCCGTGGAGACGCAGGCCACCCCGATGCAGCAGGCCAGGGTGCTGCGCAGAAAGTGCAATGCAGTCATGTCAGCAGGTGTCCCATGAACAGGTAGGCAAGGCCAAAATAGACGAAGACGCCGATCAGATCCATGATGGACGTGATCAACGGCGCACTCAGGGTCGCGGGGTCGGTGCCCAGGCGCCGGGCAGCGAAGGGCAGCAGTGCCCCGATCAGGCCGCCGAGCACCATACAGATTCCCATGGACAGCCCGACGACCAGCAACACGTCCATCCCGACGCTCTTGCTGAACCAGGCCAGCACGGCTTCCAGCAGGCCGATCACCATGCCCAGGGCGAAGACCACGGGCAGCTCGCGCCGGATGACGAACCAGAGATCGCGCCAGCCCAGCCGCACCTCGCCCAGCGCCATGGCGCGGATGACCAGGGTGGCGGACTGGCTGCCGGTGTTGCCGCCCGCGTCGATGATCGGGGCAATGAAGGCGGCCAGAATGATGATCTTCTCCAGCATTTCTTGCTGCGCCGCAACAAAGGTGCTGGTGAGAATGCCGAACACCGTCAGCAGGCTCAGCCAGAAGGCCCGGGTGCTGAAAATCTGCATGAAGCTCGACGTGCAGAAGCTCAAATCCGGGCTGCTGCTGATCGGGACGCTGCTATCGAATGGCACCATCTGGCGCCCTTGTTCCGACTGGGCAGCATCCAGGGCCATGAGCGAGGACAGGTCGCTGCGACGGGGGGTGTGCTTGGATGCGGGGATCATGGATTCACTCCTTGACGGGTGGCAGAAGCCGTTGGGCGAACCAGTATTCCGATGCACCGGTGCGTGACTGTCAGCCAGGATTGGCGCGGGGCAACGCCTGTGCCGGCGTTATCGAACTGCCGCAGGCGGCGGCGTGCAGTGCGTGTCAGATGTCGGCGCACGCCTTCGCGGCTGGACACGGGCAGCATGGACAGCGCATCGGCCATCACGCGGCCGGACAGGTCGGAAAGTGCCAGGGCGAACATCCTGTCGCCATGAGAGGCTCGCAAGGCGCATAGCGCAGCGGGGCGGTGGCCGGTGACTGCAGCACGCAGGGCGCGTTGGAAGGCGTCGGTGGGGCGGGGTGTGCGAAACAGCATGAGATTCTCCTTGGGCACGCGGCCACGGAGGCATCTCACGCATTCAAGCGAGCGAGAACCTCGGGGCCGGCACCCGGTACGTCATTGCATTCATGGGGCGATGGGGCAGGGGGGGGGGCGCAGACAGGCGCCAGCTCGGGTCGGGGTCCATATGCTCCTCCAGGTTGTGAAAACAGGCGGGCGTTGCCAGGTTGCTGCCGCCGTGCCCGGCTATCCGGCGACGGGGCGTATTGTTCCATCGGGGGAGGGCCAGTGCCAGCAGGCATTGGGGTCGCAGCGCTATACCAAGGTATACCGTGGCCCTGCCCGACGGCTTTACCTTGCCTTCACACGGCAGGGGCCAAGCGACTACACAGCAACGGCACAATCGGCGGATGGCTTTTTTGCTTTCTTCTTCTTTTTCTTCCCGTCCCCTGCTGCTTTCGGCCATTGCTGCGGCCACGCTGACCGCGTGCAGCCATACCACGCCGCTGGCACAGCAGGAGGTAGCCCTGCCTGTTCCGGCCCAGTGGCACAGCCCCGTGCCTGCGCAGGCCGATGGCAGCCAAGACCTGGCCCGATGGTGGCAAGGCTTTGGCGATGCGCGGATGGTGACGCTCATCGAACAGGCGCTGCAGGCCAACCCCAGCATCCTGAGTGCCAGGGCCGCCGTCGAGCAGGCCCGCGCCCAGGTGGATGTGCAAGGCGCAGCGCTGCTGCCCAGCCTGAGTGCCAGTGCCGGGGCGCGGCGCAGCAAGCAGGGTTTCAACGATGCGGGTAATAGCTACAACGCCGGCCTGGATGCCGGCTGGGAGCTGGATTTGTGGGGCCAGCGCCGCAACGCCGTGCGGGCCGGGGAACAGAACCTGGCAGCCAGCCAGGCCTCGCTTCATGCTGCGCACGTCAGCCTGTCTGCCGAGGTGGCGCTCAACTACATCCAGCTGCGCAGCCTGCAGGAACGCCTGCGCATTGCGCAGGGCAATCTGGCCCTGCAAGCCGAAACCGATGAAATGACCCGCTGGCGCGTGCAGGCCGGGCTGGCCGCCTCGCTCGATGCCGAGCAGGCCCGCCAGACCCTGGCGCAGACCGCGGCGCAAATCCCCAGCCTGCAGGCCAGCGTGGCCCAGGCCCAGCATGCCCTGGCCGTGCTGACGGGGCAGGAGCCGGCGGCGCTGATGGCCGATCTGGCCGCTGCTGCCCCGGTGCCACTGGCGCCGCAGGACTGGGCGTTGCGCCTGCCTGCCGACACCCTGCGCCAGCGCCCCGACGTGCAGGCGCAGGAACACAAGGTGCAGGCGGCGCTGGCCAGCCTCTCGGCGCAGGAGCGGGCCAACTTTCCGACGCTGCGCCTGTCGGGCAGCCTGGGCGTGAGTGCGCTGACCGTGGGGGCGCTGACCAGCGGTGCTTCGGTGGCCCGCAGCATTGCGGCTGCGCTGGCGGCCCCCTTGTTCGACGGCGGTGCCAATCGGGCGCAGATTTCTGCACAAAAAGCGTCGGTAGAGCAGGCACGGCAGGCGTACCGTGCCAGTGTTTTGTCTGCCTTGCAGGAAGTCGAAGATGCGCTGGTGCAACTGCACGGCGATCAGCAGCGCCTGCAGCACCTGGCCACAGCGGCAGAGGCGGCAAGCAACGCCCAGGTGCTGGCCCAGCACCGCTATGACAGCGGGCTGATCGATTTCCGCACCGTGCTGGAGAGCCAGCGCAGCCTGCTGTCCAGCCAGGACAGCCTGGCCAGCGCCCAGGCAGCCATCAGTACCGACTTCGTCCAATTGTTCAAGGCTCTGGGCGGCGGCTGGCAGCCGCAGTCCCAGGACCTGGCCGCAGCCCCCTTGACCGAATAAAAGCAAAGAACCCCTGTCATGTCCAAGAAAAACACTTCTTCCGCCCAGGATGTGCAAGCCCTGCTGGGCGACAACCTGCAACGCCGCTGGTGGCAAAGCCCCACGGTGTGGATCGGCGCCGCCGCCCTGGTCATTGCGGCGGGCGGCTATGCCTGGTGGAGCGCCAAGGCCGCTGCCAATGCCAAACCGCTGTACGTCACCGAAGCCGTCAAGCGCGGCGATCTGGCCCTCACCGTCTCGGCCAACGGCACGCTGCAGCCGACACGCACGGTCAATATCGGGTCGGAGCTGTCCGGCACGGTGCGCAGAGTGCTGGTCGATGTGAACGACCGGATCAAAAAAGGCCAGGTGCTGGTGGAGCTGGATACCGACAAGCTCAACGCCCAACTGGGCCGTTCACGCGCCAGCCTGGCTTCGGCGCAGGCCGGTTTCGGGCAGGCCCAGGCCAGCTTGCGCGAGGCGCAGGTGAACATGCAGCGATTGCAGGAGGTGCAGCGCATCTCCGGCGGCAAGCTGCCTTCGGCCGCCGAAATGGATACCGCCCAGGCGGCCCTGGACAAAGCCAGGGCGGGCGTGGAGTCGGCCAAGGCCTCGGTGGCCGATGCCCAGGCTTCGCTGGTGACGACGGAAACCGATTTGTCCAAGGCTGCCATCAAGTCCCCCATTGACGGCGTGGTGCTGGCGCGTTCGGTCGATCCGGGCAATGCGGTGGCCGCTTCGCTGCAGGCCGTGACCCTGTTCATGGTGGCCGAGGATTTGACCAAGCTGCGCCTGGAAGTCGCCGTCGATGAGGCCGACGTGGGCAGCGTCCAGCAGGGGCAGCAGGCCAGTTTTACCGTCAGCGCGTATCCGGCCCGCAACTACCCGGCCCAGGTCACCCGGGTGGATTACGGCGCGACCAAAACCGACAACGTGGTGACCTATGTGGCCCGCCTGGATGTGGCCAATGAGGATTTGAGCCTGCGCCCCGGCATGACGGCCAGCGCCACCATCAACGCCACGCAACGCACCGACGTGCTGCTGGTGCCCAATGCCGCGCTGCGCTTCACCCCGACCGAGGCGGGCGGGCGTGCAAAGGGCGCCGCAGCGGGCAAACCGCCCCAGGGCGGCGGGTTGGTCGATCAGATCATGCCGCGCGGCCCCATGCGCAGCCGCAACCCCGGCGGCGCCCGGGAAAACAACAGTGCCGGGCAGGAGCGCAAGCTGTGGGTGCTGCGCCAGGGCAATGCCCAGCCTGAAATGGTGCCGGTGCGCACCGGCCTGTCCGATGGCCGCATGACCGAAATCATGGTGCGCGGCGAGGCCTTGAAAGAGGGCGATCAGGTCATCACCGACCAGCGCAGCAGCGGGGCCGGGGCATGAGCGCAGACGCCATTCCCCTGATCCGCCTGCGCGGCGTCACGAAAACCTATGGCCAGGGCGCTCTGGCCTTCCAGGCCCTCAAGGGCGTCGATTTGGACATTGCCCAGGGCGATTTCGTCGCCATCATGGGCCCCAGCGGGTCGGGCAAGTCCACGGCGATGAACACCCTGGGCTGCCTGGATCGCCCCACCACCGGGGAGTATTTGTTCAAGGGCGTGCCGGTGCAGGGGCTGGACCGGGACGAACGCGCCCGGCTGCGCCGGCGCTACTTCGGTTTCGTCTTCCAGGGCTTTCATCTGCTGCCGCGCACCAGCGCCCAGGAGAACGTGGAACTGCCGCTGCTCTACCGGGGGGAAACCACCGCCCAGCGCCATGCGGCGGCACAAAAGGCGCTGGCAGCCGTGGGGCTGAACGGCTGGGAACACCACACCCCGGCGGAACTCTCCGGCGGCCAGCAGCAGCGCGTGGCCATTGCCCGGGCCATCGTCAGCAACCCCGTGGTGCTGCTGGCCGACGAACCCACCGGCAACCTGGACAGCCAGCGCAGCGCGGAAATCATGCAACTGCTCTGGCAGCTCAACCAGACCCAGGGCATTACCGTGCTGATGGTCACGCACGAGCCGGAAATGGCCGCCTACGCACGGCGCATCGTGCATTTCCGCGACGGCCTGCTCGACAGCGACCGGCCCAATACCCCGTTGCCGCTGCGCGGCAGCCAGGGCGACGGGCATGCTCCTGCGCTGCAGGAAAGCGTCGCGCAGGAGGTGCAGTAAATGCTGTGGAATACCATCTGGCTGGCGCTGCGCTCCATCCGGCGCAACCTGCTGCGCTCCTTCCTGACCATTCTGGGCATCGTGATCGGCGTCAGCGCCGTGATCACCATGGTGACTTTGGGCAATGGCGCCACGCAGGCGGTGCAGAACCAGATTGCCGGCCTGGGCAGCAATCTGCTGCAGGTGCGTGCCGGCCAGCGCATGGGGCCGGGCGCGGCGCCTGCACCGTCGTTCAAGGTGACGGACGCCACCACCATCGCCCAGCAGATCGGCGGCATTGCCGCCGTGGCCCCCGAGGCGCGATCGGCCGGCACGGTGGTGGCCAACGGGCGCAACTGGAACACCAGCTTCATCGGCAGCAGCAACGACTGGCTGGTGACCGGCAACTGGCAACTGGAGCAGGGCCGTGCCTTTTCCGAGCAGGAGCAACGCGCCGGCGCGGCGGTGTGCCTGATCGGCGCCACGCTGCACCGCGAGCTGTTCAACAACACCCCGGATATCCTGGGCGAGCAGCTGCGGCTCAAATCCTTTTCGTGCGAGATCGTCGGGCTGCTCGGCTCCAAGGGCCAGGGCGCCTTCGGCAACGACCAGGACGACGTGGTGTTCCTGCCCCTGACCACCTTGCAGCGGCGTGTGACGGGCAACCAGCGCCTGAACACCATCCTGGTGTCGATGGCCGACGGCAGCGACCCCGAGCGCGTCAAGAGCAGCCTGAACCAGCTGCTGCGCGAGCTGCGCAAGCTCTCGCCGGGCGACGACGACAACTTCAACGTGCTCGATACCAAGCAGCTGGCCGATACCATGGCCGGGGCCACCCAGGTCATGACCACGCTGCTGGGCGCGGTGGCGGCGGTCAGCCTGCTGGTGGGCGGCATCGGCATCATGAACATCATGCTGGTGAGCGTGACCGAGCGCACCCGCGAGATCGGCCTGCGCCTGGCCATCGGTGCGCTGGAGCGCGAGGTGCTGCTGCAATTCCTGATCGAGGCCGTGGTGCTGGCCGCCCTGGGCGGCCTGCTGGGCATTGCGCTGGCGACGGTGGCCTCGCTCATCCTGACGCAGGTGATGCAGGTGCCCTATGCCTTCAATGCCAGCATCAATGCGCTGTCGTTCGTATTCTCGGCAGCCATCGGCGTGGTGTTCGGCTACTTCCCGGCGCGGCGGGCTGCACAGCTCGACCCGATCGAGGCGCTGCGGCACGAATAATTCCATTTCTAGATCAAACGTGCATTTTGTCGGCTTCGCTTGCCGTACGCCTGTACTGTCTGCGCTTCGCCTTCGCGTTCACGCTTGATCTAGAAATGGAATAAGCGGCTGAAAACCGCTACAGCGCCTGCCCCTGCGGCGAAATGCTCAGGGCCAGCAGCGCCGAGAGCTGGCACAGGGGCCGCCCGCTGCGCTCCTGCAAGGCGTTGAAGGCGGCCTGCACGCGCTGCAAATCGCGCTGGCTGGTGGGGGTGCGCTCCACCACGCCGGCTTGAATCAGGCGCTCCACGACATGGCTGGTCAGCAGGAAGCTGTCCTTGCCCGCCAGCCGCAGAAAGCCTGCGGCGGAACGCCCGCCCAGCCGTGCGCCGCGCCGGGCCAGCACCTGCCACAGGCCGATGGTGTCGGTGTCCGGCCAGTCGGCCAGGAAGGCGCCGAAGCCCTGGCCGTTTTCCTGCGCCACCTCCAGGATGAATTGCGCGTTTTTCGGAATCGTCAGCAGCTTGGTGCGGTCGCGGATGATGGCCGGGTTGTCCAGGTAGGCGGCCATGTCCTGGGCGCTGTGCCGGGCCAGCGTCTGCGGGTCGAACCCGGCAAACGCCGCTTCGAAGGCGGGCCATTTGCCATCGACCACGCTGTGCTGCATCCCGGCCTGGAACACGCGCTGCGTCATGGCGGACAGGTAGCGGTCGTCGCCCTGCGCCCGCAGCGCCTGCGGCGACAGGGGGTGGGGCAGCGCAGCCTCCAGCGCGGCAGCGTTGGCAAAACGCGGGGCGACGGTGTCGTACAGCCAGGGGTAGTCGATGGGCATGGGGTTTGTCTAAAAAGAGAGCTGTTTCCGCTGATGAATAAACGATTTCAAATATAAAACAATCTGAAATCGTTTATTCATCAGCGGAAATAGCTTCTGTTTTTCAATCATTCCAGCGATGTCGGCCAGCCTTGCAGGTGCTGGGCACACAGGTCGCGCAGGGCGGCAATCCAGTCCGGCCGGTCGTTCAGGCAGGGGATGAAGCGGTAGTCCTGCCCGCCGGCGGCCAGGAAGGCCTCGCGCACTTCCATGTTGATTTCTTCCAGCGTTTCGATGCAGTCGCTGGCAAAGCCGGGGCACAGCACGTCCAGGCTGCGCGTGCCGCTGCGGGCCAGCGCCTCCACCGTGGGCTGGGTGTACGGCTCGACCCATTGCGCCTTGCCAAAGCGCGACTGGAAGGTGACCTGACAGGCTTCGGGGGCCAGTTGCAGCGCCTGCGCCAGCAGCGCCCCGGTGCGCAGGCATTCGTCGATGTACGGATCGCCCAGATCGCGGGTGCGCTGGGGCACGCCGTGAAAGCTCAGGATGAGCTTGTCCGCCCGCCCCCGTTCCTGCCAATGCGCCTGCACGCTGGCGGCCAGTGCGGCGATGTAGCCCGGGTGCTGGTGGTAGCGCTGCACGAAGCGCAGCTCCGGGATATGGCGCTGGGTTCCCGCCCAGGCGTACACCGCATCGCACACGCTGGCGGTGGTGGTGCCCGAGTATTGCGGGTACAGCGGCACGATCAGGATGCGCTGCGCCCCCTGGGTCTTCAGGGCATCGAGCTGGCTGGCGATGCCGGGCCGGCCGTAGCGCATCGCATAGCCGACGGGAATGGCCTGTCCGCCGTCCGGATTGAGCGCGGCCTGCAGCAGCCGGGCCTGCTGTTGCGTCCAGTGCAGCAGCGGCGAGCCGCTGGCGCCGCCCTGGTTCCAGACCTGCTGGTACTTGGCCGCCGAGGCCTTGGGCCGCAGGCGCAGGATGATGCCGTGCAGGATCGGCCACCACGCCAGGCGGGGAATCTCCACCACGCGCGGGTCGCTGAGGAACTCGGCCAGATAGGGGCGCACCGCCGCCGCCGTGGGGGCGCAGGGCGTGCCCAGGTTGCACAGCAGCACGGCCGTGCCCGAGGTGGTGGGGGGAGAAGGCAGGGAGGGTTCGGGAGCAAAACGCATGGGGGCCGATTGTGCCTGCTCTTGCCACTCTCGCTCAGAACCTGTTCACGATCTCGGCGCGAAGGGGTGCAGGATGCGGATCGGGATGGGCTGCTAGGCGCCAACCGCAGCCATAGCGGTGCTATGGCGAGGATTTGCAACGACGCAGAGCGCCCGAGACCGCGACTGCACACCCGCGCGGAGATCGTGAACAGGTTCTCAGGCCGCAGGCACAACCTGGAAGGCAGGGTTGCCAATGCTGGCTTGCCGCCTGTTGCACAATCGCGCCGCCCGGCTGGAGGGCGGTTTGAATAAAGGAAGCATCGTGTTTGGAATGACGGAAGAGCAGTTTTCGGAGTTTTTCTCTACCTACGGCGTCGCGGCCCTGATTCTTTTCATGATCTTCATCATCGGCAACCTGGCCTGGCAGTCCAAGGCGGGCAAGTTCGGCACCTTTGTGCTGTTTCTGGGGCTGGCCGTGGGCTTTATCGGCTTTATCGCCAAGTACGTGATCCAGTGGTATCTGGAAAATCACATGTAGGCAAGCTGGCAGCGCCGGCCCGCCGGCGCTGCACCGTTTTTTCGATCTCCGACACGGCGAACACTGCCGCCCCTGCCAGCACCACGCGAGCCCATTCGGCGGCGGACAAATCCGTGGAGCCGAACACCGCCTGCAGCCACGGCAGATGCACGAAGGCCAGTTGCAGCGCCACGCACACCGCGATGGAGGCGGGCACCTTGAGGTTGCCGAGCAGCCCTTCGCGCGTGAGTACGCTGTGGATGACGTGGCGGCTGCTGTACAGGTAGAACATCTCGGCCAGCACCACCGAGCTGACGGCCATGGTGCGTGCCGTCTCGATGCTGGCGCCCTGGCTTTGCTCCCACAGGAACAGCCCCAGCGACGCGCAGGCCATCAGCACCGACACCATCGCCACGCGCCACACGAACAGCCCCGTGAGCAGCGATTCGGACGGGTCGCGCGGGCGGCGGCGCATCACGTCGCCCTCGGCCGGCTCGAAGGCCAGCGCCACCCCCAGCGTGCTGGACGTGACGAGGTTGATCCACAGCACCTGCGCGGGCGTGAGCGGCAGCACCAGCCCGAAGACGATGGCAGCGAACACGATCAGCGCCTCGCCGCCGTTGGTGGGCAGCATGAACAGGATGAACTTGCGCACGTTGTCGTAGATGCCCCGGCCTTCGCGCACCGCATGGCCCAGGGTGGCGAAGTTGTCGTCGGCCAGCACCATGGCGGCGGCGTCCTTGGCGGCCTCGGTGCCGTTCTTGCCCATGGCCACGCCCACGTCGGCACGCTTCAGGGCCGGGGCGTCGTTCACGCCGTCGCCCGTCATCGCCACCACCTCGCCATTGGCTTGCAGGGCCTGCACCAGGCGCAGCTTGTGTTCGGGGCTGGCGCGGGCGAACACATCCACCTCGGCCACCACCTGCCGCAAGGCGGCGTCGTCCAGCAGCTCGATTTCCGCGCCGGTCAGCGCGGGCTTGCCCACGCCGATGCCCAGTTGCGCACCGATGGCGCGGGCCGTCTCGCCATGGTCGCCGGTAATCATCTTCACGCGGATGCCCGCCGCGTGGCACTCGGCCACGGCCGCCATGGCCTCGGGGCGGGGCGGGTCCATGCTGCCGAGCAGGCCCAGCAGGGTGAAGCCGCCTTCCATGTCGGCGAAATCCAGCGTCTGCTGCCCGGCGGGCATGGCCTTGGTGGCAATGGCCAGCACGCGCAGGGCGCGGGCGGCGCAGTCGTTGGCGGCGCGGCGCCAGTAGTCCGGATCCAGGGGCACGTCCTGGCCCTGCGCGTCGCGCTGCGTGGCGCACATCTCCAGCACGCGCTCGGGGGCGCCCTTGACGAACACCATGGCGTGGCCTGCGTGGTCGTGGTGCAGCGTGGCCATGAAGCGGTGTTCGGATTCGAACGGGATGGCGTCGGTGCGCGGGTGGTGGGCGTGTTCGGCCTGCGCGTCCAGCCCGGCCTTGAGGGCCAGCGTGAGCAGGGCGCCCTCGGTGGGGTCGCCGGTCAGCGTCCAGTGGCCTTCGTTGTCATGCAGCGCCGCGTCGTTGCACAGCAGCGCGGCGCGGGCGATGGGGGCGAGCGCCGGGTGATCCTGCAGCGCCACGCTCTGGCCGCCCCGGTGCAGGCCGCCTTCGGGCGCGTAGCCGGTGCCGGTCACGTCATAGACATGGGGGGCCGTGACCACGCGTTGCACCATCATCTCGTTGCAGGTGAGCGTGCCGGTCTTGTCCGAGCAGATCACGGTGACCGAGCCCAGCGTCTCCACGGCAGAGAGCTGGCGGATGATGGCGTTGTGCCGCGCCATGCGCCGCACGCCCAGGGCGAGGGTGATGGTCATGATGGCGGGCAGCCCCTCGGGGATGGCCGACGCGGCCAGGGCCACGGCCATCATGAACATCTCGGCGGGCGCCTGCCCGCGCCACAGCACGCCGATGGCGAAGGTGACGGCGACAAAGGCCACGATCACCAGCGCCAGCCGGTGCGAGAAGCGTGCGATCTGCCGCAGCAGCGGCGTGGTGTTGTTCTCCACCGTGGCCAGCAGGGCGCTGATGCGGCCCAGCTCGGTGCCCGTGCCGGTGGCCACTACCAGCCCCACGGCGGTGCCGGATGCGACGAGGGTGCCCGAATACAGCATGCCGCGCCGGTCGCCCAGGGCCGCATCGGCCGCCACCGCGCCCTCGTGCTTGTCGCCGGGCACGGATTCGCCGGTCAGCACCGCCTCGTTGGCACGCAGGCCTCTGGCTTGCAGGATGCGCAGGTCGGCGGGCACCTTGTCGCCCGACGCGAGCAGCACCACGTCGCCCGGCACCAGCGCCTCGGCATCCACCAGCCGCCGCTCGCCGCCGCGCAGCACGGTGGCGTGCAGCGACAACATGCGGCGGATGGCGTCCAGCGACGATTCCGCCTTGCCCTCCTGCACGAAGCCGATGAGGGCGTTGATGATGACGGCCCCCATCAGCACGCCCGTGTCCAGCCAGTGCCCCAGGGCCGCCGTGACGGCCGCCGCGACCAGCATCACGTAGATCAGCACATTGTGGAATTGCAGCAGCAGCCGCAGCCATGCCGGGCGCTTGCGCTGCTGGGGCAGGCGGTTGGGGCCGTACTCGGCCAGGCGGCGGGTGGCCTCTTCGGGGGCGAGGCCCCGGGTCTGGTGGCTTTGCAACTGCTCCAGGGTGGCGTCGGCACTCAGGCTGTGCCAGGCGGGGGGCGTCGGACTCATGTTTTTCAGTCTAGGGATGTGTGTTCCTGCGGCGTTGAGATGTATCAAAAACAAGCAGCTGGATTTTTAGAACGTGTTTACGATCTCCACGCGGGTGTGCAGTCGCGGCCTCGGGCGCTCTGCGGCGTTGCAAATCCTCGCCATAGCAACGCTATGGCTGCGGTTTGCGCCTAGCAGACCATCCCGATCCGCTTCCCGCACCCCTTCGCGCCGAGATCGTAAACACGTTCTTAGAACGTGTTTACGATCTTTTTGCCCCCGACAATCCTTGGATGAAAAGAAAGCCGTACCCAAGCGACATCAGTCGAGAGAAATTTGCCGAGATCGAGCCGCTGTTGCGCAGCGTTCGACGCAGCACC